>MEIE01000001.1 GCA_001750625.1 Candidatus Amphirhobacter heronislandensis
CATGTGCGGGCCGCAGAGCACCGCCTTGCCCTGGACGAAGGCCTCCATCGGATTCTGGCCGCCCTTCGCCACCAGGCTCGCGCCCATGAAGACGAGGTCGGCGCAGGCGACGTAGCAGTCCATGCTGCCGAGGGTGTCGCCGAGGACCATCGCCGCGGGCCGCGCGTCCGGCGCCAGCGAACTGCGCCGGCTGTAGGCCAGGCCGCGGCCTGCCAGAATCTTCGCGGCCTCGTCCATGCGCTCGAGGTGGCGGGGGACCAGCAGCAGGACGACCTTGGCCAGCAGCGGCGCGAGGGCGTCGAGCAGCAGCTTTTCCTCGGCCTGGCCCCGGTGGGCGCGGGTTGAGGCCAGCAGCAGCACCGGCCGCCCCGGCCAGGCTTCGTTGAGCCGGCGCCGCAGCGCTTCGCCCTCAGCGACCTTGGCCGCGTCGGGGCGGCGGTCGAACTTCATGTTGCCGGTCACTTCGACCCGCGGCGCGCCGAGGGCCCGAAAGCGCCGGGCCGCGTCCGCGTCCTGGGCGCAGACCAGGTCCAGTCCTTCAAACAGGCGCCGCGTGAACGGGAACAGCCGGGCGTGGCGCCGCGCCGTGCGCCGCGACAGGCGGGCGTTGACGACCGCGACCGGCGCGCCGCGGCGCCGGACCTGATCGACGAGGTTGGGCCACAGCTCCTGCTCGACTAAAAGGCACAGCCGCGGCCGCTGCCGGCGGACGAAGCGCGCCATGGTGGAGGCGAAGTCCAGCGGCAGGGCGTGGACCGGCGCGCCGGTCGCCCGCGCGGCGATCGCGCGCGCCGCCTCGGCCGAATGGGTCAGCAGCAGGCGGTGGCCGCGTTGCTGCAGGGCCAGCAGCAGCTCCTTGCAGGCGTTGAACTCGCCCAGCGAGGCGAAGTTGGCCCAGACCGCCGCGCCGGCCGGCGGCGCCAGGCCCCAGCGTTCGCGCAGCCGCAGGGCGGCGGGGCCGCCGCGCCGCAGCTTGGCGAGGGCGTAGGCCGGCAGCAGCAGCGCCAGCACAAGGGCGTAGGCGGCGCGCCCGAGCGCCTGCATCGTCGACGGTCCCGGCCCGGCGGCGGGCGCCGGCCCTACGCCGCCGGCCGGCCGGGGAGGTGCAGGACGCCTTCGAGCTCGACCAGCGCGCCCTTGGGCAGGGCCGCGACGCCGACCAGCGCCCGCGCCGGGTAGGGCGCGCTGAGATGCTGCTCGGCGACGGCGTTGAAGGCGGCGAAATTCGCGACGTCGGTGACGTAGACGTTGAGCTTGAGCAGGCCGTCGAGGCCGCCGCCGGCGTGCTTGCAGACCGCGGCGAGGTTGGCGAAGCACTGCTGCGCCTGGGCTTCGAAGCCGTCGTCCATGCCGCCGTCGGGGCGGACGCCGATCTGGCCGGCGAGGAAGACGAAGGGCCCGGCCGCGGCCGCCTGGCTGTACGGCCCGAGCGCGGCGGGGGCGCCGGGGGCGCCGTTGAGGTGGTCGATCCCGGCCATCGTCCTAGCGGACGACGCCGTCGCCGAGCGCGTAGGAATCGAGCACGGCGGTGACGCGGGCGTTGTTGTCGTACAGCGGATAGTCGCCGTCGATGGTCCAGGGCAGCTGCTTGAGCATGATCACCTTCTTGCCCTTGCCGGCCATCGCCTGCTCGATGCGCATGCGGTCGTACCATTCGCAGCGGGTGCCGGGCTCATCGCCGGCGAGGTTCGGCTTCGGGCCGGGATGGTCGCGGCAGATCTGCGGCCGGCCGGCGTAGATGGTGCAGCGGCGCTTGTCCTGGTCGAAGAAGACGCAGGTGTCGGTGCCGAAGAGCTTGTCGTGCCGCATCCGCAGCTTGTTGCGGCGGGGGCTTTCCTTGACGATGTACTCCTTGCGGACGTCGCTCTCGGACAGGCCGAGGAACTTCGCGAGGCGCTGGATGTCGGCGACGGTGGTCTCGATGATCGGATAGCAGCAGCAGTAGCCGGGGCATTGGCCGCAGTCATAGAGTTTTTTCGCCACAGAAACAACGCTGTCAGGTCCGTCAGGGGGCGTATTTTATTATTATTTGCTAGAATAGGCCTTAGCCGCGCCCAAGGACGCGGCCCGGGCGCCTCGGGCGGACCCGCGCTTGCAAGACCCATTGACGATGCGTCCCTCCAGGCGCGGCGGCCCAGCCCCGCCGTTTTTCCCCTACCGCATTCCAAGCAGAAGGAGCACGCCATGAGCGCAGAAGAGTCAGCAGTAAAGGCAGTCGACGGCGGCAGTTTCGCCGCCGCCGTGATCGAGCGCAGCGCGCAGCTGCCGGTGCTCGTCGATTTCTGGGCCGAGTGGTGCGGGCCCTGCAAGGCGGTCGCGCCGGTGCTCGAGGAGCTCGCGGCCCGGCACGCCGGCAAGCTCGAGGTCGTCAAGCTCGACGTCGACGCCAGCCGCGACTGCGCGGTCGAGCACGCCATCACCGGCATCCCGACCGTGATCCTGTTCAAGGACGGCCAGCCGGTCGCCCGCGAAACCGGGGCGCTGCCGCTCGAGCAGTACGCCGCCCTCGTCCAGCCGCACCTGAGCTAACGCTTCCCGCCCTTTGCCACCGCCATGACCGACGACAGCCAGACCCCGCCGCCCCCGCCGCCGCCACCCCCGGGCCCGCCGCCCGGCCCCGGCGGTCCCCGCGCCCGCGGCCGCGGCCCGCGCCCGCACAACAAGCCCCGCGGCGGCCGCGTCCGCGGCCGGCCGGCCGGCGGCAAGCTGCCGAGCGGCGTCCCCAGCCTCGAGGGCCGGGACGAGCAGGAGGTCGAGCCGAACGGCGAGGCCTTCGAGCTGGGCGACCTGAGCTCCAAGAGCGTCGACGGGCTCTATGATTTCCTGCAGGCCGAGGGCATCGAGGCGCCGTCCAACCGCATGCGCAAGCTCGACCTGGTCTTTTTAGCCGCCAAGAACCTCGCGCAGCGCGGCGCCGCCCTGCACGGCGAGGGCTGTCTGGAGGCCGCCAAGGACGGCCACGGCTTCCTGCGCTTCGCCGCCAACTCCTACTGCCCGGAGCAGGGCGACATCTACGTCGCGCCGCAGCTGGCCCGCAGCCACGGGCTGCAGAGCGGCGACATGGTCAGCGGCCGGCTGATCGCGCCGCGGGACAACGACCGCTTCTTCGGCCTGCGCGACGTCGACGGGATCAACGGCATCCCCGCCGGCAAGGTGGGCCGGCGGACGGTCTTCGAGAACCTGACCCCGACCTTCCCGGACGAGCGCTTCGTGCTCGAGCGCGACATGCGCGCCGAGGAGAACGCCACCGGCCGCATCATCGACATCTTCGCGCCGATCGGCAAGGGCCAGCGCGGCCTGCTGGTGTCGCCGCCCAAGAGCGGCAAGACGGTGATGCTGCAGCACATCGCGCACGCCATCGAGGAGAACCACCCCGAGGTCGAGCTCATCGTCCTGCTGATCGACGAGCGGCCCGAGGAGGTCACCGAGATGCAGCGCTCGGTCAAGGGCGAGGTCGTGGCCTCGACCTTCGACGAGGCGGCGGCCCGCCACGTCCACGTCGCCGAGATGATCATCGCCAAGGCCAAGCGCCGGGTGGAGATGGGCAAGGACGTGGTGATCATGCTCGACTCGATCACGCGGCTGGCGCGGGCCTACAACACGGTGGCGCCGCAGACCGGCCGGGTGCTGACCGGCGGCGTCGACTCGCAGGCGCTGCAGCGGCCGAAGCGCTTCTTCGGCGCCGCGCGCAACATCGAGCACGGCGGCTCGCTTACGATCATCGCGACCGCGCTGGTGGACACCGGCTCGAAGATGGACGAGGTCATCTACGAGGAGTTCAAGGGCACCGGCAACATGGAGATCCACCTCGACCGCCGCATCTCCGAAAAGCGCATCTACCCGGCGATCAGCCTCAAGCGCTGCGGCACCCGCCGCGAGGAATTGCTGCTCGACCCGAAGGTCCTGCAGCACTCATGGCTGCTGCGCCGCGCCTGCGCCGAGCAGGACGACGTCAAGAACGCCGAATGGATCATCGAGCAGATGCGCGCGACCAAGAGCAACGCGGACATGTTCACGATGATGCAGAAGATGATGAAAAAGTGAGCCTGGCCGCGGCCACTCACTGAGAAAAAGCCGCCGCGCGGCGGTGGCGCAACGCCGGTTCCATCGACGCCGGGCGGGCCGCGAGGCCTGCTGGGACGTGGCTTGGCGCCCGGCCGCGGCGGCGGACTGGGAGGGTTTTAAAAATACTGGGCTTGAATTGTCGAAAGAGGGGGCTTATAAGTCCCCCAGGCAACGCTCAAAGTAAGGACAAAACCATGACAGACGAATCCAGCAAGAAGAAAAACTCAAGCACGCTTCCGCCACCGCCATCTCGCTCCAAGCCAGGTTCTCACCCCAAAACCCACAACTATAGCAAGCCACGCCCGGTCCAGCCGGCTGGGAAGAGCGTTCCGCAAGGGTGGCAGAAGAAGCCCGCTGCGATCAGCCACAGTTCATATCTGCCACCAACTTCACCTCCGTCGAAAAAAATAAGCTTTTCGGATTTCGCCAAAAGGGAGGAGCGAGAAATCGAGCCGAATGGCCAGGAGATCAAGCTTGGCGACCTAATCTCCAAGAGCGATGAAGAGCTCGAGGAAATCATGCAGGACGAGGGGGTCAAAGCGCCGTCGGAACCCCAGCCCAAACACGAGATGGTTTTTCTGGTGGCCAAGAAGCTAGCGCAGAAAGGAGTGATTCTGCATGGCGAGGGCTGCCTGAAAATCGCCAAAGAAGGTTATGGCTTCCTACGTTTTTCTGCCAACTCCTATTGCGAGAAAAAAGGGGACATCTTCGTTGATTCCCGTCTCATCAAGCATTTCGGGCTGCTTGAAGGCCAGACCGTCAAGGGAATCCTTCGCGTTCCGGAGGACCAAGACAATTATTTCCGCCTGCGCGAAGTCGAAAGCTTTGAGGACATGGCTGTGGGCGAGAAGCGTAAACGCAAGCTGTTCGAGAATCTGAAACCCGATCATCCGAAAGAACGGCTTGTCCTTGAGCGCAGCCGACAGGGTAAGGATAAGGATGGCAAGCAGAAGGAGGATTTTGTCATCGGCCGTGTTATCGACGTCTTTGCGCCAATCGGCAAGGGCCAGCGCGGCTTGATAGTCTCGCCTCCCAAGAGCGGCAAAACCACCATGATGAAGCAAATCGCCCACGCCATTGAAGAGAACCACCCCGAAGTCGAGCTGACCGTCCTGCTGATCGACGAGCGTCCTGAGGAAGTGACCGACATGCAGGAGTCGATTGAAAGCGAGGTCGTAGCAGCGACCTTTGACGATGAGCCGAGTCAGCAAGTCACCGTCGCAGAAGCGGTCATTGCAAAGGCCAAGCGACGGGTGGAGATAGGCAAAGACGTCGTGATTTTGCTGGACTCCATCACGCGTCTGGCCCGGGCTTACAACACTGTCGCGCCTCATACAGGCCGTACTATGAGTGGCGGATTGGATGCGGAAGCTTTGCCGCGTCCAAAACGGTTTTTTGGCGCGGCTCGCAACATCAGAGGCGGCGGCTCCCTGACGATCATCGCGACCGCGCTGGTGGAGACCGGGTCGAGGATGGATGATATCATCTACGAAGAGTTCAAGGGCACCAGCAACATGGAAATTCTTTTGGCCCGTGCCATTGCCGAGAAGGGAATCTATCCCGCAGTTAATTACAGCAGAGAAAGCAGCACTAGACGCGAAGAGTTTCTTCTGGACAAGGGGGCTCTTCAGGTTTCGCGTAAGATACGCGAGGTTTGCGCAGATCAAGACTATGCCCAGACCGCTGGGTGGATTAACAAATGTATGTCAAGGACCGATGACAATGTGCTGTTCATCGAAGAAATGAAGAAGACCCTCAAGATAGAGGATTAGCGGCGCGGGCATGGGCAAGCGCGCCGCGCGCCGCTGGCTGGCGGCGCACAGCCGGGACCCGGGCGTCCGCGAGGCCCGGCGGCAGGGCTACCGCTCGCGGGCTGCAAGCTGCTCGAGCTCGATGAGGGCGCCGGCTTCATCAAGGAGGCCCGGGTCGCGGTCGAGCTCGGCGCCGCCCCCGGCGGCTGGACCCAGGCCCTGCGCCGCGCCAACCCCGCCCTGCGGGTCGTCGCGGTCGACCTGCTGCCGATGGAGCCGGTCGAGGGCGCGGCGTTCGTCCAGGGCGATTTCACCGATCCGGCGGTCCAGGAGCGGCTGCGCGAGCTCGCCGGCGGCCGGGCCGACCTGCTTTTGAGCGACGCGGCGCCCGACCTCAGCGGGGTCGCGGACCGCGACGCGGCGCGCTGCGAGGACCTGCACCGGGCGGTGCTCGAATGCTGCGCCGCGCTCGGGCCGCGGGCGCTGCTGGCGAAGACTTTCGGCGGCGAACCGCTGGAGTTCCTGCGGGCCGAGGCCCGGCGGCATTTCGCCAAGGTCCAGGTCAAGCGGCCGCGGACGACCCGCTCCCGCAGCCAGGAATGCTACGTCCTGGCGCGCGAAAGTATAGAATGAAGGCATGATTCGCGCCGTTTCAGCGTCATGAACTCCACCATGCGCACCGTCCTGTTCTGGGGGCTGCTGTTCGCCTTCGTGGTCGTGCTGTTCTCCAACCTCGGGGATTCGGACGACCAGTACGACCAGATCGCGTACTCGCAGATGATGGCCGAGGCCGAAAGCGGCCGCTACACCAGCATCATGGTCGAGGAGCGCAAGATGTACGCGACCGCGAACGACGGCCGCAAGTTCCTCGCGCACCTGCCCGGCGACGTCTTCATGCTCACCGACCTGCGCAAGACCGGCGTCGAGATCGTCGCCAAGCCGGCCAAGGAGCGCTCGCTGCTGACCTCGATCCTGATCTCGTGGACGCCGATGCTGCTTTTGATCGGCCTGTGGATCTTCTACATGCGGCAGATGCAGGGCGGCGGCAAGGGCGGCGCTTTTTCTTTCGGCAAGAGCCGGGCGCGCGTCATCGACGAGAACACCAACCCGATCACCTTCCAGGACGTCGCCGGCTGCGAGGAGGCCAAGGAGGAGGTGGCCGAGATCGTCGACTTCCTCAAAAACCCGGGCAAGTTCCAAAAGCTGGGCGGCAAGATTCCGCGCGGCGTGCTGCTGGTCGGCTCGCCGGGGACCGGCAAGACCATGCTGGCGCGGGCGATCGCCGGCGAATCGCAGGTGCCGTTCTTCTCGATCTCGGGCTCGGACTTCGTCGAGATGTTCGTCGGCGTCGGCGCGGCGCGGGTGCGCGACATGTTCGAGCAGGCCTCGAAGAAGGCGCCCTGCATCGTCTTCATCGACGAGATCGACGCGGTCGGCCGCCAGCGCGGCGCGGGCCTCGGCGGCGGCAACGACGAGCGCGAGCAGACGCTCAACCAGATGCTGGTGAGCATGGACGGCTTCGAGGACAACCTCGGCGTCATCGTGATCGCGGCCACCAACCGGCCGGACGTCCTCGACCCGGCGCTGATGCGGCCGGGACGCTTCGACCGCCAGGTGGTGGTGCCGCTGCCCGACATCAAGGGCCGGACCGCGATCCTCAAGGTCCACATGCGCAAGATCGCGCACAGCGACAAGGTCAACACCAAGGACATCGCGCGCGGGACGCCGGGCTTTTCGGGCGCGGACCTCGCGAACCTGGTGAACGAGGCGGCGCTGATGGCGGCGCGTTCCAACCGCAAGCTGGTGTTGCCGGATGACTTCGAGCGCGCGAAGGAAAAGATCATCATGGGCTCGGAGCGCAAGTCGGTGGTGATGCCCGAGCGCGAGCGCCGCAACACGGCCTACCACGAGTCGGGGCACGCGGTCGTCGCCAAGCTGCTCGAGCACACCGATCCGGTCCACAAGGTGACCATCATCCCGCGCGGCCGGGCGCTGGGCGTGACGATGCAGCTGCCGGTCGAGGACCGCTACAACATGAACCGCGACCAGCTCATCGACAGCATCTGCATGCTGCTGGCGGGACGGGTGGCCGAGGAGATCTTCATGAACCAGATGACGACCGGCGCCTCGAACGACTTCGAGCGCGCGACCGACATGGCGCGGCGCATGGTCTCGCAGTGGGGCATGAGCGCCAAGCTCGGCCCGATGGTCAGCGGCGAATCCGACGGCGAGATCTTCATCGGCCGCTCTTTGGTCCAGCACCGGCAGGTCTCCGAGGAGACGATGCGGCAGGTCGACGCCGAGATCCGGCAGATTATCGACGCGCAGTACGAAAAAGCGCGCGGCCTGCTCGAGGAGCACCGCTCCAAGGTGGAGATGATGACCAAGTTCCTGCTGGAGTGGGAGACCCTCAACGAAGGGCAGATCGAGGACATCATGGCGGACCGCGAGCCGCGGCCGCCGGACAGCGATTCATCGGACGACGAGGGGGCCAAAGGCGGGTCGGCGAGCCCCGACAATGAGAGTCCGGTGGTTCCCGATGAGGAGAATCCGGCCCAGGCCTAGCGGGGCGGCCGCGTCCCGCGCCGCCTTTTTGAGCCTGCTGGCCGTCGCCGCGCTGGCGGCGGGGCCGGCGATCGCCCAGGACCAGGACCAGCAGATCGAGCAGGCGCCCGAAGTCGAACTGCCGCCGGTCCAAGACGAGTCCCTGCTGGCGAAGATCAGGATCGCGGCGCGCGGCGGCGATTTCAACCTGGCCCGGCAGCGCCGGGACGAGCTCAAGGGAACCCCGCGCCTGTGGGCCAAGGGCGGCGTGGCGCTGGGGCTGGGCTACCTGGAGCACGGCGACGCGGCGACGGCGGACGAGGTGCTGCGCAAGGCGCTGGAGGCGGCGACCTACAGCGAGGGCCTGACTTCCTACGACCGGGTGAGCGCGCTGCTGTACGCGGCGGACGCGCTGCACAGCCGCGAGGAGTACCGTGGCCTGGCGGACGAGGCCTTCAACGGCGCGGTCGGCTTCGCGAACAACCTGACCTTCATCGAGTACGACCTGGCGGTGATGGAGCTGGCCATCGTCGGACGGCGGCTGGGCCAGGATCCCGAGGACCTGCGCTCGGTCCTCGAGACGATGAGCAACGCCAGCCTGCGGGACAAGCTGATCGAGCAGCTGGGGCTGGATGGCGGCTGAGGCGGCGGCCGGAGCCAGGAGGGCGGCGCGTGGCTGAATGCGCGTTTGGCACCGACGGCGTCCGCGGCGTCGTGGGCGAGCCGCCGATTACGCCGGACCTGCTGGTGCGGCTGGGCTACGCGATCGGCGTGGTGCTGGGCGGCCCGGGCCGCGAGGTGGTCATCGCCAAGGACACGCGGCTGTCCGGCTACATGGTCGAATCGGCGATTGAGGCCGGCCTGGTGGCGGCGGGCATCGACACGGCGCTGACCGGCCCGCTGCCGACGCCGGCGGTGGCGCATCTGGTCGCGGCCGAGGGCGCGGCGGCCGGCATCGTCATCTCGGCCTCGCACAACCCCTACCGCGACAACGGCGTCAAGGTCTTCGACGCGGCCGGCAGCAAGCTGAGCGACGAGCAGGAGCGCGCCATCGAGGAGATCGTCAACGGCGAACAAAGCCGGCTGCGCTGGGCGGCGGAGCCAGGCAAGGCGCGGCGCATCGACGACGCGACCGACCGCTACGTGGCCTTTTGCCGCAGCACGGTGCCGGGCCTGGACCTCAGCGGCCTCAACGTCGTCTGCGACGCCGCGAACGGCGCGGGCTACCAGGCGGCGCCGGCGGCGCTGCGGGCCCTGGGCGCGACGGTGCGCGAGCACGGCTGCGAGCCGGACGGCACCAACATCAACGCCGGCTGCGGCGCCCTGCACCCGCAGGCGGCCGCCGAGCTGGTGACGCGGGAGGGCTGCGACCTCGGCATCGTCCTCGACGGCGACGGCGACCGGCTGCAGATGATCACCGCCGCGGGCCGCGTCCTCGACGGCGACGCGATCCTGCACGCGCTGAGCAGCCTGTGGCGGGCGCAGGGCCGGGCGCCGGCCGGCGTGGTGGGCACGGTGATGTCCAACCAGGCCCTGGCGGACGCGCTGGCCGAGCTCGGCGTGGGCTTCGAGCGCAGCGACGTGGGCGACCGCAACGTGGCGCAGCGGCTGCGCGAGCGCGGCTGGAACCTGGGCGGCGAGCCGGCGGGGCACATCCTGATCCTCGACCGCCACATCACCGGCGACGGCCTGATCGCGGCCCTGGCGGTGCTGGCGGCGCTGGCGCCGTCCAAGGCGAGCCTGGCGGAGGCCAGCGCCTCCTACGAGGCCTATCCGGCGGTGCTGCAGAGCATCGCCTGCGGCCCCGGCGACGGGCTGTACGCGAAGCTCGCGCCGGTGGTCGAGGACCTGGCGGAACGGGACGGCGTGCGCCGCGCGGTGCTGCGGCCGTCGGGCACCGAACCGGTGCTGCGGCTGCTGGTCGAGGCGCGCGACCTGGAGCTGGCGCGGGCCGCCGCCGCCGACGTCGTGGCGCGGGCGGACGCCGCCGCGTAATAAAATAGCCACAGGCTCTTTGCCTGAATCCCCTATGACCCGGATCATCGCCAATTTGATAGTGTCGCTCGTCGCCTGCGCGCTGCTGGCGACGTACGAGGGCAAGCCGGACTTCCTGTCGATTCAAAGCGTCGAGGAGCTCGAGCGCTTCGCCTACGACCTGCGGATGCTCAACAGCATCGAGGGGGTCCAGCCCCAGCCCGAGAAGGAGGTCGTCATCATCGACATCGACCGCCGCAGCGTCGAGCAGATCGAGTCCTGGCCCTGGCGCCGCGACCGGCTGTCGGAGCTGCTCAGGATCCTGCACGACGACCACGAGGTCCAGCTGGTGGTTTTCCCCGAGGTCCTGCAGGAAACCGGCGACCAGACCCGGGCGGTCATCAGCGAGCTCAAGGAGAAATTCAGCTATGACGGCGCGATTCAAAAAGCCATCGAGCAGATCGAGCCTGAATACGATTTCGACCAGAAGCTGCGGGACACGGTCGACGGCCGGCCGATGATCCTCGGCTACATGGTCGACGAAAGCGAGCGGCAGAGCGGCCAGCTGCCGCGGATCGTCGAGCTGTTCGACATCGCCTCGGGCCGCAACAAGGGCTTCAAGCCCAGCGAGCTGCGGGAGTACATCCAGGACTGGAGCAGCTACAGCGGCTACTTCGCCAGCAACGATTTCTTCCATGACCGCGCGGTGGACTCCGGCATCGTCCACCTGAGCCCGGACGTCGACGGCATCATCCGGGAATACGAAGTGATCGCGGAGCTCAACAGCCAGCTGTACCTGTCGCTGCCGGCGGTGGTCGAGCGCTACGCCGGCAACCTGCTCAACCCGAATCAGGTCTACGCCTACGCCGTGCCCAGCGGCGTCGCCGCGGGCGTCCATTCGATCGGGACGCGCGAGAGCCAGACGCCGATAACCTCCACCGGCAGGGTCATGCTCGGCTACCAGGGCGGCGTCGGCCCGCGCAGCAGCGTCTTCCCCTACTACTCGGCCTACGATTTGATGAACGGCGCCGTCGAAGAAGGCGCGCTCGTGGACAAGATCGCCTTCATCGGCTCGTCGTCGCAGGAAGTCAACGACCTGTGGAACACGCCGGTCGGCGCCCGGGTGCCGGGCATCGAGCTGCACGCGCTCGCCTACCGCAACCTGCGCGACCAGTCGTCGCTGTCGCGGCCGCACTCGGCGCTGGTGGTGGAAAACGTGCTGCTGCTGCTGCTGGCGCTGGCGCTGTCGGTGCTGTACGTGCGGCTGCGGGTGGTGATGACGGTCGGCGTCAGCCTGGGCCTGGCGGCGGTCGTCATCTACCTGAACTACAACGTCATGTGGCTGGGCAGCCAGGACGTCTACCGCCTGGTGCCGTTCATCGCGCTCATCGTCGCGCTGATGGCGACAGTACATCCCGCCGGAGCTGGCCAAGGAGGTCAACGCCTCGAAGAAAGGCTTCTCGATGGAAGGCGAGAGCCGCGACATGACGATCCTGTTCTCGGACGTGCGCGGCTTCACGACGATCTCCGAAAGCCTCGACCCGAGCGACCTCACCAAGCTGATGAACCAGATGCTGTCGGCGATGTCCTACGAGATCCACCACAGCCGGGGGACGATCGACAAGTACATCGGCGACGCGGTGATGGCGTTTTGGAACGCGCCGCTCGACGACCCGAACCACGCGCTGAACGCCGTGCGCGGCGCGATGGGCATGCAGCGGGCGATGGCCAAGCTGTCGAAGGAGCTGGTGGAGAAGGGCATGCCGGAGCTCAAGATGGGCATCGGCCTCAACACCGGCACCGCCTGCGTCGGCAACATGGGCTCGAACATCCGCCTGTCGTACACGGTGATGGGCGACACGGTGAACCTGGCGTCGCGGCTCGAGGGCATCACCAAGCAGTACGGCGTGGACATCATCGTCGGCGAGCGCACCTACGAGATGACCAAGGAGCATTACCTGTACCGGCCGGTGGACGCGGTGCGGGTCAAGGGCAAGAACCAGGCGGTGATGATCTACAGCCCGATCGGCGACGTGCGCGCCGCGACCGAGAACATGCGGCAGCTGCACGAACTGTCGAACGAGTACTGGGAGATGTACAACCACCGCGGCTTCGGCAACATGGTGGCGATCATCGAGCAGCTCAAGGCGATTTTCCCCGACGACGGGCTGCTGGACATCTACCTGCACAAGGCGCAGCATCTGCTCGCGGCGCCGCCGCCGGACGACTGGGAAGCCGTCACCAATTTCGACACCAAATGAAAAAAGGAGATACGCGCGGATGAAAATCAAGGTGCTGGGGTGCTCTGGAGGCGTGGCCGCAGGCCACGACTCGACATGCCTGTTGCTGGGCGACGAGCTTTTAGTGGACGCGGGCACGGGCGCGCGGAAACTGGCGCCGGAGGAGGCGCTGCGGATCAAGGACATCCTGGTGTCGCACTCGCACCTCGATCACATCACCTCGATCTGCTTCATCGCCGACCAGGACATCGAGCACCGCAAGGAGGCGACGCGCATCCACGCGCTGCCGGAGACGGCCTCGGCGCTGCGGCGCTACGTGGTCAACGAGATCATCTGGCCCGAGATCGAGAAGGTGATCATCAACGGCGTGCAGATGGTGGAGTTCCACGTGCTGCGGGCCTTCGAGACGGTCGACATCCGCGGCTACCGCATCACGCCGCTGCCGGTGCGGCACGCGCTGCCGACGCTGGGCTTCTGCTTCCACGGCGAGAACGGCAGCATGGTGTTCATCTCGGACATGATCTCGGCCAGCGACGAGGTCTGGGCCTGGATCAACGCGCAGGACGACCTGCGCTACTTCATCACCGAGACCGCTTTTCCGAACCGGCTCGAGGAGCTGGCGCGGATCTCCAAGCACCTGACGCCGCAGATGTACGCCGACCTGTGCAAGGACAACCTGAGCCCCGCGAAGCTCAAGAGCGTCGAGCTGTACGCGACGCACATCAAGCCGCTGTACAACCAGCAGGTCCTGGACGAGATCAAGGAGCTCGAGAGCCAGGGCCTCAAGGTCAAGGCGCTCGAACACGACATGGAGTTCGACCTGTAGCCGGCGCCTTTCGCTAACAGAGGAAGACGACCACCCGCCGGGGGCCGTGGGCCCCGAGGACGAGGGTCTGCTCGATGTCCGCGGTCCGCGAGGGCCCGGCGATGAGGGCCGCGACGCCGGCGGGCGAGGCGCCGAGGGCGGCGTCGAGATGGTCGAGGGAAGGATGGACCTTCTCCTTGCGCAGCAGCGCGAGGTGGGTGTCGGCGAGCAGGCTGAAGTCCTGCGGATCGCTGGCGCCGGTCGCGATCAGCTGGCCGGTTTCGGCGATGGCGCCGTCGACTTCGGTAAGCGCGGCCTTGAGGCTCTCGTCCCAGTCTTGCTGGATCCGGATTTCCTGGCTGGCCCAGTCGAGTTCGCGCAGCGCCGCGGGCGCGACGGCGAGGACCGGCGGCAGGCCGGCCGCGCGCAGGGCCTCGGCGGCGGCGGCGGGCAGTTCGGCGAGGGAGGCGATTTCATGGAGCTCGCAGCCGCACAGCTCGAGCTTGGCGCGCAGTTCGGCGAGGCCGGCGCCGTCGTAGGCGTCGCGGCCGAAAGCCTCGGGCGCGGCCGGCGCCGGCGGGATTTTCGCCAGGGCGCGGCGCAGGTCGGCGAGGATGAGGTCGCGGTCGTCGTCCATCGCTGCCTCAGCCGACGAGGTGGCGGGGCGCGCCGCTGAAAAAAGCGTCGGTGGTTTCGGCGAGCATGCGCGCGAGGCGCTGCTGGGACTCCATGCTGGCCCAGGCGACGTGCGGGCTGAGCACCAGGCCGGGGTGGCGGCAGTGCAGCAGCGGCTCGGCGGCGGGCGGCGGCTCGGCGGCGAGGACGTCGATGCCGGCGCCGCGCAGCTTGCCGGCCTCGAGCGCGGCGACGAGGGCGGCCGAGTCGACGAGGGCGCCGCGGGCGGTGTTGATGAGGATGGCGCCGTCCTTCATCTTCGCGATGGCCGCGGCGTCGATCATGCCGCGGTTGGCGGCGGTGAGCGGGCAGTGCAGGCTGACGACGTCCGAGGTCGCGAGCAGCTCGTCGAGGCCGAGGCGCGGCAGCTCGTCCTGCTCGCCGTCGTGGCGCTCGAGGAAGACGGTCTTCATGCCGACGCTGGCGCACAGCTCGGCGCTGGCGCGGCCTAGGCTGCCGCTGCCGATGAAGCCGGCCTGCCGGCCGCGCAGCTCGATGATGGGATGGTCTTGCAGGCAGAAGATGTCGGCGTTCGCCCAGGTGCCGTCGCCGGCGGCGGCGTGGTAGGGGACGACGGCGCGCGCGGCCGCGAAGATCAGCGCGAGGACGTGCTCGGGGACCGAGCTGACCGAGTAGCCCGGGCTGTTGGCGACGGCGACGCCGCGCTGTTTGCAGCAGGCCAGGTCGATGATGTCGTAGCCGGTCGCGGCGACGACGACCAGCTTGAGCCTGGCGGCGCCGGCGAGCGCGTCGGCGCCGAGCGGGACCTTGTTGGTGTAGACGACGTCCGCGGCGGCGATGCGCGCCGCGACGTCGGCGTCCGCGACGAGGGGATGGACGTCCCAGGTCGCGAGGGATGCGGGCTTGACCAGCTCGCAGGCGATGGTCTTGGCGTCGAGGAAGACGCCGTGGCGCTGTTCAGTCGTCATGGCGGGAGGAGGCGGAGGAGGAAAAGCGGAAAGGGCGCTCGGCGGGGGTGCGCAGGGCGCGGCCGGCGAACCAGCCCGCGCCGCCGGGCAGGGCGTCGAGGCGCTGCGCGCGGCCGCCGACAAGGCGCAGGACGGCCGAGGCGAGGCGCGCGCCGAAGGCGTAGAGCCGCGGCCGGGTCGCGGCGGCCAGCCACAGGGCGAAGAGGAGTTTTTGCAGCCGGCTCTCGCGGCCGGCCTCGACCTGGTCCTCGCGCAGCTCGCGCATCAGCTCGGGCAGGGGGATCTTCACCGGGCAGCTGGCCGAGCAGGCGCCGCACATGGTGGCCGCGTGCGGCAGGTCGTCGTGCCGCGGGCCGAAGAGGTTGGGCGACAGCACCGCGCCCATCGGCCCGACGTAGACCGAGTCGTAGCTGAGGCCGCCGGCGGTCTTGTAGACCGGGCAGTGGTTCATGCAGGAGCCGCAGCGGATGCAGCGCAGCATGGCGCGGTATTTGCCGGCGAGCAGCCGGGAGCGGCCGCCGTCGACGAGGACGATGTGGTGGTGCTCGGGATGGCGGCCGCCGCCGGGGCCGGTGGCGAGGCTGACGTAGGCGCTGCTGTGCTGGCCGGTCGCGGCGCGCGGCAGCAGCCGCAGCAGCTTGCCGAGCTCGGCGAGGCCGGGAATGACCTTCTCGATGCCGGCGACCGACACCCTCACGCGCGGCCGGGCGCCGCTGAAGCGGCCGTTGCCCTCGTTGGTGACGATCGCGACGCTGCCGGTGGCCGCGACGAGGAAGTTGGCGATGGCCTCCTTGCTGTCCTTGAGGCCGCCGCCGTGCTTGGCGGCGAACAGGGCGTTGACCTCCTTGGCGGTCATGTGGATGATCGGCGCGATGATGTGCGAGGGCCGGCCGCCGCTGAGCTGGACGACGTACTCGCCGAGGTCGGTCTCGAGGACCTCGAGGCCGGCGCGCTCGAGGCCGTCGTTGAGCTCGATCTCCTCGGTCAGCATCGACTTGGACTTGATGACGCTGCGGCAGCCGTGCTTTTTGGCGATGGCCGCGACGATGCGCCGCGCCGCGGCCGCGTCGCGGGCCCAGTGGACCTCGGCGCCGGCGGCGCGGGCGCGTTCCTCGAAGCGCTCGAGCAGCTCGGGCAGCCGGCCGACCGCCTCCTCGCGGATGCGGGTGCCCTCGTCGCGCCAGCGCGGATAGTCCGGGTGGGCCATGGCCTTGTCGGCGTTGCCGAACAGCTGCCGCTTGGCGGTTTCCATCGCCTGGCGCAGGGCGGGGCCGTCCTTGTCGGCGGCGGCCCGGCGGGCGAAGCTGATGGGGGCGGTCGCCATGGACTCAGTCCGCGATGAGCTCGGCGTAGTGGTGGACCGGCAACGCTTCGCCGCGGCGCAGCATGCGGCCTTCGATGTTCAGCAGGCAGCCGAGGTCGCCGAGCGCGAGGACGTCGGCGCCCGCGGCGAGGGCGCAGCGGCATTTGTCCTCGGCCATGTGGGCGGAGACTTCGCCGAACTTGACGGCGAAGCTGCCGCCGAAGCCGCAGCAGACGTCGGCGTCCTCGAGGGGGACCAGGGTGTGGCCGGCGGCGGCGAGCAGCGCGCGCGGCCCGTCATGGATCCCGAGCTCGCGCAGGCCGGCGCAGGAGTCGTGGTAGGCGATCGTCAGCGGCTTCGCGGCCGGCCGCGGCTCGAAGCCGCGTTCGACGAGGTACTCGGACAGCTCCATGCACTTGGCGGCGAACTCCCGCGCCTCGGCCGCGCCTTCCTCGTCCGGCGCGAACAGCCCGGCCATGTGCTTCTTGATCGCGCCGACGCAGGAGCCCGACGGCGCGACGACGGTGGCGCAGTCCGCGAACAGCCGCGCCATCCGCAGCAGCAGCCGCTTGGCGTCGGCGCGGCGGCCGGCGTTGAGGGCGGGCTGGCCGCAGCAGGTCTGGGCGGCCGGGATCCGGGGCTCGGCCCCGCAGGCCGCCGCGATCAGGCGCCGGGTGGCCGCGGCGACGCCGGGGCGCATCAGGTCGGCGATGCAGGTGCTCAGCAGGCCGGGCGCGGGCTGGCGGTCGTCGGGCATGGGCTTTTGCGAGGATTCTAGGGCAAGCGGCCGGCCGCTACATGTAGTGGCGCGGGCGGCGGCGAGGCTTCACATGTAGTTAATCGGGCGGCTGGGTTAAAATCCGCAGTTGCTACTTTACACATCCTATAGGAGGGCAGCGTGGACCAGGCACAGATCAAGAGCGACGTATACGGCATCGTCTCGAGCCTGCTGGGCAAGAAGGCTGATGAGATATCCGACGAGAGCAGGTTCATCGAGGACCTGGGGGCGGATTCCCTGGACAGCGTCGAGCTCATCATGGAGCTGGAGAAGAAATTCCAGGTCTCGATTCCGGACGAGAAGTCGGCCACCATCAAGACGGTCGGCGAGGCCATAACCCAGATCCAGGAGCACCTGGAATCACAAGGCAAGTAGCCTCATGAAAGGACGCCGGGTCGCGGTCACCGGCCTCGGCATCGTTTCGCCGGTCGGCAACGGCGTCGCCGCCGCCTGGGACAGCCTGCTGGCGGGCCGTTCGGGCGTGACGGCGATCAGCCGCTTCGACCCGTCGCGGTCGAAGTGCCGCATTGCGGCCGAGGTCAAGGACTTCAAGGACGCCGACGTCTTCAACCCGCGGCACGCGCGCCGCGCCGACGTCTTCATCCGCTACGGCATCGCCGCGGCCGCCGAAGCGCTCGGCGACGCCGGCCTGGCCGACGGCGCGGGCTTCGATCCGGCGCGGGCGGGCGCGCTGATCGGCTCGGGGATCGGCGGCCTGCCGCTGATCGAGCAGGCGCACTCCATCCTCGCGGCGGACGGCCCCCGGCAGGTGTCGCCCTTCTTCGTCCCGAGCTCGATCATCAACATGGCGGCCGGCTGGGTCTCGATGCTGTACGGCCTGCGGGGGCCGAACCTGGCGATCGCGACCGCCTGCACCACCGGGACCCACTGCATCGGCGAGGGCGCGCGCAAGATCGCCTACGGCGACGCCGACGTCATCGTCGCCGGCGGCGCCGAGAGCAGCATCACCGAACTGGCGGTGGCGGGCTTCGGCAACGCCCAGGCGCTGGCGGACCGCAACGACGAGCCCGAGCGCGCCTCGCGGCCCTTCGACGTCGCGCGCAACGGCTTCGTGCTGGGCGAGGGCGCCGGCGTCGTCGTGCTGGAGGAGGCGGAGCACGCGAAGGCGCGCGGGGCCGAGATCTACTGCGAGCTGGCCGGCTACGGCCAAAGCGGCGACGCGCACCACATCACGGCGCCGCCGGAGGACGGCGCGGGCGCGCGGCTGGCGATGGCGAACGCGCTGCGCGACGCCGAGATCGAACCGGCCGACGTGCGGCACGTCAACGCCCACGGCACCTCGACGCCGCTGGGCGACATCGCGGAGACGCGGGCGATCAGGGAGGTCTTCGGGCCGGCCGCGGACGACCTGGCGGTGTCGGGGACCAAGTCGATGACGGGCCACCTGCTCGGCGCGGCCGGCGGCATCGAGGCGGTGTTCACGGTCCTGGCGCTGGCGCGCGGCAAGGCGCCGCCGACGATCAACCTCGAGCAGCCCGATCCGCAGTGCGACCTGGACTACGTCGCGGCGGGCAGCCGCGACCTCAAGGCGGACGCGGCGCTGTCGAACTCCTTCGGCTTCGGGGGCACCAACGCCTCCTTGCTGTTCACTCGGCGCTAGGCGCCCGGAGGCCTGCGGCATGCGTCTCAAGCAGATCATCCTGATCGGCTTCAAGTCCTTCGCGAAGCGCAGCGTCATCAACGTCGGCGACGGCCTGCTGGGCCTGGTGGGCCCGAACGGCTGCGGCAAGTCGAACATCGTCGACGCGCTGCGCTGGGTGATGGGCGAAAGCCGCGCGACCCAGCTGCGCCAGGAGCTCAACACCGACATCATCTTCAACGGCGCCGCGGGGCAGCGGGCGGCGGACTGGTGCAGCGTCGAGCTGCTGGTCGCGAACGACGGCAGCCGCGACCTGGGGATGTGGGGCGAATACGCCGAGCTGTCGGTGCGGCGGCAGATCGAGCGCGAGGGCGACTCGAGCTACTTCATCAACGGCCAGCGCGTGCGGCGCCGCGACGTGGTCGACCTGTTCGCGGGCACCGGCAGCGGCGCGCGCTCGTATGGCATCGTCGAGCAGGAGCGGATCACGACGATCGTCAAGGCGGAGCCCAAGCGCATCCGCGCCCATCTCGAAGAGGCGGCGGGCGTGGCGATCTACAAGGAGCGCCGCCGCGAGACCGAGAGCAAGATCAGGTCGGCGCAGGCGAGCCTGGAGCGCCTCGACGACAGCACCGCCGAGCTGCGGCGCCAGCGCGACGCCCTGGCGCGGCAGGCGCAGGTGACGGCGAAGATGCGCGAGGCCCGCGCGCGGCTGGAGGTGGCGCGGCAGCTCGAGCTGCTCCTGCGCTTCGAGGCGGTGGAGGCCGGCGCCCGCGAAGCCGAAGAGACGGCGGCGGCGGCGGCGAAGGAAGCCGGCGCGCTGCGGACCCGGCACAGCGGCCTCGAAAAGGACATGGAGGGCCTGAACAAGCGGCGCCACGCGCGCGCGGCCGAAGCCAGCAAGCTGCAGGCGGACTACTACAAGGCGGTCGCGGCGAAGGAAAAGCGGCAGCAGGCGCTGCGGGACTACGAGAGCCAGACCAAGCAGGAGCGCGAGCAGATGGAGGCGGCGACCGCCGAGGCCAAGGAGACCGCCGGCCGCGTCGCGGACCTGGAGGCCGAGCTGGCGGCGGGGCGGGAACGCCACAAGGAGCTGGCGGCGGCGGCCGAGGCCGCCGGCCGCCGGATCAGCGGCGCGGAGAAGGAGGAGCAGGAGGCGGCGCGGCGGCGGGACGAGGCTGCCGAGCGGCTGGTACAAGCGGAGGAGGAAGCGGCGGCGGCGCGGCAGCGGCGCAGCGAGAGCGAGGCGGCGGCGCAGGTGGTCGAGCACCGGCGGGCCGACCAGGCTAGGCAGCTGGTGGAGGCCGAGCACGAGCTGGAGCATCTGGCGCCGGTCGAGGAGCCGGACGCCAAGGCCCTGGCGCGCGTCCGCGACGGCGCCGAGCGCGCGCGGCGCGACGCCCTCGACAACGAAAAGCGGCGGCAGGAGCAAAGCGTCGAGCTCGCCGAGGCCAAGGAGGAGATCCTGCGCCTGCAGGGCGAGCAGGGCGGCCTGCAGGCCGAGCGCGAGCTGCTGCGGGAGATCGCGGGCAAGCTCAAGGACCGCTACGCCGACTGGCTGGCGGCGCGCGGCCTGGATGCGGCGGCGACCCTGGCCGAAGCCTCCGGCATCAAGGCGCCGGGCTGCGAGAAGGCGGTGGACGCGGTCCTCGGCCATCTGCTGGAGGGCTTCGAGACGCGGGACCTGCCCGCGCTGCTGGCCGCCGGCGAAATGCCCGAAGGCCTAGTGCTGCTCGATCCGGCGCTGGCGCCGCAGGAGGTGCGGCCGGCCCCGCCGCCGCCGGGCCTGCGGCCCCTGATCGACGCGGTCGAGGCCAAGCCGCAGTGGCGGCCGCTGCTGGGCTGCTGGCTGGCGCAGGCCTTCTTGGCGCCGGACCGGGCGGCGGCCTTGGCGGCGCTGCCGCAGCTGGCGCCGGGGCAGCTGGCGGTGACGGCGGACGGGACCTGCTTCGCGCCGGGCGCGGCGAGCGGCCGGCGCAGCCGCCGGGCGGGCGTCGAATGGAACAGCCGCCTCAAGGAGGTCGAGGCGCGGCTGGCCGAGCTTGCAGGCTTGGCGGAAGCCGCGGGCCGCCGCCGCGACGCCGTGGCCAAGAGGCTGGCCGAGCTCGAGGCCAAGGCCGCCGGGCTGGTCGAGCGCCGCGAGCGCGAGGACGCCGTCCTGGCGCGGGCGGAGCAGGAGGCGCTGCGCCGCAAGCACGCCGCCGAGTACCACGCCGAGCAGAGCCGGCGCCTGCGCGCGGCGATCGAGCGCGGCCGCAAGGAGGTCGCGGCGCAGGAGAAGGAGCTGGCCGCGGCCGCCAAGCGCCAGGCCGCGGACGCCGAAGGCGCCGAGAAGGCCGCCGCCGCCGCCGCCGCGCGGCGCGCCGAGGCGCGGACCGCCGAAGAGGCGCTCGAGGCCAGCCGCGCCGCGAGCGGCGAGCTCAAGGGCGCCCTGCACGAGGCGCGGATGGAAGCGGGGCTCAACGAGCAGCGCAACGGCGCCCTCGAAGAGCGCCTGGTCGAGGCCAAGCTGGCCCTTGCGAAGGCGCGGACCGCGATCGTCAGCCACCAAAGCAGCTTCCGCCAGCGCGACAGCTCCAAGCTCGAAGGCGACATCGCCAAGGCCGGCGAGGCGGTGGCCGCCGCCCAGGAGGCGGTCGCGACGCTCGAGCGGGGCATCAAGGAGCTGGACGCCGAGCAGGCCGAGCAGGAAGCGGCGCGGCAGAGCCTGCGGACGGAGCTCGAGCAGGCGGAGCAGCGGCTGCGCGACGGCGAGCTGGCGGCGGCGGCCAAGCGCGCCGAGGGCGAGGCTTTCAAGGCGCAGCTGGCCGAGCGCAGCGTCGACGCCGCCGAGCTGGCGAAGCTGCGCGAACGGCACGCCGGCCTCGAGGAGGCGGGCGCGCTGGTGGCGCGGCTCGAAAGCCGCATCGAGCGGGCGGGCCCGGTCAATTACGCGGCCGAGGACGAGCACCGCGCCTGCGAAGAGCGCCTGGCGGAGACCGAGGGGCAGCGGGCCGACGTCAGCGAGGCGCTTGCCGCGCTGCAGGAGGCGATCAAGCGCATCGACGCCGAGATGCTCGGCCGCATCAAGGACGTCCACGGCCGCCTCAACCTCAAGTTCAGCGAGATGTTCCACAAGCTGTTCAGCGGCGGCAGCGCCGCGGTCGAGCTCGACAGCGAGGATTTCCTCGCGGCCGACATGCAGCTGAAGGTGTCGCTGCCGGGCAAGCGGGTGGCGAACATCCACGCGCTGTCGGGCGGCGAGAAGACCCTGACCGCGCTGGCGTTCATCTTCGCGCTCAACGACCTCAATCCGCCGCCGTTCTGCGTGCTCGACGAGGTCGACGCGGCCCTCGACGACGCCAACACCATGCGCTTTTGCTCGCTGCTCGAGGCGATGAAGGGGCGGTCGCAGTTTCTGCTCGTCACGCACAACAAGCAGGTGATCGAGCGGGCCGACCATCTGGTCGGGGTCACGCAGGAGGAGAAGGGCGTCACCAAACTGGTGGCGGTCCGGCTGGACGAGGCGGTTGAGCAGGCGCGCGCGGCGGGCGGCTGAGCGTGGTCAAAGAAATGCTGATCGTCGCGGCGGCGTGCCTGGCGCCGTTCGCGCTGTACTTCCTGTACCGGCTGCGGCGGGCGCCGGCGGCGCCGGCGCCGGCGCGCAAGACCGCCCCGAAGATGGCTTCGCCGCGCCAGGCCAAGAGCGAGCCGGTCATCCGTCCCGAGGAGCAGCAGGACAATCCGGAGCGCTTCATCGACGAGGAGCTCGCCGCCGCCGCGGCCGCCGCCCAGCCGGCCATCGTCAGGAGAACCGAGCAGGCGCCCGTGGCCGAAGCGGCCGCCGCGCCGCCGCCACCCGTCCCGCCGGAACCGGAGCCAGAACCGCAGCCGGCCCCGGAACCGGCCCCTGCGCCAGCGCCAGCGCCGCCGCCGCCGGCCGCCGCTGCGGACGAAGAGTTCCCGCCGGTAGAAAGCGACCGGCTGCAGGAGCGGTTCTATTACCTGGCGCGCATGCGCTTCGAGCACGGCATCGAGATGATGGGCGCCCATCAGATTTCCGAGGCGATGGCCAAGGAGGCGGGGCTGCGGCTGCACCAGACCACGCTGTGCTACAGCCGCGAGAACGGCCGCTGGGAGCTGCCCCGCTCGGAGCGCTCCTACCGCGAGATGGTGTGGGGCGTGCCGCTGTGCAACCGCCGGACCAAGCTGTCCGAGGAGCTGCTGCCGGCGATCGTCAAGGTGCTGCAAAGCCAGATGCGCAAGCACCGGGGGGTGGCCGACTTCCCGGCGAAGGCGGACATCGAGAACCGCCTGGCGGCGGCCGAGGAGTTCTGCGAGGCGGTGGACAAGAAGCTCACTGCGACCTTGATCGCGGTCGCGGCCGACGGCGGCGAGCCGCGCAAGAGCGGCGACATCTTCGACCTGGCCCTGGCCGAGGGCCTCGAAGAGGACGGCGACGGCATGCTGCGGCGCCAGGTCAACGGCGAGACCTGGTACACGATGTCGACCGGGGAGAAGCTGCGGTCGCCGGACCGCAAGGTGGCGCGGCTCGAGGCGGTGCTGGATTTCCCGCATGTCTCGGAGCCGATCGCCGCCTTCGACGACATGTTCGAGCTGATGGGCAAGCTGGCGCGGGTCCTCAAGTTCCAGCTGGTCGACAACGCGGGGGCGCCGATCAGCGCGGATGGCATCGCGGCGACGCGGGGCTACCTCATGGACCTCGAGAGCGAGATGCGCGCTGAAGGAGTGCAGCCGGGCGGCAGGCTGGCGCGGGCCCTGTTCAGCGGCTGAGGCCGGCACGGTGGCGGACGCGGCGCGGCGGGCGGCCGAGCTGCGCGGGCTGATCGACCGCGCGGACGACCTGTATTTCAACCACGACGCGCCGGAGATTTCCGACGCGCAGTACGACCGCCTCTTCGACGAGCTGCTCGGAATCGAGCTGCGGCATCCCGAGCTGATCACGGCCGATTCGCCGACGCAGAAGATCGCCGGCAAGCCCAAGTCCAGCTTCCCGGCGGTGAAGCACGACTTCCCGATGATGTCGCTGGACAAGATCCACGAGGACCCGCCCGAAGCGAAGGAGGACAAGGCGGGCGCGAAGCTCGAGCTGTTCTTCGCGCGCTGCGCGAAGGAAACCGGCGGGCGCGTATGCCTGGCGATGCCCAAGCTCGACGGCATGGCGGTCTCGCTGGTTTACATTGACGGCCGGCTCAGCTGCGGCGCGACGCGCGGCGACGGCCTCAAGGGCGAGAACATCACGCCGAACGTCCGGCACGTCCGCAACGTCCCGCAGGTTTTGCAAAACGCGCCGCCGGGCAAGCTGCTGGTGCGCGGCGAGGCGATGATCGCGCGCGGCCGGCTGGCCGAGATCAACCGGCAGCAGCGGGAGGCCGGCCGGCCGGAGTTCGTCAATCCGCGCAACGCCGCCGCCGGCACCCTGCGGCAGCTCGAGGCGGAGCTGGTCGCGCGGCGCCAGGTCGACTTCGTGGCGTACAGCCTCATCGGGGAGGGCGCGCCGCCGACGGCCGCCGCCTGCCTGCAGCTGCTGGAAAAGATGGGCCTGCAGGCCGCCGAGCCGGCCGAGCTGATCGCGGACGCCGAGTCCTTCCGCCGCTACGCCGAGCTGATCGCGCGGCGCAAGGAGGACTACCCCTACGACATCGACGGCATCGTGCTGCGGCTCAACGACAGCGCGGCGGGCGATGCGATGGGCTCGACGGCGAAGGCGCCGCGGTCGATGGCGGCCTACAAGTTCCTGGCGGAGAAGGCGCGGACCCGCCTCGTCGGCGTCGACTGGCAGGTTGGCCGGACCGGCGTGGTCGCGCCGGTGGCGCGGCTCGAGCCGGTCAAGATCGGCGACGTGACCGTGGCGGCCGCGACGCTGCACAACCCGGACTTCATCAAGGACCGCAAGGGCCTTTTGATCGATCCGAACGCGGCCGAAGGAGAGGTGCCCGACAAGGACAAGGGCCTGCGCATCGGCGACCTGGTCGAGGTCGTCCGCTCCGGCGACGTGATTCCGAAGATCGAGTCGAGCGCCGCAAGGGGAACGAGCGCGCGGTGCCGCTGCCAGCCGCCTGCCCCGCCTGCGGCAGCGCGCTGCGCGTCGACGGCGTCAACCTCGTCTGCGGCGGGACCGACTGCGCCGGCGTGAAGATCGCGCTGCTGCGCTACGCGGTCTCGCGGCCCGTCCTCGACATGGAAGGCCTGGCGGAGAAGACGCTGGAGAAGATGGTCCGGCACGGCTTCGTCAGCGAGCCGGCCGACCTGTTCGCGCTGAGCGAAAAGGATTTCATCAAGCTCGTCCGGCTGGAGAAGGAAGAGGACGCCGCCGAGCAGCCAGCGGCCGCCGCGGCGACCGAGCCGGTCGATTTCGCCGTGGACGCCGCGCTGCCGCCGCGCGCGCGCATCGACTCCATCGCCGCCGCGGCGCGCAAGCTGATCACGGCCGCGGGCAAGGAGTCCGACTGGCGGGCGGGGCAGGCGCGGGCGGACGCGGTGGCGCAGGCCGCGGCGGCGGCGATTGCAGAAGCGCGGGCGGATGGCGAGCCCAAGCAGGCGGAGAGCCTCGAGCGGCTGGCGGCGAAGCAGACGCGCAGCGTCGAGGCGGCGGCGGCGAAAAAGCGCGCGAGCCTGGCGAAGCAGGCCGACCAGCGCCAGACCGCCGACGCCGTGACGGCGCGCCGCCTGCACGGCATCATCGCGAAGGCGAAGGACACCAGCTTCGCGCGGGTGCTGATGGCGCTCAACATCCACGGCCTCGGCAAGACCGCCTCCGAGGAGCTGGCGGCGACGCCGGCGCCCGAAGAGTTCATCCGGCGGGGCGACGCGGCCGCGCTGTGCTTCGTGGCCGCGGTCAACTACGACACCGCGGTGCGGATCAAGGGCTTTTTCGCTGGCGGCGGCGATCTGCTGGAGGAGGAGCGCGGCTACGTCAGCCGCGACCACGTCGCGAAGCTCAAGCGCGCCGGCGTGAAATGGCCGGCGCCGCAGCCGCAGCCGCGGCGGCTGCCGTTCGCGGCGCTGCTCGAGCACGTCAACTACCTCAATGGCGCGGCGCCCGAGGCAGGCTGGCCGCGGCTGTCGGGCAAGCTGGTCGCCGAGCTCAAAAAACATGATGTCAAGTCGGTCGATGAGATCCTGGAGCAGGGCCTGGCGGAGCGCATCATGATGCGGCACGCGGCGGTAGCGGCCGAGGAGGCGCTGCGGACCCTGGCGCGGCTGCCGGCGTTCCGCCGCCTGCAGACGCAGCTCGCCAAGTACGTCGGCGTCGAGTGGTCGGCCGCGGCGCCGCAGCCGGCGGCGGCGGGCAGGCTGGCCGGCAAGAGCGTGCTGGTCACCGGCAAACTGGCGGGCTTTACGCGCGAGGGCGCGCAGGAGCTGGTGAAGAAGCACGGCGGGACGGTGGCGAGCGGGGTGTCGGCGAAGACTTCCCTGGTGGTGCTGGGCGACAAGCCCGGCGGCAGCAAGGTCGAAAAAGCCGAAAAGCTGGGGGTTGCAACCATGGCGGGCGACGACTTCCTGCAGATGCTCGGCGAGGACGGCGGCGCGGTGACGGCTTAGAATCGTCCCGGGGCGACTTTTGCCGTGCAATACCTTGATTTTGAGAAGGATGTCGAGCCGCTGGAAGCCGAAATCGAGCGGCTCCGCCTGAACGACAGCGACAGCGAGACGCCCCAGCAGGTCGTCGAGCAGATCGGCGAGAAGCAAAAAGAGGCCAACCGGCTGCTCAGCTCGCTGTACCGCAAGCTGGACAGCTGGCAGACCTGCCAGGTGGCGCGGCATCCGGACCGGCCGCACGCGCTGGACTACATCGAGCTGATGTTCAGCGATTTCATCGAGTTGCACGGCGACCGCATGTACGCCGACGACCGCGCGATCATCGGCGGCATGGCGCGCTTCAACGGCGAGCCGGTGATGGTGACGGCATGCCGCATCCGGAGGGCTACCGCAAGGCCCTGCGCCTGATCCGGCTGGCGGAGAAGTTCGGCATGCCGGTGGTCACCCTGATCGACACGCCCGGCGCCTACTGCGGCATCGGCTCCGAGGAGCGCGGCATCTCGCAGGCGATCGGCGCCAACCTGCTGGCGCTGAGCCAGGTCGCGACGCCGGTGGTCTGCGCGGTCATCGGCGAGGGCGGCTCCGGCGGCGCGCTGGCGATCGGCGTGGGCGACGAGGTCCTGATGCTCGAGCATGCGGTCTATTCGGTGATCACGCCCGAAGGCAACGCGATGCGCATGCGCGCGCGGGACCTGCTCAAGCTCAACCTGATCGACGAGATCGTCCCCGAGCCGATCGGCGGCGCGCACCGCGACCGCGAGAAGGCGGCCGCCAACCTGAGCGCCGCCCTGCTCGACGCGCTCGACCGCGTCCGCAAGCTGCCGACCGACGCCTGCCTGAAAAAACGCGCGGCCAAGCTCAGGAACTTCGGCAGGTATGCCGAAACCTCTTACTGAAGCCCGCGCCGCGCTGCGCCACAGCCTGGCGGCCGCCTTGCCGCAGGGGGGCGAGGCCGCCGTGTGCTTTTCCGGCGGCCTGGATTCGACGGTGCTGCTGCATCTGGCCCGCGCGGCGGCGCCCGCCGGCGTCGCGCTGCGCGCCATCCACGTCAACCACGGCCTGCAGCCCGAGGCGGACGCGTGGGCCGCGCGCTGCCGCGCCACCGCCAGCGCCTGGGACATTCCCTGCGAGGTGGCGCGGGCGAAGGTCGCGGCCCGGCCGGCGGCGAGCCTGGAGAACCGCGCCCGCCAGGCGCGGCTGCGGATCTGGCGGCGCCAGTCCTGTCCGGTGCTGCTGATGGCGCACCATGCCGACGACCAGGCGGAGACGGTGCTGCTGCGCGCCCTGCGCGGCAGCGGCCCCCATGGCCTGGCGGCGATGCGGCCCAGCGCGCCGCTGCCGGGCGGCAGCCAGCTGCTGCTGCGGCCCTTGCTCGCCTGCGCGCGGCGGGAGCTGGAGGAGTACGCCCTGGCCGCCGGCCTCGACGGCGTCGCCGATCCCGCCAACCGCGACCTGCGCCACAACCGCAACTGGCTGCGGCACGAGCTGCTGCCGGCGCTCGAGCAGCGCTTCCCCGGGGCCGGAGCCGCGCTGCGCCGCAGCGCCGAGCTGGCCCGCGAAAGCGGCGCGCTGCTGGACGAACTGGCGGCGGCGGACGACGAAACGTGCCGCAGCGGCCCGGCGCGCTACAGCCGCGCCGCGCTGCGGCGGCTGGGCTGGCAGCGCGCCAAGAACTGGCTGCGCTGGAGCATCGTGCGCGCCGGACGGCAGCCGCCGCAGGCCGCCCACCTGGAGGAGGCGGCGCGGCAGCTGTGCTCGGCGAGCGCGGGCTTTGGGCAGCGTTTCGGGCCGCTGGAGCTGCAGGGAACGGGCCGTCACGTCAGCTGGCGGCCGGCGGCGGCCGGCCCTATTGGTAGAATCGCAGTCACGCGCAGCAAGAAGCAGAGCAAACAGGAAAGCTGATGTCAGCCTTTGAGGGCTTCCTGTTCTATGCGTTTGGCGCGCTTCTGCTGGGCTCCGGCCTGGGAGTGATTTTCCTGCGCAATCCGGTCCATTGCGCGCTGCTGCTGGTCCTGTCGTTCGTCGCGGCGGCGGTGCTGTGGCTGCTGCTGGGCGCGGAGTTCCTCGCCTGGGTGCTCATCCTGGTCTACGTCGGCGCCGTGATGGTGCTGTTCCTGTTCGTCGTGATGATGCTCGACCTCAACCTCGACCGCCTGCGGGAGGGGTTTTGGCGCTATCTGCCGGTGGGCGTCGGCGTCATCCTGGTCCTCGGCGGCCAGCTGATGGCGATTTTCGCCACCGGGGTGTTCGAGGCGGAGCCGAAGTCGGCGCGGGTGGCCGAAGACTACAGCAGCGCGAAGGAACTGGGCGCGGTGCTGTACACCGACTACCTGCTGGCCTTCGAGATCGCGGCGGCGATCCTGCTGGTCGCGATCGTCGCGGCGATCGCCCTGACGATGCGGCGCCGGCCGGAGAACAAGCAGATCGAGCCGGACCGGCAGGTCGCGGTCAAGGCCGCCGACCGCCTGCGGATGGAGCAGATCAGCGTCGCGCCGCCGCCCGCCCCCGCCCCGCAGGAAGAGGGCGAGGACAAGCCCGCGCCAGCGGAGAACAAGCAATGACTCTCGCGCCCGGCCTCGCCCATTTCCTGGCGCTGGGCTCGTCCCTGTTCCTGATCGGGATCATGGGCGTGTTCCTCAACCGCAAGAACATCCTGATCGTGCTGATGTCGATCGAGCTGATGCTGCTGGCGGTCAACCTCAACTTCATCGCGCTGGCGAGCTACCTGGACGACCTCGGCGGCGAGGTCTTCGTCTTTTTCATCCTGACGGTGGCCGCCGCCGAGTCCGCGATCGGCCTGGCGATCCTGGTCGCCGCCTTCCGGCTGCGGCGCTCGATCAACGTCGAGGACTGGAAAGGCCTGTCAGGCTGAGCTGATGGAAGGCTGGCTGCACTGGATCGTGCTCGCGCCGCTGCTGGCGGCGCTGGCCTGCGGCTTCGGCGGCAAGGCGCTGGGCCGCATGGGCGCGGCGGCGGTCGCGAACGCCGCGGTCGCGTTCTCCTTCGTGCTGTCGGCGCTCGTCGCCTGGGAGGTGTTCGCCGCGGACGCGACCTACGCCGTGACCTGGTACGAGTGGGCCCGCGGCGGCGGCCAGATCTTCGCGATCGGCTTTTTGGTCGACGGCCTGACAGCCACCATGCTGCTCGTGGTGACCTCGGTGTCGCTGATGGTCCACGTCTACACGATCGGCTACATGCACGACGATCCGGGCTTCCAGCGCTTCTTCTCCTACATCGCGCTGTTCACCTTCGCGATGCTGATGCTGGTGATGAGCGACAACTTCCTGCAGCTGTTCTTCGGCTGGGAGGCGGTTGGCCTGGTCTCCTACCTGCTCATCGGCTTTTGGTTCAAGAAGCCGACGGCCATCCACGCCAACCTCAAGGCCTTCTTGGTCAACCGGGTCGGCGACTTCGGCTTTTTGATCGGCATCGGCCTGGTGCTGGCCTACTGCGGTTCTTTGGACTACGCCGAGGTCTTCGCGCGCCGCGAGGCGCTCGCCGGCGCCGAGGTCGAGCTGATTCCGGGCTTCGCCTGGGGCGCGGCGACCGTCGCCTGCGTCGCGCTGTTCATCGGGGCGATGGGCAAGTCGGCGCAGCTGCCGCTGCACGTCTGGCTGCCCGATTCGATGGAGGGCCCGACGCCGATCTCCGCGCTGATCCACGCCGCGACGATGGTCACCGCCGGCATCTTCATGGTCGCGCGGCTCGCGCCGCTGTTCGAGATGTCCCCGGCGGCGCTGGCCTTCATCCTCGTCATCGGCGCGCTGACGGCGTTTTCGATGGGCCTGCTGGGCCTGGTGCAGAACGACATCAAGCGGGTGGTGGCCTACTCGACGCTGTCGCAGCTGGGCTACATGACGGCGGCGCTGGGCGCCTCGGCGTACGGCGTCGCGATCTTCCACCTGACCACGCACGCCTTTTTCAAGGCGCTGCTGTTCCTGGGCGCCGGCGCGGTGATCGTCGCGCTGCACCACGAGCAGGACATGCGGCGCATGGGCGGCCTGGTCCGGCGCATGCCGATCACGCACGCCGCGATGGTGGCGGGCTCGCTGGCGCTGTGCGGCATCCCGCCATTGGCCGGCTTCTTCTCCAAGGACCTGATCATCGAGGCGGTCCGGCTGCATGACGGCGCCGGCGCCGGCCTCGCCTACGTCCTGCTGCTGCTGGCGGCGGTCGCGACCTCGTTCTACTCCTTCCGCCTGCTGGCGGTGGTCTTTTACGGCGAGACCCGCATGGAAGCGAAGGACTACGGCCACGTCAAGGACTGCGCCTGGACGATCACCGTCCCGCTGGTGGTCCTCGCGGTGCTGTCGGTGGTCGCGGGCTTCGCGCTGATGACGCCGCTGTTGGGCGCGTCGTGGTTCACCGGCGCCGGGGAGGCGGTCGCGGCCTCGAGCCACGCGCCGGAGGTGGCGGCGGCCTATCCGAGTCCCTGGAGCCTGCTGGGCCACGCCTGGGCCTCGCCGGTGCTGTACCTGGCGGTCGCGGGGGTCGCGGCGCCGCTGTACCTGTACCTCAAGGCGCCGGACCTGCTGGCGAAGATCGCCGGCGGCATGGGGCCGCTGCGCAAGGTGCTCGAGCGCAAGTACGGCTTCGACGATTTCAACCAGCTGGTGTTCGCGAACGGCGCGCGCGGGCTGGGCCGCATGCTGTGGCGCGGCTTCGACGCCGCGGTGATCGACGGCTTCGTGGACGGCCTCGCGCGGACGGTCGCCGCAGGAGCGCGGCTGCTGCGCGGCGTCCAGACCGGCCGCATCTACCACTACGCCTTCGTCATGATCATCAGCATCGCCATCGTCCTGCCCTGGCTGATGCGCTCCGGCGGCTGAGGACGCGATGCTGTCCCTGCTGATCTGGACGCCGATCTTCGGCGGCCTGGCGACGCTCTTGCTCGCCCGGGACGAGAGCGGCCTGGCGGCGGCGAAGTTCCTCGCGCTGCTGACCGCGCTGCTGACCTTCTGCATCAGCGTCCTGGCGCTGCTGCTGTTCAATCCCAACCTCGCCGGCATGCAGCTGACGGTGGACATCCCCTGGATCACGGCGCTGGGCATCGATTACGCGCTCGGGGTCGACGGCATCGCGCTGGCGCTGATCGTCCTCAACTGCGCGGTGACCGCCTTGACGGTGCTCGCGGGCTGGAACGTCAAGCGGCAGCCCGGCTCCTACCTGGCCGCCTTCTTGCTGATGTGCGGCTTCGTCAACGGCGTGTTCAGCGCGACCGACGCCGCGCTGTTCTACGTGTTCTGGGAGGCGACCCTGATCCCGCTGTTTCTGGTCATCGGCGTGTGGGGCGGCGAGCGCCGGGTCTACGCGGCGATCAAGTTCTTTTTGTACACCTTCTGCGGCTCGATCCTGATGCTGGTTGCCTTCATCTGGCTGTACGACTACCTCGGCAGCTTCGACATCCTGCTCATGCACCGCAGCTACATCCCGGCCGAGGCCCAGCCGTGGATCTTCTTCGCCTTTTTGGCCGCTTTCGCGGTCAAGATCCCGATGGTGCCGGTGCACACCTGGCTGCCGGACGCGCACGTCGAGGCGCCGACCGGCGGCTCGATCATCCTGGCGGCGATCATGCTCAAGCTCGGCGGCTACGGCCTGCTGCGGCTGTCGCTGCCGATCGTCCCGGACGCGAGCGTGGAGTACGCCTGGCTGCTGGTGGCGCTGTCGCTGGTGGCGATCATCTACATCGGCCTGGTGGCGCTGGCGCAGACCGACATGAAGAAGCTGGTGGCCTACTCGTCGGTCGCGCACATGGGCTTCGTCACGCTCGGGACCTTCATCTTCAGCGAGCTGGGCCTGACCGGCGCGGTCTACCAGATGATCTCGCACGGCTTCATCTCGGGCGCGATGTTCTTCTGCATCGGCGTCCTGTACGACCGGATGCACACGCGGAACATCGGCGACTACGGCGGCGTCGCGAACACGATGCCGCGCTACGCGACCCTGCTGCTTTTGTTCGCGATGGCGAACGCCGGCCTGCCGGGGACCAGCGGCTTCGTCGGCGAGTTCATGGTGGTGCTGGCGGCGGTCAAGGCCAACCTGTGGTGGGGGATCCTGGCGGCGACCGCGCTGATCACGGGCGCGGCGTACTCGCTGTGGATGTACAAGCGGGCGATCTTCGGCGCGGTCGCGAACGACCGCGTGCGCGCGCTGAAGGACGTCGACGGCCGCGAGCTGACGGTGCTGGCCGCCTTTGCGGCGCTGGTGCTGCTGTTCGGCGTCTGGCCGCTGCCCATCACCAACCTGATCGACGTCAGCGTCGCCGAGATCGCGGCGCAGGTGGCGCGGGGGAAGCTGTAGGCGATGGCTGAGCTGAACCTGGGCGCGGCGGCGCCGGAACTGTTCCTGTTCCTGGGCGGCTGCGCGCTGCTGCTGCTGGCGACGACCCGCCTGTCCGGCCGGCTGCTGCTGCACGGCGCCAACCTCATCCTCGCGGGCGCGGCGCTGCTGCTGTGGCTGGCCTGGCCCGCCGAGATCGGCGCCGCCTTCAGCGGGCTGTACGAGGTCTCGGCGCTGACGGCGATGCTGCAGATGGGCATCCTGCTCGCGACCATCGGCGCGCTGAGCTACAGCGGCGACTACCTGGCCCAGCGCGGGATGCTGACCGGCGAGTACCTGGCGCTGGGACTGTTCGCGGCGACCGGCATGCTGCTGCTGGCGGCGGCGAGGCACCTGCTGGCGCTGTACCTGGGCCTGGAGCTGATGTCGCTGTCGCTGTACGCGATGATCGCGCTGCGGCGCGACGACGTCCGGGCGATCGAGGCGGCGCTGAAGTACTTCGTGCTGGGCGCGATCGCCTCGGGTCTGCTGCTGTACGGCATCTCGCTGGTGTATGCGGCGACGCTGCAGCTCGAGCTGCCGGCGGTCGCGGCGGCGGCGGCGGACGCCGAGGCGCGCGGGGTGCTGCTGGCGGGCCTGGCCTTCATCGTGGCGGGCGCGGCCTTCAAGCTGGGGGCGGCGCCGTTCCACATGTGGCTGCCCGACGTCTACGACGGCGCGCCGACGGCGGCGACGATGTTCATCGGCGGCGCGCCGAAGATCGCGGCCTACGCGCTGGCGATCCGGCTGCTGGCCGGCGGGCTGGAGCCGCTGGTCGAAGAGTGGAGCGGCCTGCTGGCGAGTCTGGCGGTGGCGTCGCTGGGCGTGGGCAACGTCATCGCGATCGCGCAGACCAGCGTCAAGCGCATGCTGGCGTACTCGGCGATCTCGCACATGGGCTTTCTGCTGACCGGCATCGTGGCGGGCTCGGAGGAGGGCTACGCGGCGGCGATGTTCTACGCCTTCGTCTACGCGCTGATGTCGATCGGCGGCTTCGGCATGCTGGCGCTGCTGTCGCGGGCGGACGCGGAGTTCGAGATGCTCGCGGACGTCAAGGGCCTGGCGAAGCGCAATCCGGCGGCGGCGGCGCTGACGCTCATCCTGATGCTGTCGATGGCGGGCATCCCGCCGCTGGCGGGCTTTTACGCCAAGCTGGCGGTGTGGTCGGCGGCGGTGGGCGCGGGCTGGACCTGGCTGGCGGTGGTGGCCGGCCTGTTCTCGGTGGTGGGCGCCTTCTACTACCTGCGGGTGGTCAAGCTGATGTACTTCGACGCGCCGGACGGCGACGCGCCAGCGGTGGCGCTGCGCGGCCCCTATCTGCTGCTCGCCGCCGCCAACGGCCTGCTCATCATCCTGCTCGGCCTGTTCCCGGGCGGCCTGCTGCGGGCCTGCCAGCTGGCCTTCGGCTAGATGGACCCGGACGCGCCCGACTTCACCGAGCGCCGCCTGCGCGGCGAAGTCATCCACGACGGCGGCTTCATCCGCCTCGAAAAGGACGCGGTGGCGCTGCCCGACGGCGCCGAAGCCAGCCGCTACGTGGTGCGGCACTGCGGCGCGGTGGCGATCGCCGCCCTGACGCCGGCCGGCGGCATCGTGCTGGTGCGGCAGTACCGCTACCCGGTCGGCCGCCACATGCTGGAGATTCCGGCGGGCAAGCTCGAGGCGGGCGAGGAGCCGCTGGCCTGCGCCCAGCGCGAGCTGCTCGAGGAGACCGGCTACGGCGCGGCGAGCTGGGAATGGATCTGCGACTCGCACTCGAGCGTGGGCTTCACCGACGAGAAGCTGGGGATCTTCGTCGCCCGCGACGCCGAACGCCGGCAGGAGCCGGCGCCGGACGCTTCGGAGTTCGTCCAGCCAATCGAGCTCGCCTTCGACGAGGCGGTGGCGAAGGTGGCCAGCGGCGAAATCACCGAATCCAAGACCCAGCTGATCTTGATGTGGCTGGCGCGCGAGCGCGCCGCCGGCTGAGGCGCCGCTAGGCGTCGGGCTCCTCGCCGGCGAGCTCGGCGCCGCGCTGGCGGGCGGCTTCCATCGCGGCGGCGAGCGCCGGAGCGAAGCCCGCGGCCTCGAGGGTGTCGAGGGCGGCCTTGGTGGTCCCGCCCTTGGAAGTCACCTGCCGGCGCAGCTCGGCCGGATCAGCGCCGGGGCCGCCAGCCATCGCGGCGGCGCCGCTGACGGTGGCGACGGCGGCGGCGAGCGCGGCGTCGGCCTCGATGCCCATTTCGCGGGCGGTGCGGGCCATGGTCTCGATGAGCAGGTAGACGTAGGCGGGCCCCGAGCCCGACAGCGCGGTCGCGGCGTCCAGCAGCCGTTCGTCGTCGAGCCACAGCAGCAGGCCGGCGGCGGCGAAGATCTTCAGCGGGACCGCGGCGGCTTCGGCGGCGGCGGGATCGGCGGCGCAGGCGAAGGTGCAGCCCTGGCCGGCGCGCAGGGGGGTGTTGGGCATGGTGCGGACGATGAGGCCGCCGCCGAGCCAGCCGCGCAGCCGCGCGATGGTGGTGCCGGCGGCGATGCTGATCACCGGCAGGCCATCCAGGTCGACGGCGGCGGCGAGGCCGGCGCAGGCCTGCGGCATGTCCTGGGGCTTGACGCACAGCAGGCAGGCGCCGAGGCCGGCCGGCAGGTCGGCGGGCGTGGCGCAGGCGGCGACGCCGTCCGCCGCCAGTTTTTCCCGCCGCGCGGCGAGGGGCTCGACGACGTGCACCGCCGTGATCTCGGGGACGCGCGCGGCGGCCTGCAGCAGGGCCGAGGCCATGACGCCGCCGCCGATGAAGGCGATCTTCATGCGGGCCGCGGGCCGAAGAGGACGGTGCCGAGGCGGACCATGGTCGCGCCCTGGCGGACGGCCTGCTCGTAGTCGGCTGACATGCCCATGGAAAGCTCCTCCAGCTGGGGATGGGCGATTCTATGCTCGGCGCGCAGCGCCGCCAGCTCGCCGAAGCGCCGCCGCTGGCCGTCCGGGTCCAGGCCGGCTTCGGGCAGGCACATCAGCCCCCGGGCCTCGACGCCGTCGATGGCCGCGAGCTCGGCGAGCAGCTCGCCCAGCCCGGCGGGCGGGACGCCGGCCTTGGTCGCCTCGGCGCCGAGGTTGACCTGGACGCAGCAGGGCATCGGGTCCAGGCCGGCGTCCAGCCGCGCCTGTCCCAGGCGGCGGGCGGTCTTGGCGCGGTCGATGCTGTGGACCCAGGAGAACAGGCGGGCGGCGGCGGCGGCCTTGTTCGACTGCAGCGGCCCGAGCATGTGCCAGCGGCAGTCCAGGGCGGGCAGGGCGGCGTCCTTCGCCTGGGCCTCCTGCAGGTAGTTCTCGCCGAAATCCTTGATTCCGCAGCGGCTGGCGGCCGCGACCGCCCCGGCGCCGTGGCGCTTGGCGACCGCGATGAGGAGGGGAGAGGGGGCCGAATCGGGCCTGGCGGCGGCGATTTTCGCCCGCGCCTGCTCGATGCGGCGCTCGATGCGCTGCCCGTCGGCGTCCATGTCGCAGCGATTTTATATAAAATTAGGCGAAGCCGCCCGATAGGAGAACCAATTATGGCTGAAGGAAAAGAACTGCTCGACAACCTGCTGCGCTTCATTGTCGAGAACGACGCATCCGACCTGCACATATCCACCGGGCTCGAGCCGCGCATCCGCCAGCACGGCGAGATCGTCGAAATCGAATCGGGCGTGATCACGCCGGAGATCGCCGAGGGCCTCGGCCGGGCGCTGCTGCCCGACGATGAGCGCTGGAACGAGTTCATGAAGACCCACGAGGCCGACTTCTCGTACTCGATCCCCGACGTCGCCCGCTACCGGGTCAACATGTTCCGGCAGAACCGCGGCATCGGCATCGTCTTTCGGGTCATTCCCTCGGAGGTGCTGTCCCTCGAGACCCTGGGCGCGCCGCAGATCTTCACCGACATGGTCCACAGCATCAAGTCCGGCGTCGTCCTCGTGACCGGCCCGACCGGCTCGGGCAAGTCGACCACGCTGGCGGCCATGATCAACGAGATCAACGTCAACGCCAAGGAGCACATCCTCACCATCGAGGACCCGATCGAATTCGTCCACGCGCCCCAGCAGTCGCTGATCAACCAGCGCGAAGTCGGGGCGCACACCCACAGCTTCGCGAACGCGCTCAAGGCCGCGCTGCGGGAGGACCCGGACGTCATCCTCGTCGGCGAGATGCGCGACCTCGAGACCATCCGGCTGGCGCTGACCGCGGCCGAGACGGGCCACTTGGTCTTCGGCACCCTGCACACTTCCTCGGCGGCCAAGACCATGGACCGGGTCATCGACGTGTTCCCGGCCAACGAGAAGGACATGGTCCGCGCGATGCTGTCCGAAAGCCTGCGGGCGGTCATCTCGCAGAAGCTGATGAAGAAGATGTCCGGCGGCCGGATCGCCTGCCATGAAATCCTGATCTCGACGCCGGCGATCCGGAACCTGATCCGGGAGAACAAGGTCGCGCAGATCTATTCGGCGCTGCAGACCGGCAAGAAGGACGGCATGCAGACGATGGACGACGCCCTCGAGAAGCTGTGCAACGAGAAGGTCATCTTCCCCGAGGACGCTTACGCCAACTGCGTCAACAAGAAGAAATTCGCCGCCCTCGCGGGCATCTCGCTGCAGCAGGCGGCGGCCGAGCAGGAGTAAGCCCGCCCGCGGGTGGGCGCCCGCGCTACGGCAGCTCGGTCCAGGGCAGGGGGACGCCCTGCGGGCAGACGCTGATCGCCGGCATGTGGCCGCTGCGGCCGGCGCTTTCCTGCAGCAGCCGCAGCGGCAGCTCCGGCCGGTTGTTGTTGTCGCTCAGGTGGGCGGCGACGACGGTCAGCAGCGCCGGGCGGTTGATGGCGGCGAGCAGCGCGGCGGCCTCGTCGTTCGACAGGTGGCCGCGGCCGCCCTGGATGCGGTTTTTCAGGCTGGCCGGATAGCTGGGGTTGCCCGCCAGCATCAAAGGATCGTAGTTGCTTTCGAGGACGAGGGCCGAGCTGCGGCCGAGGACCTCGAGCAGGTAGTCGTTGCTGCGGCCGATGTCGGTCGCGAAGCTGAGCACCGCGTCGCCGGCGGCCAGCTGGTAATGGACCGGCTCGCGGGCGTCGTGCGGGATGGTGTAGGGCCGGACGCGCAGGCCGCCGAGCTCGAACTCGCCGTCGGCCGCCAGCGGGATGAAATCATCGGCGAGGAAATTGAGCTGGTGGGCGGTGCCGCGGGTCATGTGCGGGCGCAGGCCGGTGTGCCGCGCCATGGCCGCGAGGCCGACGACATGGTCGCGGTGCTCGTGGGTGATGAGGACCGCGGTCAGGTCGGCGGGGGCGGCGCCGAGCTCGGCCATGCGCTCGCGCAGGGTCTTGAAGCGCAGGCCGCAGTCAATCAAAAGCAACTGGTCGCCGTGCTCGACCAGCGCGGCGTTGCCTTTGGACCCGCTCGCCAGGATGGCGAAGCGCATCAGATGTTCGTCACCAGGATCGCGAGGATGCGGTCGCCGACCTCGCCTTCGGGAAAGGCGAAGACGGTCCGCTCGGCCGAGGCGTCGACGAGCAGCAGGTCGGCCTCGAAGGATTCGCCGTCTTCCTGGCCGAGGCCGAACAGGCGGCTGAAGAAGCCCTGCTCCTCCTCGGCGACGGTCGGGTTGGCGTACAGGATCTTGACGGTGCCGGCGTCCTTGTCCTGGTCGACGACGGTGAAGCCGCTGCGGTCGAGGCCCTGCAGCAGGCGGCGCCAGGCCTCGTCGCGGCCGCGCATGATCGCCAGGCGGCTGCCGTCGCGCTCGTAGAGGTCGTCGACGCTCGCCTCGCTGACGAAGTCCTCGATCGAGGCGACGTTCTCGCCGGGCAGCCGGAACTTGAGCATCATCCGCCGCAGCATCTCGGTCTCGAGGGTAAGGTCGCGCGGCAGCGTCTTGAACTCGCCGCCGGCGAGCTCCTGGAAGGCGCGGTAGCTGATGAAGATCTCGGTGCGCTCGGCTTCGTCGGGATCGCGCTCGATGCGGGTCCGGAAGCGGTAGCGCTCGCCGGTGTCGTTGAGGTTCTCGAGCGCGGCGTCGAGGAAGCGGGTCAGGCCGGTGCCGAGGACCTTCGAGCGGTCCTGCCGCCAGTTGGTCTCGAAGACGCCCGCCTCGGGGAGCTCGATCTCGATCGCGAAGCCCTGCTCGAGCCAGAAGTCGCGCACGATGGGCCAGACCCGGTCGGGCGGCAGGGCGACGCTGAGCCAGTACAGGCTGCCTTCGCGGCGCAGCTGGACCTGGGCGATCTCGGGCAGCAGCCGGTCGATGCCCTGCTGGTCGAGCTGCAAAAGGGTCAGGTCGACCTCGTTGATGATGTTCGGCGGCCGCGCCAGGGTCTCCTCGTCGTTGTTCCAGGCCGAGCTGAAGTCGCTCTCGGCCGCCTCTTCGGGCGGGCTCGCCTCGATCTCGACGGCTTCTTCGGCGATCTCGGCCTCGTCGCCGCCGCAGCCGGCGGCGGCCAGCGCCAGCGCGGGCAGCAGCAGCCGGCGGCGGGGTTTCATTCGAGGCCCTCGACCGCCATCGCGACGCCCTTGCGGTGCTTTTCGCCCAGGGGGGTGAGCGGCAGGCGGATGCCAGGGCCGGCCTTGCCGAGATGGTGCAGCGCCCACTTGACCGGGATGGGATTGGCCTCGCAGGCCTGCAGGCGGTTGAAGGCCAGCAGCCGGTCGGAGGCTTCGAAGGCCTGTTCTTCCTCGTTCGCGGCCGCGGCGGCGGCGAGCCGCGCGCAGGTCGCCGGCGCGACGTTCGCGGAGACCGAGATCACGCCGTGGCCGCCGGCGAGCATGTAGTCGCAGGCGGTGCCGTCGTCGCCGGACAGGTAGCGGAAATCGGCGCGGCTGATCAGCTTTTGCTGGATGCGCAGGCGGTTGACGTCGCCGGTCGCGTCCTTGACGCCGGCGATGCGCTCGTGCTCGCTGAGCAAAAGCAGGGTGTTGTCGGCGAGGTCGGTGATGGTGCGGCCCGGGACGTTGTACAGGATCACCGGCTTGGAGGCGGCGTCGGCGATCGCGGTGAAGTGCCGCAGCAGTCCTTCCTGCGACGGCTTGTTGTAGTAGGGCACGACCGACAGGCAGGCGTCGGCGCCGTCGTCGCAGGCGCTGCGCGTGAGGTCGATGGCCTCGGTGGTGCTGTTGGCGCCGGTCCCCGCGATCACCGGGACGCGGCCGGCGGCCAGCTTGACGGTCTTGGCGATGAGCTCGCGGTGCTCGGCGAAGGACAGGGTGGGCGACTCGCCGGTGGTGCCGGCGGCGACGATGCCTGCGGTCTTGGCCTCGACGTGCCACTCGACGAGGCGCTCGAGGCAGTCCCAGTCGATGGCGCCGTCGTCGCCCATGGGCGTGACCAGGGCCACGATGCTCCCGCCGAATGGACTTTGCTTCGCCATTTCGTTCCGTATTTTAATGCCTTAAGCCTAGCGGGGCCGCAGCCAGCTGTGGCGCGCGTCGATGCCCGGCGTCCGCAGCAGCTCCCAGGGCCAGCCCAGCGCCTGCAGCGTCGCCAGGTAGACCGCGCCGCCGCTCAGCACGCAGACGCCCAGTTCCCAGACGCGGGTCCCGGCGCCCATCGCGGTCCAGGGGATCTCGTGCTCGCGGAACCACAGCAGGAAGGCCACCATGGCCGCCAGGGCCGCGAACATCTTCAGCAGGTGCTGCGGCCAGGCGGGATCCGGCTCGTAGGCGCCGTTGGCCCACAGCAGCCAGGCGAGGCTGCTGGCGTTGACGATGGCGCCGAGCGCCACCGCCAGCGCCAGGCCGGCGTGCGCCATGTGCGGGACGAGGACGAAGTTCAGGGCGATGGTCAGCGCCAGCGCCACCGTCGCCACGGTCACGGGAATCAGCGGCTGCTGGCGGGCGTAGAAGCCGGCGGCGAGGATCCGCAGCAGCACCAGCGCCGGGACGCCCCAGCTGTAGGCCGCGATCGCCCGGGCGGTCTGGATGCTGTCGTGCGGCGTGTACGAGCCGTGCTGGAAGATGGTCGCGGCGACCGGCAGGGACAGGACCGCGAGGCCGCCGGCCGCCGGCAGGCTGGCGAGCAGGGCGACGCGCAGGCTCCAGTCCAGCGTCGCCGAGAAGGCGGCGGTGCTGGCCGCGGCGCTCTGGCGCGACAGCGTCGGCAGCGCGATCACCGCCAGCGCGGCGCCGAGCATGCCGACCGGCAGCTCCATCATCCGGTCGGCGAAGTACAGCCAGGTCACCGAGCCCTGCTCGAGGAAGGAGGCGAAGATCAGGCTGACGAAGATGCCGAGCTGGGCGATCGCGACGCCCAGCGTCCCCTGGGCGGTGAGCCGGGAGATGCGCCGCACCGCCGGCGTCAGCCGCGGCAGCGCCGGCCGCGGCAGCAGGCCGTGCCGCGCCATGGCGACCGCCTGCCAGGCGAGCTGCAGCAGGCCGCCGGCGACGACGCCCCAGGCGAGGGCGTGGATCGGCTCGCTGAAAAACGGCGCCGCCACCAAGGCGGCGGCGATCAGGGCGATGTTGAGCAGCGCCGGGACGAAGGCGAAGGCGGCGAAGCGGCCGAAGGAGTTGAGCACGGCGCCGCCGAAGGCCGCGAGCGAGATCAGCAGGATGTAGGGGAAGGTGATGCGCAGCAAAGCGGTCGCGAGCTCGGCCTTGCCCTCGACCGCCGCGAAGCCGGGCGCGATGACGGCGACCAGCAGCGGCGCGCCGGCGACGCCGGCGACCGCGATCACCAGCAGCAGAATCGCCAGCCAGCTGGCGACGACGTCGCGCAGATGGGCCGCCTCGCGCTCGCCGACGGTGGCGCGGGCCTCGTTGAAGACCGGGACGAAGGCGTTGGAGAATGCGCCCTCGGCGGTCAGCCGCCGCAGGGTGTTCGGAATCTTGAAGGCGGTGAAAAAAGCGTCGCTGTGCAGGCCGACGGCGAAGACCGCGGCGATGGTGACGTCGCGCAGCAGGCCGAGGACGCGCGAGACGAAGGTCAGCGACGAGACCGACAGCAGGGCCGCGAGCAGGTTGCTTTCCCGCTCGCCGCTGGCGGCGGTTCCCCGGCTCATGCCGGCGGGCTCAGAGGCCTGCGGCGCCGCTCAGGCGGCGGAGACGTCGACAAAGCTGCCCCTGCCCACGGTGGCGGCCGCGGCGGCCATGACCGGGCTGACGAGGTGGGTGCGCGCCTGGTAGCCCTGGCGGCCCTCGAAGTTGCGGTTGGAGGTCGAGGCGCAGCGCTCGCGCGGGCCGACCTTGTCGTCGTTCATGCCCAGGCACATCGAGCAGCCGGGCAGCCGCCACTCGAAGCCGGCGCGTTCGAGCTCGCGGGCGTAGCCGAGCGCGACCGCGCGCTCGCTGACCAGCTTGGAGCCGGGGACGATGATGGCCTGGAACTGGCGGCCGGACGAGGTTTTCTTGCGGACCACCGCCTTGCCGGCGGCGCGGACGAAGTCGTGGATGTCCTTGATGTCCTGCAGGCGGGCGTTGGTGCACGAGCCGATGAAGACCCGGTCCATCTCGATGTCGGTGATCCGGTCGCCGGGCTTGAGGTCCATGTAGCGCAGGGCCTTGGCGTAGTTGCCGCGCTTGACCTCGTCGTCGACGTCCGCCGGGTCGGGGACCTTGCCGTCGACGTCGGCGACCTGGTCGGGGGTGGTCCCCCAGGTCACCTGCGGCTTGATGCGGGCGACGTCGATGGCCACGGTCCGGTCGAAGCGGGCGCCGGGCTCCGAGACCAGCGTGCGCCAGTACTCGGCCGCCCGCTGGAACATCCGGCCCTTGGGCGCCAGCGGCCGGCTGCGGACGAAATCGATGGTGCCCTCGTCGACGGCGACCATGCCCGAGCGGCCGCCGGCCTCGATGGACATGTTGCAGATGGTGAAGCGGCCGTCCATGCCGAGGCCCTCGATGTAGGGGCCGGCGTATTCGATCGAGTGGCCGGTGGCGCCGTGGATGCCGATGCTGCGGATGACGTTGAGGATGACGTCCTTGGCGTAGACGTTGGCCGCGAGGGCGTTGCGCAGCTCGACGCGCATGGTCTTGGGCTTGGCCTGCCAGATCGCCTGGGTGGCCATGACGTGCTCGACCTCGGTGGTGCCGATGCCGAAGGCGAGGCAGCCGAGGGCGCCGTTGGTGCTGGTGTGCGAGTCGCCGCAGACGACGGTCATGCCGGGGACGATGAAGCCCTGCTCGGGGCCGACGACGTGGACGATGCCGGCGTGGCGGGACTCGGGCGAGAAGTAGCGGATGTCGTTGGCGTTGCAGTTGCCCAGCAGGGTGCGCATCTGGTTGGCCGAGGCGGCGCCGCTTTGGATGCGGCGCATCGAGTTGGCCTGGGAGCCGCCGCCGCCGGTGCGGTGCTTGGTCGCGACGTTGTGGTCGGCGACCGCGAGGATCAGGCCCTTGCGGCGGATGCCGCGGCGCGCCTGGCGCAGGCCGTCGAAGGCCTGCGGGCTGGTGACCTCGTGCATGAGGTGGCGGTCGACGTACAGCAGGTCGCGGCCATCGTCGTCGGAGGCGACGACGTGGCGTTTCCATATTTTGTCGAGCAGCGTCTGGGCCATGGCGTTGGGATGGCGCGCGTCGCCGCGCGCCGTTTTGCTATGCCTTTAATTATAGGCTTTTCGGGCCTCAGGCGGCCGTGGCGCCGCTGGCGTGCCGGGTCATGAACCACCGTCGCAGCTGCGCGTCGGACAGCAGCTGCAAGAGCCGCGCGAACACCGCCATGAAGGCCAGGGCGCACAGCAGCCGGGCGGCGAGGACGCCGGACAGGTGGGCGCCGAACAGCATCGTGAGCAGGGTGTCGTCGAGCAGCGAGTGGCAGATGCCGAGCAAGGAGACGGTCAGGAACATGTCGCGGGCCGAGACGAGCCCCTTGCTTTTTTCGGTCAGCAGCAGCGCGGCGCCGAAGGTCAGGCCGAGGATCAGGCCGACGATGCTCACCGTCCCCGCCGAGCGGTGGATCTTCATCAGGCTCATGAAGGGCCGCAGCAGGAAGCTGAGCAGCTTTTCGACGTGCCAGGCGCGGATCGCCTTCATCAGCAGCGTGAGGCCGACGATGATCGCGCCGAAGACCAGCCACGACTGCGCCTGGAACAGCAGCCAGCCGCTCCAGGAGGCGTCGACGTCCTGCGGCGCGATGAAGTGCAGCCGGGCCGGCTCCTGCATCGCCGCCGAGAAGCCGTACAGCCAGTTGAGCAGCAGGCCGAGGCCGATGGCGAAGCCGAAGCGCAGGACGCAGGTCACCCAGGCCCGCGAGCCGAGCAGCTGGGCGATGCGGACCTCGACGAAGATGGCGTGGACCTCGAGGATGAGCACGCCGAAGATGGTCGCCTGCGCGACCGTCAGCTCGAGCTCGTTCCAGCGCTCGGCGACGATCGCGAAGCCGGACAGGGGCTGGACGAGGATCGCGGCCGCCCAGGCGACGCCGAGCTCGCCGGGCAGGCCCAGCAGGCGGGTCAGGGGCTCGAGGACGCCGCCGAGGGCGCTGACCAGCGGGAAGAACTCCTCGGCCACCCGCACAGCGAGGATGATCGGGAAGGTGATCTTGAAGATGACCCAGAAGGCCGCCAGCGCCTCGCGGACGCCGCTTTGCAGGAACTGCCAGCCGCGCCGGGCCCAGTCCCCAATCTTGCCGGTCATCGCAGGGCTGCGATTTTAAGCCTGTGCGTAGAATATGCGTTTGCGGGCCATGCAGGACAGCGACTTTTCTTACAGCGGCGAGCAGCTGCGCGACATCGCGGCCGACGCGCTCGCCCATGCCAAGAAGGCCGGCGCCAGCGACGCGCGGGTCGTGCTCGGCGAAACCCATGCGACCGAGGTCTCCTGCCGCGCCGGCCGGCCCGAGAACATCGCGGTCAAGACCGCCATCCGTTTCGGGGTGCAGGTCTTCGTCGGGCACAAGAAGGCGGGCGCGGGCTGCAACTCCCTCGCCGCCGAGGACATCGAGAGGACGGTCGCCAAGAGCGTCGCGATCGCCAAGCGCATGCAGGACGACGACTGCAACGGGCTGCCCGACGCGGAGGAGCTGGCGCTGGACCAGCCCGACGACGCCGAACTCGAGCTGAACCATCCCCGCGACCAGTCCATCGGCGACATGGTCGCGCAGGCCAAGGAGATGCTCGAGGCCGCCGTCGCCCACGACGGCCGCATCAGCCTCGAGCAGAGCCCTGGCAGCGAAGTCCATGAAGGCCGCCTGCGGACCGTCACCGCCAACAGCCGGGGGCTTATGCATGGCGGCGAGGGGACGAACCATGGCCTGAGCGTCGAGGTCCTCGCCAACCTGAAGGACGGCATGGAGACGGACGGCTGGTACGACAGCCGGGCGGACTGGCGCGACCTGCAGGGCCATCTGGACATCGCCCGCGAGGCCGCGGCGCGCACCGTCGCCCGCGATGCCCCGCAGCCGGTCGCGAACGCCAAGGTCCCGGTGCTGTTCGACCGCTCGACCGGGCGCCGCCTCATCGGCGACTTCATTGGCGCGATCGGCGCCGGCCGGGTCCATCATCAGGTCACCTGCTTCGGCCGGCACGTCGGCGAGCAGGTCTTCGCGCCGCATTTCAGCATGCGCGAGGACCCCTTCATCCCGCGCGGCGCGCGCAGCGCCTACATCGATGACGAGGGCGTCCGCACCCGCGCCAAGGACATCGTCAAGGACGGCGTGCTGCAGACCTACCTGTTCAATTCGTACTACGCGCGCAAGCTCAAGGCCGCGACCACCGGCAACAAGGGCGGGCCCACCAACCTGCGGCTGGACTACGCCACCCGCAGCTTCGAGGAGCTGCTGAAGGAAATGGGCACGGGGCTGCTGGTGACCGGCCTGATGGGCGCCGGCGCCAACGCCGCGACCGGCGACTACAGCTGCGGCGCCTCGGGTTTCTGGGTCAAGGACGGCGCCATCGCCCACCCGGTCAAGGACGCGACCATCGCCGGCAGCCTGCCCGCGATGCTCAAAGGCCTGGTCGCCGGCGGCGACGATTTCCTGGAGCAGGGCGGCCTGAGTTGCGGCGCCCTTTTGCTCGACGAGATGGCGGTCGCTGGCGCCGGCGGCGCCTAGGCTTCGGCGCCGAGCAGCGCCAGGACCAGCGCGCCGAGCGCGATGCGGTACCAGCCGAAGGGCTTGAAGTCCCGGACCGCGATGAAGCGCAGCAGCCACTTGACCGCGAGCATCGCGCTGACGAAGGCGGTGACGAAGCCGATGGCGATGAGCTTCAGGTCGCTGGCGCGCAGCTGGTCCCAGCTCGCGTACATGTCGTAGCCGGACGCGGCGACCATCACCGGAATCGCGAGGAAGAACGAGAACTCGGTGGCGGCGACGCGGTCGAGGCCGCAGAGGCGGCCGCCCATGATGGTCGCGGCGGCGCGCGACACGCCCGGAAACAGCGCGAGGACCTGCGCGAGGCCGATCAGCAGCGCCTCACGGTAGCCGACGTCGTCGATGCTGCGGACCCGGACCGCCGGCTGGCGGTTCTCGATGACGATGATCGCGATCCCGCCGACGATCAGGGCGATGGCGACGTTCGCCGGCGCGAACAGCGCCTTGACCTGGGCGTGCAGCAGCAGGCCGACGATGGCGGCCGGCAAGAAGGCGGTGAACAGGCGGCCGGCGAAGTGCTGCGTCGAGCGGGCGCCGAGGCTGCCGAGCAGCCCGAGCAGGCGCTGCCGGTAGATCCAGCACACCGCGAGGATAGCGCCGAGCTGGATGACGACGATGAAGGTGTCGATCGCCGCCTCGTCGCGGCCGAGCAGGTCGGCGGCGATGATCAGGTGGCCGGTCGACGAGACCGGCAGGAATTCGGTGATCCCTTCGACGACGCCCAGGATCACGGCCGCCCAGGCGTCGGCCCAGGCGGAGCTCAAATCTTCGGCAGGGTGAGTTCCATCTGCTTTTGGTACTTGCCGCCGCGGTCCTTGTAGGAGGTCTCGCAGGGCTCCGAGGCCTGGTGGAAGATGACCTGCGCGATGCCTTCGTTGGCGTAGACCTTGGCCGGCAGCGGGGTGGTGTTCGACAGCTCGAGGGTGACGTAGCCCTCCCATTCGGGCTCGAGCGGGGTGACGTTGACGATGATGCCGCAGCGGGCGTAGGTCGACTTGCCGATGCACACCGTGATGACGTCGCGCGGGATGCGGAAGTACTCGACCGTCCGCGCCAGCGCGAAGGAGTTCGGCGGGATGATGCAGGCGTCGCCTTCGTGCGCGATCATCGAGCCGGGGTCGATGCGCTTGGGGTCGACGATGGTCGCGTTGGTGTTGGTGAAAATGCGGAAGTCGCTCGCGCAGCGCGCGTCGTAGCCGTAGCTCGACAGGCCGTAGGAGACGATGCCGGCGCCGCCCTCGGCGGCGCGGACCTGGCCGTCGCAGAACGGCTCGATCATGCCATGCTCCTTGGCCATGGTCCTGATCCAGGTGTCCGGTTTGACGCTCATTCCAATCTCCGCCCGATTTATTTAACCATTAAGCAGCGCGGCCGCGAGCCGCTCGCGGTCCGCGAGGCAGCGCGCAAGGCGCCGGCGGAACACCACCGGGTCATGCGGCTGCAGGGCGTAGGCGTCCCGCGGCCGCGCCACGTCCAGCAGCCGCGACAGCCAAAAGCGCAGCGCGCCGGCCACCAGCGCGTCCCCGAAGGCGGCGGCCTCGGCGGCGTCCGGCGCCCGGCCGGCCCGGTAGGCCGCGAGCAGGGCGGCCAGCCGCGGCCCGTCGACCGCGCCGTCCTCGTCCATGGTCCAGTCGATGGCCGCGACCGCCAGGTCGAAGAGCAAAAAGTCCTCGCCGGCGAAGTAAAAGTCGATGACGCCGGCGATCGCGCCGTCGCGCCACAGGAAGTTGTTGCGGAACAGGTCGCAGTGGCAGGCGCCGCGCGGCAGGCCGCTGGCCTGCAGGGCCTCGTCGCGGGCCAGGGCGGCGTCCAGCAGCTCCTGGTCGGCGGCGGGGAGGCTTGGCCGCAGCTCGGCGGCCGTTTCCCGCCGCCAGGCGGCGCCGCGCGGATTGGGCAGCAGCGGCGCGAAGTCGGCGGCCGCGCGGTGCAGGCGCGCGATCGCGCCCCCGGCCAGGCCGCATTGGCTGGCGTCCGGCGCCGGCAGCCAGGCGCCGTCGACGAAATCGACGACGACCGCCGGCTTGGCGGCGAAGACGCCGAGCGGGCCGTCGCGCAGGCGGTTGCGCAGCGGCCGGGGGACGGGCTCGCCGCGGTCGTGCAGGTGCCGCGCCAGCCGGACGCACCAGCCGGCCAGCTCCTCGTCCCAGACCTCGATGACGGTGAAGATGTAGCGGGCGCCGTCGGCCGCGGTGAAGCGGTAGTTGCTGTTCTCAATCCCCTCGGTGATCGGCTCGAGCTCGCCGGTGAGCTCGATGCCGTAGTTGTCCCGCAGCCACGGCGCGGCGTCGGCGTGGTCCGCCTGGGTGAAGACCGCCATGCCGGAGATTAGCTCCCCGCGAGCGCCTGGCGCATGCGCTGGGCCGCCCGCTCGACGGCGAAGACGCTGGCGCAGCCGACGGCGAACAGGACGGCGGCGTAGGCGAGGCCGGGCTCGGCCGCCGGCAGGACGTTGGCCTGCAGGATGACGCGGACGCCGTCCGCCGGCTCCTTCCACGGCCACAGCTTGACGACCGCGCCGAGCATGACGCCGATCAACAGGGCGAGGGTCCGGTCGCGCCAGCGCCGCAGGATCCAGCCCAGCAGCCGGGCGAACAGCGCGAGGCCGCCGATGCCGCCGGCGGCGAAGACGGCGATGACCGCGAGGTCGCGCTGGTGCAGGGCCTCGATCAGATGCGGATAGAAGCCGAACAGCAGCAGCAGCAGGCTGCCGGAGATGCCCGGCAGGATCATCGCGCACAGGGCGAGGGCGCCGGCGGCGAAAAAAGCGTACAGCGGCGGCGCGGCCGCGCTCTCGGCGGGCGCGAGCAGGCCCACCGCCAGCGCCAGCGCGAGGCCGGCGGCGGCGCAGGCGGCGAGGTCGGCGCGCGGCCGCAGCTCCCGCGCCAGCCAGGCGGCGGCGCTGAGCGTCAGACCGAGGAAAAAGGCGAGGATCAAAGCGGTGTGCTCGGCGAGCAGCAGATGGACGAGGTCGGCGCCGGCGAAGATCGCGACCGCGGCGCCGGCGAGCAGCACGGCCAAGAAGCTGCCGTCGACGCTGCGCCAGAACAGGCGGATCTCGCCGCGCAGCAGCTGCAGCAGCACCGCCGGGCTCGAGCCGAGGCGGATGCAGTTGAGCAGGCGCTCGTAGATGCCGGTGATGAAGGCGATGGTCCCGCCGGAGACGCCCGGGATCAGGTCGGCGATGCCGATCAGCATGCCGCGCGCGAAGACGCCGGCGTGCCGGGCGACCGCCGGATGCATCAGCCGGCGAGGATCTTGAGCGCCTGCTCGAGCAGCGAGGCGCTGCCGGCGGCGATCAGGTCGCTGGGCTGGCCCGGCACCGGCGGCCGGCCGCTGAAATCGCTGCAGCAGGCGCCGGCGTGCGCGAGCACCGGCAGCAGCGCGGTGAAGTCGTGCGGCTGCAGGCCTTCGTCGAGGGCGATGTCCAGGCGGCCGCTGGCGACGCAGGCGAAGTTGTAGGCGTCGCCGCCGTAGCGGGTGAACGCCGCCTGGGCGCAGAGCTCGGCGCCGCGCGGATGGCGCAGGGGCGCGGTGACCGCGACCGAGGCCTCCGCCAGCTTTTCCTTGGCCGACGCGAGGCCGGCCAGCGGCCGCTCGCCGTCGGGGCCGGCGACGACGCCCTGGCCGCCGCCGGCGGCCCAGCGCTGCCGCAGCATCGGGACTTCGATCACGCCGGCGGCGAAGGACCCGTCGGCGACCAGCCCCGCCAGGCTGCAGAACAGGGGGCTGCCGCTGGCGAAGGCCTTGGTGCCGTCGATGGGATCGAGCACCCAGCAGCGCGCGCCGGTCTCCTGGCCCAGCTCCTCGCCCCAGACCGCGTCGGACGGTACCAGCTCGGCGAGCAGTCCGCGCATGGCGCGCTCGCAGGCGAGGTCGGCGTCGGTCACCGGGCTGCCGTCGTCCTTGGTCCGGACGCCGAAATCCGCGGCGGTGGCGCGGGGGATGAGGATTTCGCGGGCGACCTCGCCCAGCCGGATGGCGATGTCGAAATCGGTCACGGTTGCGGTCATCGATGCTGGACTGGCGGCTTGCGCCGGTCCGGCGCCCGTGCGGCTGCGGGAATTTTAATACACCGCCGCGCCGCGCCGGGGCGTATAATCGCCTGCGAACGAGATGTCGGAGCCAGCCAGCATCGAGACCGTGGCCGCCGGCCTCGCCGCGCTGCAGGAACAGATCGCCGCCGGCCTCGCCGCGGCCGATGGCGGCGTGTTCGTCCGCCGCCGCTGGAACTCGCAGCTGGGCGAGGGCACGGGCCTGCTGCTCGAGGACGGCGCGGTGCTCGAGCGCGCCGGGGTCAGCATGTCCGAGGTGGCCGCTTCCTCCCTGCCGCCGGCCGCGTCCGCCGCCCGGCCCGAGCTGGCCGGCCGGCCCTACCGCGCCGCCGGCGTCTCGGTGGTCGTCCATCCGCGCAATCCCTACGCGCCGACCGTCCATCTCAACCTGCGGTTTTTCACCACCGCCGACGCCGATCCGGCCTGGTGGTTCGGCGGCGGCATGGACCTCACGCCGCACTACGGCTTCGTCGAGGACTGCCGGCATTTCCATCTGACCTGCAAACAGGCCCTCGAGCCGCACGGCGCCGAGCTGCATCCGCGCTTCAAGGCGGCCTGCGACGAGTATTTCTTCATCAAGCACCGGCGGCAGGCGCGCGGCATCGGCGGCGTCTTCTTCGACGACCACGCCGCGGGCGGCTTCGCCAAGGCCTGGGCCTGCGCGGCCGGCGTCGGCGCCGCCTTCCTGCCGGCCTACCTGCCGATCCTCGAGCGCCGCCGCGGCATGGACTACGGGCCGGCGCAGCGCGCCCACCAGCTGTTTAGGCGCGGCCGCTACGTCGAGTTCAACCTCGTCCAGGACCGCGGGACGCTGTTCGGGCTGCAGTCCGGCGGCGAGATCGACGCGATCTTGATGTCGCTGCCGCCGCTGGCCGGCTGGGACGCGCTCGCCGCCGGCCGCGACCCGCGCGACGAGGAGGTCCTGGCGCGCGATTTCCTCCAGCCCCGCGACTGGCTCGCGGCCGCGGCGGAAAGCTAGAGCAGGTCGTCGAGAACCAGGGCGTCGACTTCGTCGCCGGCGGCCAGCTTCGTCGCGCGCAGCGGCATCCGCACCAGGCAGTTCGCTTCGGCGAGCGCCGCCAGCGAAGCCGAATCCTGCTGGGCGCACAGTTTCACCTGCGGGCCGCTGCGGCCCTGGCTCAGGCGGGCGCGCAGGTACTCGGTGCGCGGCGTGCTCTTGCGCCAGCCGCCGCGCAGCCGGGCGCGGACGACCGGCGGCTGCGGCAGGGGATCGCAGCCGGCGAGATGCAGCAGCGCCGGCAGCGCCAGCAGCATGTAGGTGACGAAGGCCGAGGCCGGATTGCCGGGCAGGCCGAGCACCGGCGTTGCGTCCAGCTCGCCGAGGACGAAGGGCTTGCCCGGCTTGATCGCGACCCGCCAGCTGGTCAGGCGGCCGCGCTCGGCGAGCACCGCCTTGACGAGGTCGCGCTCGCCCACCGAGGCGCCGCCGGAGGTCAGCAGCAGGTCGCAGGCGGCCGCGGCCTCGCGCATGCGCTCTTCGAGCGCGGCGCGCTCGTCGTGGATCAGGCCGCAGTCGCGGGCCTCGAAACCGTGCTGGGCGAGCAGGGCGAGCAGCATGCCGCGGTTGGCGTCGTGGCAGCAGCCGGGGTCCAGCCGCGCGCCGCCGTCGCGCAGCTCGTCGCCGGTCGACATCACGCCCACCGTCGGCCGCCGCCACACCTCGACCCGGTCGACGCCGAGGCCGTGCAGCAGGGCCAGGTCGCGGGCGCCGAGCCGCTGGCCGCGCTTGGCCGCCGGCGTCCCGCGCCGGACGTCGGCGCCGGCCGGCCGGATGTTGGCCGCGCGTGGGGCAGCGGCCGCGGTGATGCGCTCCGCGTCCGCGGTCACCGTCTCCCAGGGCAGGACCGCGTCGAGGCCGGCCGGGACCCAGGCGCCGGTGGCGATCTTGACGCAGGTGCCGGGCGGGACGGCGCCGGTCCAGGGCGCGCCGGCGACGGCCGCGCCGATTACCGGCAGGGGCCCGGGCAGGTCGCGGCGGCGGACGGCGTAGCCGTCCATGGTCGCGGTCGCGCCGCCCGGCAGGTCCAGCGGGCTGGCCAGGTCGCGGGCGCAGACGCGGCCGCGCAGGGCCGGGCCGAGGGGCAGGAGCTCGCTGGCCGCGACCGGCGCGACCGCCTGGACGACGGCGCGCAGCATGGCGGCTTCGCTGAGCATCCGGGGGGCGCGCGGCGGGGCCATGGCCGCAGATTCTAGTAACTGCCCGAATCTGGCGTTAAAATTGCCGATGGGCGCCATGGGCAAGACGGGCAAGGCCAAGGACAATCTCCTGTGGATTGATCTTGAGATGACGGGACTGGATCCTCAGCAGGACCAGATCCTGGAGGTGGCGCTGCTGGTGACCAGCAGCGACCTGGAGATCGTGGCCAAGGCGCCGAGCTGGGTGCTGGGCTGCGACGCCGAGGTCCTCGAGCGCATGGACAAGTGGAACAGCAGCACGCACGCGCGCAGCGGCCTGCTGGACGAGGTCCGCAATTCGCGCCTGACGGCGGCCGAGTGCGAGCGGCAGGCCCTGGCCTTCGTCCGCAAGCACGTCGGCGTGCGGGAGTCGCCGATGTGCGGCAACACCATCTGCCAGGACCGGCGCTTCCTGGCCCGGCTGATGCCCGAGCTGCACGACTACTTCCACTACCGCAACCTCGACGTGACCAGCTTCAAGATCGCCTGCCAGCGCTGGCTCGAAGGCGGCGGCCCCTCCCTCGCCAAGCCCGAGACCGAGCACCGGGCGCTGCAGGACATCGAGCAGTCGGTCGAGGAGATGAAGATCTACCGCCGCATGCTGTTCTAGCAATGGACGGCTACGGCCAGCCGCCGCGCCGCCCGGGGACGCTGATGATCGTCCTCGGCTGGGCGCTGCTGTTCGCGGTCGTGGTGTACTTCTTCCATCACATGCTCTCCGCCCCCAACGTCAGCGAGTCGACGATCTTCATCGAGGACGGCCGCCAGAAGGTCAGCATCCGGGCCGACGCCTCGGGCCACTACAGCGCCCGCGGCAGCGTCAACGGCGTCCCCGTGGTCTTCGTGCTCGACACCGGCGCCAGCCAGGTCGCGCTGCCGCAGGAGGTCGCGGAGGCGGCCGGCCTCGAGCTGGGCCGCAGGATCTCGGTGGGCACCGCCAACGGCACCGCCAGCGCCTGGGCCACCCGCATCGAGGAGCTCGAGTTCGCCGGCATGCGGTTCGCCAACGTCAGGGGCATCGTGCTCGAGAACATGGACGAGGACATGGTGCTGTTCGGCATGAACGCCATCCGCGGCCTCGACATGGCCCAGTCCGGCGGCGTCCTCGAGCTCAGCCGGCCCTAGGCCAGCAGGTTCCCCAGCCAAAAGTCCAGCCAGGGCTGCAGCGCCTCTAGCTGCTGCGCGTCCAGCCCGGCCAGCGCCTTTTGGGCCGCCTCGACGGCCGCGGCGTCGCGGAACAGGTCGGCGAAGACGTATTTGAAGGCGCGGGACTGCCGCTTGCCCACCAGGTCGCCGGGACCGCGCAGCCGCAGGTCCTCGCGGGCGATCGCGAAGCCGTCGCTCTCGGCGTGGATGACGCGCAGCCGCTTGACCGCCTGCTCGGCGAGGCCGGGGTCGTAGAGCAGGGCGCAGAAGCCCTTGCTGCTGCCGCGGCCGACGCGGCCGCGCAGCTGGTGCAGCTGCGACAGGCCGAGGCGCTCGGCGTGGTTGATGACGATGGCGTCCGCCTCGGGCGCGTCGATGCCGACCTCGACGACGGTGGTCGCGACCAGCAGCCGGATGGCGCCGGTCTCGAACTCGTTCATCGCGGCGAGCTTGCGGGCGCTGTCCATGCTGCCGTGGATCAGCGCCGCCGGCAGGCCGGGCAGCAGCGCGCGGATGCGCTCGTACTCGTCTTCGGCGGCGCGCAGGCCGGCGGCCGCGCCCTGCTTGATCAGCGGGCAGATCCAGTAGGTCTGCAGCTGGTGGCGGACGATCTCGCGCAGGACCTCGTCGGTGCGGGAGGCGTTGAAGACCAGGGTCCGGATCGCGCCGCGCTGCGGCTTTTCGACCAGCCGCGAGGTGTCCAGGTGCGCGAGCATGCCCAGCTCGAGCGTGATCGGGATCGGCGTCGCGCTCATCATCAAGACGTGCGCGACCCGGGCCTTGCTCTCGAGCTTCTTGCGCTGCGCGACGCTGAAGCGCTGCTGCTCGTCGATCACCGCGAGGCTGAGCAGCGGCATCTCCACCTCGTCCTGGACCAGCGAATGGGTGCCGATGACCAAGAAGCAGTCCTGCTGCGTCGCCAGCCGCTGCAGCAGGGCGCGGCGCTCCGTCGCCTTGGTCGCGCTCACCAGCAGGTGGCACTCGAAGCCCAGGGCGGCGAAGATCGGCTTGAGCCGGCGGTGGTGCTGGCTCGCGAGGATGACGGTGGGGCACATGATGGCCGCCTGCCGCCCGGCCCGCAGCGCCAGCCAGCAGGCGAAGGCCGCGACCACGGTCTTGCCGCTGCCGACGTCGCCGTGCAGCAGCCGGCGCATGGCGCGGCTGCCGCCGAGGTCGGCCGCGATCTCCTCCATCGCGCCGCGCTGGCAGGCGGTGAGGACGAAGGGCAGCCGCTTGGCGAACTCGTCGATGGCGCCGGCCGGCGCGGCCAGCGCCGGCGCCTCGCTGTGCCGGATGCGGCTTTTCTGCCGCTGCTTGAAGGCGATGTGGGCGAGCCATTCGTCGAATTTCAGGCTCGGCAGCGCCCGTTTCTCGATCAAGGGCAGCTCATGCGGCTGCGGCCGGTGCAGCAGGCGCAGGCTCTCGGCGAGCGGCAGGGTGCCGCTGCGGCGGCGCAGCGGCGGCGGCAGGGGGTCGCCCAGCTCCCGCAGCCGCAGCAGCTCGCGCTGGACGTGGCGCGCGATCACGGCCTCGCTGAAGCCCGCGACTTTCGGATAGCGGGCGGTCAGGTGCGCGGGCAGCGGCGCCTCGGCGCCGCGCAGCCGGGGATGGACCAGCCGCAGCGGCCCGCGGCGCAGCAGGCCGCCGCGCCCGCCCGCCTGCGGCTGGCCGAACAGCCGCAGCCGCTTGCCGACGGCCGTCGCCGACCGCATGCCCGGATTGAAGCGCACGAAGGTGACGGTCAGCCGGCCGGTGTCGTCCGCGAGCACGAACTCGAGGACGCGGTAAGTCGCGACCTGCTTCTCGCAGATTCCCTCGAACAGCGCCGGGACGCCGGGCTCCGCGTCGGCGATCGCGGTGACGCGGGTTTCGTCCTCGTAGTGGCTGGGCCGCAGCTTGAGCAGGTCCGCGGGACGCAGGCGGCCGCCCCGGGCGGCGCGCGCCTGCGGCTTGGCTCCGCGGGCCGCCATTTCAGCCGGCCGCCGTCCCGCCCGGCCGCCGGGCCCGCCGAAGCGCGCTTATCATATAATAACGCGTTCAATTATAAGCAAGATTGGAGAACCCATGGCGGAAGAAAACGAGGCGGAAAAGCCGAAAATGCCGATTCCGGAACTCGGCTTCGGGACGTATGGCCTGGAGGGAGACGCGGCGATTCAGGCGACCCTCGACGCCCTCGAGCTGGGCTACCGCCACATCGACACCGCCGACATCTACAACAACGAGGTCGAGATCGGCAAGGCGATAGTCGATTCGGGCATCCCCCGCGAAGACATCTTCATCACCACGAAGATCTGGCCGTCGAACTACGCCGAATCCAAGTTCCCCGAGGCCCTCGAGTCCGCCCTGCACTACCTGCAGACCTCGTACGTCGACCTGCTGCTGCTGCACTGGCCGCCGGAGGCTTCGGAGTACAAGAGCGTCTTCGAGCTGCTGTGCGCCGCCCGGGATTACCGGCGGCAGACGCGCTACATCGGCGTCAGCAACTTCGACAACCAGACGCTCAAGCAGGCGGTGAAGCAGACCGACAGCATCGACTGCCACCAGATCGAGCTGCATCCCTACTACGACCGGAGCGCCCTGATCCAGGTCAGCGAAAGCTACGGGATGAAGATCAACGCCTACTGCGCGCTCGCCGGCGGCAAGGTCATCGACGATCCCATCATCCAGGAGATCGCCATCCAGACCGAGTCCTCGCCGGCGGCGGTGGCGCTGCGCTGGATGATCGACCGGGGCTACTCGGTCTCGACCACTTCCTCCAAGCGCTTCCACCTGCAGGAGAACCTGACCTACCGCGACATCAAGCTGTCCGACAAGCAGCGCAAGCGCATCGACAAGATGGCCCGGCCCAACGGCAGCGTGCTCGACTAGCGCGCAGGCGCTTCCGCCCGCCGCCCAGCGGTTAAAATAATCGGCCACATGAGCAGTCCCGCCACCAGCGCCGCCGCCAGCGACGGCAAGCCGGCCGACGCCGCCAGCGCAGGCGGCCAGCCGCTCAATTTCAGCGAGGCCGCGGCCACCAAGGTCAAGGCGCTGCTCGCCGAGGAGGACAACGCCGAGCTCAAGCTGCGGGTCTTCGTCGCCGGCGGCGGCTGCTCCGGCTTCCAGTACGGCTTCACCTTCGACGAGAACCAGGACGATGACGACATCGTCCTCGAGAACTACGGGGTGACGCTGCTCGTCGACTCCATGAGCCTGCAGTACCTGACGGGCGCGGAGATCGACTACCAGGAGAAGCTCGAAGGCTCCCAGTTCGTCATCCACAACCCCAACGTCACCTCGACCTGCGGCTGCGGCTCGTCCTTCAGCGTCTAGCCTTCTTCCCCGGCCGCCGCGGCGGCCTCCTCGATCGTCACTTCGATGCCCAGCGCCCGCTGGGCCTCGGCGGTGGCCGTGGCGAAGGCGCGCAGCTGCTCGGCCGTCAGCGAGGGCTTGACCACCGGCACCTTGGCCGACAGCGGGTCGACGTGGACGCCGTCGATGCGGAACTCGTAGTGCAGGTGGGGGCCGGTCGACAGGCCGGTGGAGCCCACGTAGCCGATCACGTCGCCCTGCAGGACCTGGACGCCGCCGCGCATGCCCTGGGCGTAGCGGCTCATGTGCGCGTACAGGGTGGTGTACTTGCCGCCGTAATGCCTGATGCTCACGACCTTGCCGTAGCCGCCCTTGGTGCCGACGAACTCGATGACGCCGTCGCCGGTGGCGCGGATCGGCGTGCCGGTGGGCGCGGCGAAGTCGACGCCGCGGTGCGCGCGCCATTTTTTGAGGACCGGATGGAAGCGGCGCAGGCTGTAGCGGGACGAGATCCGGGTGAACTTGAGCGGCGACAGCAAGAAGGCGCGCTGGGAGTTTTCTCCTTTTTCAGTGTAGTAGCTGCCGTCGGCCGGGTTGAGCAGGCCGATCTTGCTGACGCCCTGGTTGATGAGGTGGACGCCGTACAGCTGGCCGGGGCCGGCGTAGTCGCCGTCGGCGTCGTACAGCTGCTCGTAGTAGATCGCGATGCTGTCGCCGTCGCGGATCTCGCGGACGAAGTCGACCCGGGTCTCGAGGACGTCGGCGACCTTGTTGATCATCAAATCCGGGATGCCGGCGTTGACGAAGGCCTGGTAGATCGACGGCGTGTCCGGCGTGATGGCGGCGAGGCCGCTGACGCGGCGGCTGGCGAGCTGGGGAACGTCCTCCGAAGCGCTCATCGTGCCGTCGGGACTGCGGACGAAGTTGAAATGCAGCTCGGGGCTGAGCTTGTAGCGCAGCGCGGCCAGGCGGCCGGCGTCGTCCATGCGGTAGTCGATCTGCTTGCGCGGATGCAGCTTGTTGTAGCTTTGCATCCGCAGGGTGACTAGATAGGCGAAGGCCTCGTCGTCGGCCTTGATCTTGCGCAGGATGCCGCCGAGGGTGTCGCGGCGGGCGATGGTGTAGCTGAGCCACTCTTCTTTCTCGGCGGCCGGGACGGGCGGTTCGGCGGCGGCGGCCGCCGCCGCGTCCTCCTCGGCGAAGGGCAGGTCGAGCGCGAGGGGCCGTTCCTGCGGCGCGTAGGCCGAAGGGTAGGCCGGGCCGTAGTCGGGCTCGGCCAGCAGGTCTTCGAAGTACGCCTCGAAGCCGCTGGCTTCCTCCTGCGCGGGAGCCAAAGCGAGCGAGAACAGGGCGGCCGCCAGCACGAAGCCCAGCGCCCACAGCGACTGGGCCTGCTCGGCGAGATGGTCGCGCAGCTGCCTTGGCAGGCGGGGCAGGGGCACGGACGGACGGATGAAGGGCGGCGGCTTGCGCTATTTTAGTATGCGGACCGCCGCGTGCTAGAATAATGATAATCATTATCATTTGCAAAAACAGGTGAAAACGCAAGCGGGCGCCGTCGCCGCCGCAGCCGTGATGATGGCCGCGGCGCTGGCCGCGCCGCCCGTGCGCGCGGACGAGGTCAACGTCTACACCGAGCGCCAGGAGGTGTTCCTGCGCGACGTCTTCGCGGGCTTCACCGCGGCGACCGGCGTCAAGGTCAATGCCCTTTACCTCGCCAACGGCGCGATCGAGCGCCTGGCGAGCGAAGGCGAGCACACGGTCGCGGACGTGGTGATCGTCGCCGACGTCGGCCGGCTGCAGGAGCTCGAGGACCGGGGCCTGACGCAGGAAATCGACGCCGGCGTCATCGGGGCGGCGCCGCACAGCGACGCGCGGCAGTGGGTGGCACTGACGCGGCGGCTGCGGGTGCTGTTCGTGCCGCAGGACAGTCCGGCCGCCGCAGAGGAGATGGCGGGCCTGGCCGCTGCGCGGTGGCGCGGCGGCCTGTGCCTGCGCAGCGGCTTCCATCCGTACAACGTCGCTTTGTTCGCGAACTACCTCGGCCTGCACGGCGAGCAGGAGGCCCGGGCGCTCATCGATGGCGTCAAGGCCAACCTGGCGCGCCGGCCGCAGGGCAACGACCGCGCGCAGATCAAGGGGGTCGCGTCCGGCCAGTGCAAGGCCGCGGTCGCGAACCTGTATTACTACCACAAGATGCTCGCTGGCGATGACGCCGCCGAACGCAAGGCGGCCGAGGCGGTGCGCTGGCTTCCCCTGCGCATGGATGCCGAAGGAGTGCACGCGAACGTCAGCGGCGGCGCGATCGCCAGGCACAGCAAGCGGCCCGCGGCGGCCGCGCGGCTGCTCGAGTACATGCTGTCGGCCGAGGCCCAGCGGATCTACGCCGCCGCCAACGGCGAGCTGCCGGTCCGGCGGGACGTCGCGATGCCCGCCGCCTTGCAGGCCGCCGCCGCTCTGCCGGTGAACGGCCTGCCGATCGGCCGCATCGCTTCTTTGCGTCCCGCCGCCGCGGCGCTGGTCGCAGAAGCGGCCTTCGACGACTAGGCTGCCGATGGCGGGCGCGGGCTGGAGCAGGCGCCTAGGCCAAGCCGGCGCCGCGGCGCTGCTGCTGGCCGCGCTCGCGCCGCTGCTGGCGGTTTTCGTCCTGCCGTGGCTTTTCCCAGCCGATGCGTCGTGGCCGCGCGGGACGCCGTCGATGCTGGCGGCGACCATGCTGCTCGCCGGCGGCGCCAGCGTGCTGGCGCTTGTTTGGGGGACGGCCGCCGCCTGGCTGGTGGAGATGTGCTCCTTCCCGGGCCGGCGCGCCTTCGGCCTGTTGCTGTTTTTGCCGTTCGCGCTGCCGCCTTACCTGCACGCCTACGTGTGGGGCGACCTCGCGGACGCGGCGGCGGTCGGCGGCGTGCGCGGCATGCCGGGCGCCTGCCTGCTGATGTCGCTCGCCCTTTATCCGTACGTCTACATGTTCGCCCGCGCGAGCTTCGCGCGGCAGTCCTCGAGCCTGCAGGCCGCGTCGCGGCTGCTGGGCTGCACGCCCTGGGGCGCGTTTTTCAAGGTCGCGCTGCCGATGGCGCGGCCGGCGCTGGGCATCGGCGTCCTGCTGGTGTTCATGGAGGCCGCGAACGACATCGCGGTCGCGCAGGATTTCGGCCTGGGCACCCTGGGCTACCGGGTCTACGACCTGTGGCTCAACCGCGGCGACGGCGGCGGCGCCGCGCTGCTGGCCTCCTTGCTGGCCGTGATCGGCATCGCGCTGTTCGGCCTTGAGTACTTCATGCGCCGCCGGCAGCGCCAGTACGAAAGCTCGCTCAGGCATTTTGGCGGCGCCAGCGTCTACCGGCTGCGGGGCGGCCGGGCTCTCCTCGCCTGCGGCGGCTGCGCCGCGCTGGCGCTGCTGGGCTTCGCGGTCCCGGCGCTGGCGCTGGCGGCCAAGGCCCTCGCGGCCTCCGCCTGGCGGCCGGAGCGCCTGGCGGCCGCGCTGGCGGACACGCTGCTGCTGGCGCTGCTGGCCGGCGGCGCGAGCTTCGCGATCGGCATGGCCCTGCTGTGGCTGCGGCGGCGCAGCCGCCTGGCCGCGGTCCGCGTGGCCTGCATCCTGCCGGCGGGCGGCTACGCGCTGCCGGGGGTGGTCTACGGCATGGGCTGCCTGCTGCTGGCGGGCGCCCTCGCCGACGGCCTGTTCGGCCTGACCGGCTACTCGGCCCACTGGCTGCTGCATTCGAGCGTCAGCGTCCTGGTGCTGGCGCTGGCCTGCCGCTATCTCGTCATTCCCGGCGGCGCGCTGGAGCGCGGCCTGGACGCGGTGTCGCCGCGCATGGACCAGGTCGGCCGCTGCGCCGGCAAGTCCCGCCTGGCGATGGCCTGGCAGGTCTGGCTGCCGCTGCTGCGGCCGTCGCTGCTGGCGGGCGGGCTGCTGCTGGCGGCCGACATCATCAAGGAGCTGCCGCTGACGCTGCTGCTGCGGCCGCTCGGCACCGACCCCCTCGCGCCGCTGCTGTACCAGTACGCCAGCGACGAGGACCTGGGCCTGGCGGCGCCGCCGGCGCTGCTGCTGGTGCTGCTGACCCTGACGCTGCTGTGCCTGGCCTACCCGATGCTGATGGCCGAATCCCGCCGCCGCTTCGCCGCCTAATTTAAAATCCCGCCGCTACGATGCAGCTGCAGCTAGCCAGCGTCAGCCACTACCATGGCCGGACCCCGATTCTCAATGGCCTGAGCCTGCAGCTCGAGGAAGGGGAGACCGGCGCCCTGATCGGCCCGAGCGGCGCGGGCAAGACCACCGTGCTCAACTGCATCGCCGGCCTCGAGGAGGTCTCCGGCGGCGAGATCCACATCGGCGGGACGCTGGCGAGCGCGCAGGATTTCCATCTGCCGGCCGAGCGCCGCGGCGTCGGCATGATGTTCCAGGACTCGGCTTTGTTCCCCCATCTGAGCGTCGCTGACAACGTCGCCTTCGGCCTGCGCGGTACGGCGGCGGCCACGCGCGGCCGCGTCGAGGAGATCCTCGCCTCGTGCGCGATGGCCGACTACGCCGCGGCGCGGCCGCACGAGCTGTCCGGCGGCCAGCAGCAGCGGGTCGCGCTGGCGCGGGCGCTGGCGCCGCGGCCGCGGCTGCTGCTGCTCGACGAGCCCTTCGCCGGGACCGACGCCGCGCTCAAGGCCAGCCTGCTGCAGGAAGTCGGCGACATCATCAAGCGGGAGAAGTCGACGGCGCTGCTGGTCACGCACGACCAGGCCGAGGCCTTCGCCCTCGCCGACCGCTGCGGCGTGATCGACGCCGGCAGCATCTGCCAGTGGGACACCGCCTACAACCTGTACCATTGCCCGAACTGCGCCTTCGTCGCCAGCTTCATCGGCGACGGCGTGCTCATCGACGGCAGGCTGGCCGCGGCCGACGAGGTCGCGACCGAGCTCGGCCCGGTCAAGGCGGCCGCGCCGCTGACGACGCCGCTGCTGGCAAAAGGCAGCAGCGTCAAGATGCTGCTGCGCCCCGACGACATCGTGCTCACCGAGGAGGGGCAGGGCATCGCGGCGCGGGTCTTGGAGAAATCCTTCCGCGGGGCCGAGATCCTGTACAAGCTCGCGACCGGCGCGGGCACCCACATCTACGCGGTGCTGCCGAGCCGCCACGACCTGGCCGTCGGCGCCGCGATCGCGGTCGCGCCGCAGGTCGACCACGTCGTCGTCTTTCCCTCGATCGGCTGATGGAGCTGTTCTCCCCCGAATGGTTCGGGGCCCTGCTGTCGATCATCGCGATCGACCTGGTCCTCGCCGGCGACAACGCCGTCGTGATCGCGATGGCGGCCAATTCGCTGCCGCCGAAGCAGCAGCGGATGGCCGTGGTCCTGGGGACCATGGGCGCGATCGTCGTCCGGGCCGCCTGCGCGGTGTTCGCGGTCTACCTGCTGCGGGTGGAGCTGCTCAAGGCGATTGGCGGACTGCTGCTGCTGTGGATCGCCTGGCGGATGGTGACCGAGGACCACGGCAAGGAAAAATCCGCCGCGGCGGAGCGCCAGCCCAAGACCATGCGCGAGGCGATGATGCTGATCGTCTTCGCCGACGCCATCATGGGCCTCGACAACGCCTTGGCGATCGCGGCCGCCGCGAAGGACGACATCGGGCTGGTGATCTTCGGCCTGCTGCTGAGCATCCCGATCATCATGTGGGGCAGCTTCCTCGTCCTGCGCATCATCAAAAAGCACCCGTGGGTGATCTGGCTCGGCGGCGCGCTGCTGGGCTACATCGGCGGCGGCCTGGTCGCCACCGATCCGTTTTTCTTCGACCGGTTTTTCACAGACCTGCCGGCGGCGGTGTGGACGATGAAAATCCTGCCGGCGGTCGCGATGTTCGCCCTGGGCTGGTGGTTCAGCCGCCGTCGGACGACTTGAGCAGCGCGAGCTCGACCGCCTTGCCCAGATAGGTCTCCGGCCGCAGCGCCAGCAGCTCGTCGCGCAGGCTGCCCTCGTCGGGGACCAGCTGCCGGACCATGTCCTGGTACTGGGCCTCGTCCATGCGCCGCAGCCCCTTGGTCAGTTCCTTGAGGCGGTCGTAGGCCGCGGCGTCGCCGGCGGCGCGCAGCCGGGTCTGCACCGCTTCGGCGAGCACCTGCCAGTTGCGGTCGAGGTCGGCGCGCAGGGCGTCGGGATCGGGCGCGACGCGTTCAAGGCCCCGCAGCGCGCTGTCCCAGGCCAGCATGCCGTGGCCGAGCGCGACGCCGAGGTTGCGCAGCAGCGTCGAGTTGCTCAGGTCGCGCTGCAGGCGCGACAGCGGCAGCGCCTCGCGCAGGCAGCCGAGCAGGGCGTTCGCGATCTGCAGGTTGCCTTCGGCGTTCTCGAAATCGATGGGGTTGGTCTTGTGCGGCATCGTCGAGGAGCCGACTTCGGCCGCCGCCGCCCGCTGGACCAGGTAGTCCATGCCGATGTACAGGCTGGCGTCCCGCGCGAGGTCGAGCAGGATGCTGTTGACGCCGGCGAGCAGGCCGCAGTAACGCGCCAGGTTGTCGTAGGGCTCGATCTGCGTCGTGTGGGTGGCGAAGCCGAGGCCGAGGCCCTCGACGAAGCCGCGCGCCGCCTTCTCCCAGTCGACGCCGGGCGCCGCCGCGGTCAGGGCGCTGTAGTTGCCGGTGGCGCCGTTGAATTTGCCGGCGAAGCGGTGGGCGGCGAGCAGCCGCCGGGATTCGTCAAGGCGGCGCTCGAAGACGCGCAGCTCCTTGCCCAGGGTCGTCGGCGTCGCCGGCTGGCCGTGGGTGCGTCCCAGCATCGGCAGCCGGGCGTGCTCGGTCGCCAGCGCCGCGAGCTTTTCCTGCAGCCGTCCCAGCAGCGGGTCGAGGACCTCCTCCTGGGCCGCGCGCAGCATGAGCGAATGCGCGAGGTTGTTGATGTCCCAGGACGTGCAGCCGAAATGCAGCCACGGCGCCGCCGCCGCCAGATCCAGCGCGGTGAGCCGTTCGGCCAGGTGGATCTCGACCGCCTTGAGGTCGTGCCGCGCCTCGGCCTCGATTTCCTTGATCCGCGCCGGCGCGTCCGCCGGCATCGCCGCGGCCAGCTCGCGCAGCTTGGCGGTCGCCGCCGCGTCCAGCTCGAGACCGCAGTCCGGCAGCTCGGCGAGGGCCAGCAGCCACTCGATCTCCAGCCGCCAGCGGCGCTCGATGAGGCCCGCCTCGGAGAAGATCGCGGCCAGCGGCGCGGCGCGGTCCGCGTAGCGCCCGTCCAGCGGGCTGAGCCGGTCGAGGGAAGCCGCGGCCATCTTCGCCGCCGCGTTAATTTGGCTGCTGCTCGTCGTCGTCGTCCGCCGCGCCGCCGTCGGGAAGCTTGACGGCTTCGGGGGCCGTGCCGATGATGCTGTGCAGCTGGCCGAAGCGGTCGCTGATGCGCCGCGCGCCCTTGCGGGTGTCGGTCGACAGCGACAGCAGGTCGTCGCTGGTGCGCATCAGCTGCGCGATGTTGCGCTCGAGCTTGTCGTAGTCGGCCTCGACGCCGGCGAGCTCGGCGCGCAGGCTTTCGATCTCGCGCCGCGCGGTCGCGTCCTTGATGACCGCGCGCGCCACCGTCACCATCGCGATCAGCGTCGACGGCGACGCCAGCCAGACCTGCTTCTTGTACGCCTCGTCGACCAGGGCGCGGTGGTTGACGTGGGCCTCGGAGAAGGCCGACTCGCTCGGCAGCAGCAGCAGGGCGCCCTCGGCGGTCTCGTCCTTGATCACGGCGTTGGCCGCGAGCTCGTCGATCGCCGCCGCCAGCTTGGCGCCGAAGGCCTCCCGGGCCTGCTTGACCTCGCCGGCCGCGGCGGTCGGAGCGAGGACGACCTCGAGGTCGCTGAGGTCGAGCTTGGTGCTGATGGCGATGCTGCCGCTGGGCTTGGGCAGCTTGAGCAGGCAGTCGACCTTGAAGCCGTTCGACAGCTCGGCGTTGAGCTCGTAGTCGCCGGGGGACAGCGTGTCCTTGACGATCGATTCGATCAGCACCTCGCCGAGGCTGCCGCGGGCGCGGCGGTCGTCGAGGACCTGCGCGAGCACGCTGACGTTCTCGGCGAGCTGGGCGATGTGGGCGCGCGTCTGCTCGATGGCGTCGACCTTGGCGGCGAAGTTGCTGAAGGTCTCGTGCATGTCGCTCATGTCTTTTTGGATGCGCTTGTTGACCTTGGCGCCGACCTTGTCGAAGTTGGCGTCGATCTGCTGGCCCAGCGTGTCGATGCCCTGGCCCATCTGGCCGCCGATCGCCGACAGGTCGTCGGCGACTTTCTTGTTGACGCTCGCGATGCCCGAATCGATCTTGGCGTTGACGCTGTCGATGTTCTCATTGAGCCTGCCGGAGACGTCGCTGATGCCGCCGTCGAGCTTTTCGGTCACGCTGTCGATGTCGGCGTTCAGGCGCTCGGAGATCGTCCCGAAGTTGCCCGCCATGTCGGTGGCGACCGCGCCCAGGGCCTCGTTGACCCGCGAGTTGATCCGCGTCAGGTTGTCGTCGAGCTCCTTGTTCATGCTGGCGAGGCTCTCGTTCAGGCTGCCGCTGGCGTCCTCGACGCCGCTGCTGATCGCCTTGGTGACGCTCGCCAGGGTCTCGCTGGCGCTGCCGGTGCTGGCGTTGATGTCCTGCTCGACCTTTTCGGCGAGCTGGCGGTAGCCGGAGCTGACCGACTTGGTGACCTTCTCGATGGATTTCTTCTGGTTCTCCACCAGGTCGGTGACGTTGCCGTCGACCGCGGCCGCGATCGCCTCGAGGGCCTTGGTCATCTCCTCGTGCTCGCGCGCGGCGTTGTCGCGGATCTGGGTGCTGAGGTTCTGCTGGTAGTCCTCGACGGCCTTGGCGTTGACGTCGCGGACGTTGGCGATCTGCTCGGCGAAGTCGACGGCGTTGTCGGAGATGATCTTCATCATCGACTCGCGCAGGTTCTCGGCGTTGTAGGCGGCCTCGCCCTTGAGCTTGCCGGTCTCGCCGCGGAACTCGCTGACCGCCTTTTCGAGGCTGCCGCGCCAGGACTCGCCGAGGTTGTCGAGCACCGCCTTGTGCTTGGCGTCGCGCTCCTCGAGGTCGTCGTGCAGCCGCTGGGACAGGACGGTGATGTCCTTCTCCACTTTGACGTGGATGTTGTCGGTCAGGTCCGCCATCTTGCTGTCGACGCCGATGATCTTGTTCGCGACGATGGCGAAGAAAACCGCGACGATGATGAGGACCGCGATGACCGCGATCGCCATGTATTCAGGGGTCAAGAAGGCCTGGAGTTCGGACATTTCGGCTGGAATCTCAGGTTGGCGGCTTCTAATTATATTGTTTTAAGGCGTAAACTTAGATAATGACCGGCAGCAAGGCCAAGTCTCCGCCCCAGGAAGTCCCGTCGCGCCTGGGCCTGATCGAGCGCAAAGGCGGCCTCGACGACCGCGCCGAGCAGGCCTGGCGGGCCTTGGACTGCGCGGCCAAGGAAGGCCGGATCAAGGACCTGGACGCCGAGCTGTGCAAGGGCTGGGACGAGATCGAGGACCCGACGGGGCTGCAGCGGGAGCGCGCCCGGCTGCAGGCCGAGGTCGAGCCGCTGCGGGACGCGCGCCAGCAGCTGGCCGACGCCGAAGAGATGCTCGCGCTGCTGGCGGCCGAGCCCGACGAGGAGATCCAGGCCGAGGTCGCGGCGCAGCTGGAGGCGGTCGCGGCGGCCCTGGACGGCGCCGAGCTGCGGCAGCAGCTCGCGCATCCGCACGCCGCCTGCGATTCGTACCTGGACATCCATTTCGGCTCCGGCGGCGTCGAATCGCAGGACTGGGCGCAGATGCTCAGGCGCATGTACGTCGGCTACGCGAACTCCTGCGGCTGGCGGGTGAGCACGGTGGAGGAGACCCTGGGCGAGGCCGGCGTCAAGAGCGCGACGCTGCTGCTCGAGGGCGAGCACGCCTACGGCATGCTGCGCACCGAGACCGGCATCCACCGCCTGGTGCGCAAGTCACCCTTCGATTCGGGCAACCGGCGCCACACGACCTTCGCCTCGGTCTTCGCCTATCCGGTGCTGCCCGAGGCCGAGGCGGTCGAGATCAGCCCGGCCGACCTGCGCATCGACACCTACCGCTCCTCGGGCGCCGGCGGCCAGCACGTCAACACCACCGACTCGGCGGTGCGCATCACGCACCTGCCGACCGGCATCGTCGTCCAGTCGCAGAAGGAGCGGTCGCAGCACGTCAACAAGGCCACCGCGATGTCGATGCTGCAGTCGCGCCTGAACCTGCTGCGGCAGGAGAAGCAGGACGCCGAGAAGCGGCGCATCGAGGCCGGCAAGGACGACATCTCCTGGGGCGCGCAGATCCGCTCGTACGTCCTCGACCAGTCGCGGGTCAAGGACCTGCGCACCGGCGTCGAGAGCGGCAACCCGCGGGCGGTGCTCGACGGCGGCCTGCAGCCCTTCATCGAAGCCAGCCTGCGCCAGCGCCTCTAAGGCCCGCCTAAATTAAAATAACCGCGATGGAGAAAGTGGTGGTCTTCGGCGGCGGCGGCTTCATTGGCCAGCGCGTCGTCAAGTTCCTGGTCGAGGCCGGCTATCACGTGATCGTGCCGACGCGGCGGCGCGAGCGCGTCAAGGAGAACCTGATCGTGCTCCCGAACACCGACGTCGTCTCCTGCGACCCGTCGAGCCCGAAGGCGGTCGCGGCGCTGCTCGCCCACGCCGACATCGTCTTCAACCTGACCGGCATCCTGCATGAGCGGGGCAAGAACACCTTCGAGACGGTGCACGTCGAGTTCGTCCGGCGCCTCGCCGACGCGCTCGCCCAGGCGGGCAGCGTGCGGCAGTTCATCCACTTCAGCGCGCTGAACGCGATGACCGGCGCGCCCAGCCGCTACCTGCGCAGCAAGGGCAAGGGCGAGGTGCACGTCAGCAAGATCGGGCGCTGCGAATGGACGGTGATCCGGCCGTCGGTGGTCTTCGGCGACGGCGATTCCTTTTTGGGCCTGCTGGAGAAGCTGGCCCGCTACCTGCCGGTGCTGGCGCTGCCGGGCGCCGACGCCCGCTTCCAGCCGATCTGGGTCGACGACCTCGCGCGCATGGCGGTGGCGTCGGTCCGCAACCCGGACTGCTTCGGCAAGTCGCTGAGCGCCGGCGGCCCCGAGACCCTGCGCTTCGCCGAGATCCTCGCGAGCCTGTTGGCCGCGATGGGCAAGCGCCGGGTCGTCATCAGGCTGTCCGGCGGCATGGCGCGGCTGCTGGCGCTGGGGATGGAGATGACGCCGTTCCTGCCGCCGCTGCTGACCCGCGACAACCTGGATTCGATGCGGCTGCCCTCGACCTGCGAGAGCCGCAACGACGCCAAGACGCTGGTGCCGGCGCGGCTGACCTCCCTGCGCGAATACCTGGCGGCGCGGTCGAGCCGCGGCGGCCTCAACGACAGCTACAGCGAGTACCGGCACATAGCGCGGCGGCACTAGCGTCATGCGCGCCTACAAGGTGGGCGGCGCGGTGCGCGACCGGCTTTTAGGCCGCGTCCCCCGGGACGCCGACTACGTGGTGGTGGGCGCCACGCCCGCAGCGATGCTCGCCGAGGGCTACAAGCAGGTCGGCGCGGACTTCCCGGTCTTTTTGCATCCCGAAACCAAGGAGGAGTACGCCCTGGCGCGCACCGAGCGCAAGCGCGGCCGGGGCCACAAGGGCTTCGCGGTCGACGCCGCGCCGACGGTGACGCTCGAGGAGGACCTGATGCGCCGGGACTTCACGGTCAACGCCATGGCGGAGGAGGACGACGGCCGCCTCATCGATCCCCACCAGGGCCGCCGCGACATCTCCTTGCGCCGGCTGCGCCACGTCAGCGAGGCCTTCGCCGAGGATCCGCTGCGGGTGCTGCGGGCGGCGCGCTTCGCGGCCGAGCTCGATTTCATCATCGACGGCGCGACCGAAAAACTGATGGCCGAGATGGTCGCCGCCGGCGCGCTGGCCGAGCTCGCGCCCGAGCGGATCTGGATGGAGCTGCGCCGCGGCCTGGCTTCGCTGCGGCCGCGGCGCATGTTCGAGTGCCTGCGCGCCTGCGGCGCGCTGGCCGCGGTCCTGCCCGAGGTGGACGCGCTGTTCGGGGTGGAGCAGGACCCGAAGCAGCATCCCGAAGGCTGCGCCGGCACCCACACCATGATGGTGCTCACGGCCGCCGCCGCCAACAGCTGGCCGTGGGAATACCGCTGGGCCGCATTGTTGCACGACGTCGGCAAGGCGCTGACGCCGGCCGCGGATCTGCCGCGCCATCCCGGCCACGAGGAGCGCGGCGCCGAGCTTGCGGCGGCGGCCTGCGCGCGGCTGCGCGTCCCGAAAAAGGCGGCGGCCGGCGCGACGGTCGCGACGCGGGAACATGGGCTGGTGCACGGCTTCGCTGAACTTGAGCCCGAAGATGCCACGGCGCTGCTCGGGCGCGCCGGCGCCTGGCGCACCGCCGGGCAGCTCGAATGCCTGCTGGCGGTGTGCGACTGCGACCACTCCGCCCATCCCGACCTGCCCGACGTCTACCAGATCCATCCGCAGCGCGAGCTGATCGAGGCCTGCGTCGCGGCGGTGGCCGAGCTGGACCTCGCCGACGTGGCTTCCAAAGGGGAGGGCGCCAAGGCCGAGGCCGACGCGCGCCGGCGCGCGGCGGTGGCCAAAACGATGGCGGAGTGGCGCGGCTAGGCCGCGGCGAGCATCGCGTCGATGACCTGGTCGGCGAAGGCTTCGCCGGTCTGGTCGCGGACCGTCTTGAGGCCGGTGGGGCAGGTGATGTTGATTTCGGTCAGCTTGCCGCCGATGACGTCGATGCCGGCGAAGACCACGCCGCGCTCTTTTAAAACCGGGCCGACCGCTTCGGCGACGCGCCGTTCGGCTTCGCCGAGCGGCATGGCCTCGGGCTGGCCGCCGGCGGCCATGTTGCCGCGGTGGCCGTCCGCTTTCGGGACGCGGTTGAGCATCAGCTCGGCCGGCTGGCCGTCGATGACGAAGACGCGGCGGTCGCCGTCCACCACCGCTGGCAGCCGTTCCTGGACCAGGGCGAGGCCGTCGCGGCGCAGGATCTCCTCGAGCGCGACCTCGATGTTGCTGTCGGCGCCGCTGGCGAAGGCGAAGACGCCGCGGCCGCCCATGCTGTTGAAGGGCTTGACCATGACGCCGGCCTCCCGGCCGCGGCAGAACGCCAGCAGCTCAGCCTTGCTCGACGAGGCGAGCGAGGGCGGGGTGTGTGCGGCGAAGCCGAAGGCGCTGAGCTTTTCCTCCTGCGCCAGGATGGCCTGCGGCCGGTTCCACACCCGGACCCCCTGCGCGGCCGCGTAGGCCAGCATCTGGCACAGCAGGCGGTACGAGGCGTCGACCGGCGGCTCGAGGCGGATGGCGACCAGATCGCAGGCTGCCGCCGCCACCTGTTCCAGCGGTCCCAGACGATGCCAAGGGTCCTGGCCGTCCGCGATTTCAATGACTTGGGCCTGAAAGCTCACCTCGCCGCCACGCAGGCTGACGCCGTCCCGCCGCACCAGCAGGACGCGGTGGCTCCGCAGCTGGTGGCGGCGGATCAGCTCCAGCGAGCTGTCGCTCGCTGGATCGAGGACGGCGGGGTCGTCCAGCAGGTAGGCGGCCTGCATGGCGCTTCCCCCGGCCGGGGCGGGCCGCCTAGCGCTGCTGGTGCGGGAAGCGCTCGAGCGTGGCGTCCTCAAGCACGTCGACCTTGACGATCACGTCGATGCTGTCGACCGGCTTGTAGGGCAGCTCGCCTTCGAGCACCAGGCCGTTGTACTCGTACTCGACCTTGTACTTGGTGATGACCCGGCGCGAGACGATGTCCGAGCCGCACTGCCGGGAGATCTCCCGCCGGTCGCGCGACAGGTAGCCGCCCGCGAACGCCGCGCCGAGCGCCGCGCCCGCCGCCGTGCTCGCGGTCCGGCCCGAGCCGCCGCCGACCTGGTTGCCGACCACGCCGCCGGCGAGCGCGCCGAGCAGCTGCTCGCCGGTCAGCTCGCGTTTGCCGCTGCCGATGTGCGAGCCGATCAGGGCGCCCAAGGCGGCCGCCGCGTCCTGGCCTTTGTTCTTGCCGAACTGCGCCCCGACCGCGCCGCCGAGGATCGCGCCGAGGATCGCTCCCTCGCCGTTCACGTCGCTGGCGGGCCGGTTGCTGAGGTTCTGGTAGGCCGAGTGCCGGCAGTTGCGCGAGGGCGCGTAGATGCGCTCGACGACGGGCTCGGTGCTGATGACGAGCGCCGAATCGATGAATTCCTCGGCGCGGACGGAATGCTGCGCCATCAATGCGATAGCGCAGACAGTGCAGAAGAGTTTGATGTTTTTCATGGTTGTTCCTCGCGGGTGGTTGGATGACTGGCGGAGTGCCGTGGAGTCAGGAGTTCCTGCTCTGCATTCTAGCATTGCGGTGTAAAATGATGGAAAATTGTGTTATTATTTGCAAAATCGTGGTAGAATTGCAGGCAGAGCGCCAACTTCCTCCTGACGTTTATTATACCTAACAAGCATGTTTCGCGGCACGAGCATAGTCAAAAGGGACGCCAAGGGCCGGGTCGTCGTGCCGAGCCGTTTCCGCGGCGCGATGGAGGCGGCCGAAGGGGATCTGGCGGTGACCAGCCATCCCGAGGGCTTCCTGCTGCTGATGACGCAGGCGAAGTACGAGGTGCTCGAAGAGCAGGTGAGCGGCATGCCGGACAACGACGAGCGCGCCCTGTACTTCAAGCAGACGCTCATCGGCATGGCCGAGTCCGGCCTGCGGCTGGACAAGCTCGGCCGCGTCAGCCTCAGCGCCGAGCAGCGCGAGCACGCCAGCATCGAGACCGAAGTCGCCCTGGTGGGGATGCGGGACCACATCCGCATCTGGGGCGCCGAGCGGCTCAAGAAGCTCAACGCCGCCTTCCGCGAAAGCCGGGAGGACGGCAAGATGGTTTTGCCTGAGGGGTGGAATGGATTCAAAATCTAAGTTCTCCCACTCTCCTGTGATGCTTCGCGAATGCGTCGAAGCTTTGGTCCATGACCCCTCGGGCATCTATGTCGACGCGACCTACGGCGGCGGCGGGCACAGCGGCGCGATCCTCGAGCGGCTCGCGGCCGGCGCGCGCCTGCTCGCGCTGGACGCCGATCCGGCGGTGCGGCCGAGCGCGGCCTGCGCGGCCGATGCGCGCTTCAGCCTGCACCACGCCAACTTCCGCGACATCGACGCCGTCGTCGAGCAGGCCGGCGTCTCGGAGCTCGCCGGCGTCCTCATGGACCTGGGCGTGTCCTCGCCGCAGCTCGAGGACCCGGCGCGGGGCTTTTCGTTCATGCGCGCCGGCCCGCTCGACATGCGGCTGGACTCCTCGACCGGCCCGAGCCTCGCCGAGCTGCTCGCGCGGGTGGCCGAGCCCGAGCTCGAGCGCCTGATCCGCGAGTACGGCGAAGAGCGCCGCGCCCGCAGCATCGCGCGCCGCATCGTCGCGCTGCGCGCCGCCGGCGAGCTGCGCAGCACCGCCGACCTCGCGCGCGCCTGCGGCGGCCGGCGGGCCGGCGGCGTCCATCCGGCGACCCGTCTGTTCCTCGCGCTGCGGATCTGGGTCAACGCCGAGCTGCGGGTCCTCGAAGAGGCGCTGCGCAAGGTCGCCGCGCTGCTCGCGCGCAACGGCCGCCTGGTGGTGCTCAGCTTCCATTCGCTCGAGGACCGCATCGTCAAGCGTTTCATCGGCCCGCGCTCCCACAACGACGGCCCGCTGCGGCGGCTGTTCAAGGCCCGCCGGCCGTCCGCAGAGGAGGCCGCGGCCAACCGCCGCGCGCGCAGCGCCATGCTGCGCGCCGCCTATCGGCCATGATCGGGCGGGTGCCGCGGGCGCTGGCCGCCGTGCTCCTGCTCGCGGTCCTGTGCATCCTGGCGTCCATCAAGCTCATCGACGTCCGCTACCAGGCGCGCAAGCTGCAGGCGACGCTCAACGAGATCGAGCAGGAGCGCCTCGCCATGCGCGAGCAGAACCGCCGCTACCTGATCGAGCTCACGGCCTTCACCGACTACTACCAGCTGCACCGGCAGGCGGCCACCGAGCACGCGATGGTCTTCCCCGACGCCGGCGCCGGCACGCTGGTTGACCTGCAGAACCTGCCCGGCCATTTCGCCCAGGCGGAACAGGGCGATGATTAAGCTGCGCGAGCGGCGGGTGGCCTGCGCGCCGGCGCGCATGCACCTGATCGTCTTCGCCCTGCTGCTGGCCTTCGCGCTGCTGCTCGGCGGCGCGACCTGGCGCAGCGTGATCCAGGGCGACATGCTGACGAGCGAGGCGCGCAGCCGCTATCTCGACCGGATCATGATCGAGGGCGAGCGCGGCGCGATCTGGGACCGCAACGGCCGGCCGATGGCGATGAGCGCGGTGGTCTACTCGGCGCACCTCAACCCGGTGCAGTTCCGCGGCTGGGCGGAGAAAAAGCCTCAGGCGGCGGCCCGCGCCGCCGCGACGCTCGCCGCGCAGCTGGAGCTGGACGGCGCGAAGATCGACGAGATCCTCGCGCGGACGTCGGGCTTCGCCTATCTGCGGCACGGCCTGACGCCCGAGGAGATGCGGCGCGCGCGCGACGCCGGCATCCCCTACCTGCGCTTCGAGAAGCGCTACCGGCGCTTTTATCCCACGGCGCAGGAAGCCGCCCACGTCACCGGCTTCATCAACCATGAGGGGCGGGGGATGGTCGGCGTCGAACGCGCCCGCCACGCCGAATTGCGGCCCGCGGCCGGCCAGATGCGGGTGCTGCGCACCAGCGGCGGCCAGGTCCTCGAGGTCCACAGCCGCGAGCCGGCGACCAACGGCGGCGACGTCTACCTGACCATCGACTCGCGGCTGCAGTACATCGCGGCGGTCGCGCTCGCGCAGGCGGTCGAGCACCACCAGGCGCGCGCGGGCTCGGCGATCGTCCTTGACGCCGTCACCGGCGACATCCTCGCGCTGACCAACGTGCCGAGCTTCAATCCGAACAACATCGCCGCCGAGCCGGACCTGCGCCGCAACCGGGCGCTGCAGGACATCTTCGAGCCGGGCTCGACGATGAAGCCGGTGCTCGCCGCGCTCGCGCTCGAAGAGGGCCTGCTGTCGCCGGGGACGCTGCTGCGCACCGCCAAGCCGCTGCGCTACGGCTCCTATTTAATACAGGACAAGAAGATCGACACCGACCTGACGCTGACCGAGACCATCATGCGCTCGAGCAACGTCGGCGCCGTGCGCGTCGCCGAGATGCTGGACGACGCGGCCATGCACGCGGGCTACCAGGCCTTCGGCTTCGGCGGCGGCCTGCTGCTGGGCATGGCGGGCGAGACCAGCGGCCGGCTGCGCCCCCACGAATCCTGGCGGCCGGTGGAGAAGGCGACCATGGCCTACGGCTACGGCCTGTCGGCCAACCTGCTGCAGCTCGCGCGCGCCTACGGCGTCTTCGCCGCCGACGGCATGCTGGCCGCGCCGGGGCTGGAGCTGGGCGCGGAACGCCCCGCACCGGCGCGCGTGCTCGATCCGGCCACGGCCCGGCAGGTGGTCGCGATGCTCGAAAGCGTCGTCTCGACCGAGGGCACGGCGCGGCGCGCGGCGGTGAGCGGCTACCGCGTCGCCGGCAAGACCGGCACCACGCACAAGCGGCGCACCGACGGCGCCAAAGGCTACGACCGCGACCTGTACCAGTCGCTGTTCGTCGGCCTGGCGCCGGCGAGCCGGCCGCGCTTCGTCTGCGCGGTGCTCGTCGACGAGCCGAGCCGCAACGGCTACTACGGCGGCACGGTGGCCGCGCCGGTCTTCGCCAAGGTCATGGCCCAGGCGCTGCGCCTGTACGGCGTCCCGCTCGACGCGCCGGATGCCGAAGAAGAGGAAGCCAGCGAGCTGATCGCGACCTCGGCGCCCGGCGCCGGCCCGGCGCGCAAGAGGGGCTAGGACGATGAGGGCGGCGCTGGAGTTCCTCAAGCCCTACGCTGCTGCCCGCGCGAACCTGACGTCGGACTCGGCGGCGGTCGCCCCCGGCGACGTCTTCGTCGCGCTGCCCGGCGCGAGGGCGCATGGCCTTGACTTCGTCGCCGAGGCCGAGCGCCGCGGCGCCGCCGCCCTCCTGCACGACGGGACGCGGCCCGCGGCGAGTTCGCTGCCGGCCTGCGCGGTCGAAGGCCTGCCTGGCCTGCTCGGCGGCATCGCTTCTGAATACTACGGCCGGCCGAGCGCCCGGCTGCGCCTGGTCGCGATCACCGGCACCAAGGGCAAGACCACCGCCGCGGTGTGGTGCGCGCAGCTGCTCGCCGCGGCCGACGCGCCCTGCGGCTACGCGGGGACCTTGGGCGCCGGGCCCTGCGGCGCCGGCATCGACGCGATCGACTGCACGGCCTGCTGGCCGGCTTCGTCAGCGCCGGCTGCGCCGCCGCCGCGATCGAGGCCTCGTCCCACGGCCTGGCGCAGGACCGCCTGGCCGGCGTCGAATGCGACGTCGCGGTCTTCACCAACATCGGCCAGGACCATCTGGACTACCACGTCGACTGGGACGATTACCTGCGCGCCAAGTCGCTGCTGTTCAGCCGGCCCGAACTGCAGGCCGCCGTCGTCAACGCCGACGACGCCCACGCTGAACAAGTGGCGGCCAGCGCGTCCTGTGAGACCTTCGCCTGCGGCGAAAGCGACGGCTGCGACCTCGCGTGGCGGCTCGCCGGCCGGCGGGCCGAGTTCACGCACGCCGGCCGCAGCATGGGCTGCGAGCTGCCGATGCCCGGCCGCCACAACGCCAGCAACCTCGCCCTCGCGATTGGCGCCGCGCTGCAGGCGGGCGCCGCCTGGGACGAGGTCGAAGAACGCCTGGCGCTGCTGCGGCCGCTGCCCGGCCGCCTCGAGCCGATCGGCGCCGGGGCGGGACGGCCCGCCGGCTACGTCGACTTCGCCCACACGCCCGAGGCCCTGGCCGCCGCGCTGCAGGCGCTGCGCGCCGAGCATCCGGAGGGCCGGCTGCTGTGCGTCTTCGGCTGCGGCGGCGACCGCGACCGGAGCAAGCGGCCCTTGATGGGCGCGGCCGCCTGCGCGGCCGCCGACCAGGTCTTCGTCACCACCGACAATCCGCGCGACGAGGATCCGGCGGCGATCGCGGCCGAAGCCATGGCCGGCTGCGACGCGAAGGCCGTCATGATCCTCGACCGGCGCGCGGCGATCGCGGCCGCGGCCGCGGCCGCCGGCCCGGCCGACGCCGTCCTCGTCGCCGGCAAGGGCGATGAAGACGAGATCATCGGGCCCGGCGGCGCACGGACGTCGTTCAGCGACCGCGAAGTCCTGCGCGGGCTCCTCGCCGGAGGCGCCAATGGCTGAGAACGCGACGGGCCTGACGCCGGCGACGGCGCAGCTGATTTCGGAGGGAGTCTGGAAGAACGGCGAGCCGGCGGAGTTCGGTCGCCTCTGCTTCGACAGCCGCCGGCTGCGCCCGGGCGAGACCTTCATCGCCCTCAAGGGCGGGCGCGACGGCCATGATTTCGTCGCCGCCGCCGCCGAGCAGGGCGCCGCCGCCGCGATCGTGAGCAAGGAGGTCCCCTGCGAGCTGCCGCAGCTGCTGGTGACCGACACCATGACCGCCCTCAGCGACCTGGCCCACTGGTGGCGCGCCGCCTTCCATCACGGCGCGCTGGCGATGGTCACGGGCAGCAACGGCAAGTCGACCACCAAGGAAATGCTGGCCGGCATCCTCGCGGAGTTCGCCGGCGCCGACCGCGTCCACGCCACCAGCGGCAACCACAACAACATGATCGGCCTGCCGCTGACCCTGCTGGACCTGCGGCCGCGGCACAGCCTCGCGGTCGTCGAGGCCGGCATGAACGCCGCTGGCGAAATCGCCCGCCTGGCGCGGCTCGCGCGGCCGAGCCTGGGCGTGATCACCAACGCCGGCCGCGCGCACCTGGGCAATTTCAGCTGCGAGGAGGACATCGCGCGGGCCAAGGGCGAGCTGCTCACGAGCATGCCGCGGGGCGCGGTCGCGGTCCTCAACGCCGACGACCGCTTCTATCCGCTGTGGCGGGAGATGGCGGCGCACCTGAACGTCATCTCCTTCTCGCACGCCGGCGCCGCCAGCGCCGACGTCCGCCGCGTCCCCGACCGCGACTTCGTCTACGCCGCCGGCGCCGAGCAGCACGAGGCCAGCCTGCAGGTCGCGGGCGCGCACAACGAGATGAACGCGCTCGCCGCCGCCGCCGCCGCCCTGCGGATGGGCGCCCCCCACGAATGCATCCGGCGGGGCCTGGAGAACTTCGCCGGCGTCCCCGGCCGCCAGGAAGTGATCGTCACCGACCGCTTCGTGCTCATCAACGACGCCTACAACGCCTCGCCCGAATCCTTCGAAGCCGCGATCGACAGCCTGCGCGCGCGGCCCGAGCGCCGCAAGATCATCGCGATGGGCGACATGCTCGAGCTCGGCGAGGCCGGCGCGCAGCTGCACCGCGACGTGATCAGCTACGCCCAGCAGGCCGGCATCGACGACATCCTCGCCTGCGGCCCGCTCGCCTCGGCCGCCGCCGCCGCCGCCGGCGCGCGCGGCTGCCCGGACCGCGAGGCGCTGACCGCCGAGCTGCGGGCCGCGCTGCCGCCGAGCGGCTGCGCGATCCTGGTCAAGGGCTCGCATGGCATGCGCATGGACGAGGTGGTCGCCGCCCTGCTGGAGAACCGGCCGTGATCTACCATCTCGCCGAGATGTACCGCGCCGAGCACGGGGTCTTCAACCTCCTGACCTACGTGACCTCGCGTTCGGTCTTCGCCGCGCTCACCGGCATGGCCATCGGCATGCTGGCCTATCCGCCCTTCATCCGCTGGCAGCGCGGCGCGGCGCTGGGCGAGCGGGTCCGCGACGACGGCCCCGACAGCCACCAGGCGAAGGAGGGGACGCCGACGATGGGCGGGGTCGTGATCCTCGTCGCGCTGCTCGCCGCCTCCTTGCTGTGGGGCGACCTGGGCAACCCGCTGCTGCTGGTCGCGCTCACCGGCATGGTCCTGTTCGCCGGCATCGGCCTCGCGGACGACTGGGGCAAGTCGCGCTCGCAGGCCCGCAAGGGCATGACCGCGCGGCGCAAGATCGCGCTGCAGGCCGCCGCCGGCGCGCTGGTGCTGGTCCTGATGTGGGCCTTCACCGGCGTCAGCGAGCAGCCCGGCCTGCTGATCCCTTACTGGAAGGACCTGGTCCTGCCGCTGGGCGCGGTCGGGTTTTTCATCATCGGCTGGCTGTGCATCGTCGGCGCGAGCAACGCGGTCAACCTCACCGACGGCCTCGATGGCCTCGCGATCCTGCCGACCGTGATCGTCGCGTCGGGCCTCGCGGTGCTGGCCTACGTCGCCGGCCACGAGGTCTTCGCCCAGTACCTCGACCTGCCGCGCGTCGCCGGCGCCCAGGAGCTGGTGATCTTCTTAGCCGCGCTCGCCGGCGCGAGCCTCGCCTTCTTGTGGTTCAACGCCGGCCCGGCACAGGTCTTCATGGGCGACACCGGCGCGCTGGGCATCGGCGCCGCGCTCGCCTGCGTCGCGGTGGTGATCCGCCAAGAAGTGGTGTTCGCGATCATGGGCGGCCTGTTCGTGCTCGAGGCGGTCTCGGTCATGATCCAGGTCGCGTCCTACAAGCTTACCGGCCGGCGGGTGTTCCGGATGGCGCCGCTGCATCATCATTTCGAGGAGAAAGGCTGGCCCGAGAACGTCGTCGTGGTCCGCTTTTGGATCATCACCATCGCCTCGCCTCGCTGAAGATCCGCTGACATGGACCGCGTGCTCGTCGTGCAGCTTGGCCGGACCGGCCTGTCCTTCGTGCGGCACTACCGCGCCAGCGGCTGCGAGGTGGACGTCGTCGACGCGCGCGCCGAACCGGCCGAAGCCGCCGCCTTGGCGCGGTCCCATTCCGGCGTCGCGACGCGCCGGCTGGACTCCTATCAGGAGATCGCCGGCATCGCCGCCGCTTACGACGAGATCGCGGTCTCGCCCGGCGTCCCGCCGGCCGCCCTGCCGCCGGGGCTCGAGGCCGTCGGCGACCTCGACTGCTTCTTGACCGCCTTTCGGGCGCGCTGGCCGCAGGAGCGCAACCGGCCGCTGCTGATTGCCGTCACCGGCACCAACGGCAAGAGCACCGTCGCGGCGCTGGCCACCCGGCTGCTGTGCGCCGCCGGCCGCCGCGCCGCCGCGGTCGGCAACATCGGCTACCCGCTGCTGGACGCCTACCACGACTGGCAGGCGGGCGGCTGGCCTGACTGCGTGGTCGCCGAGCTCTCAAGCTTCCAGCTCGCGCGCCTGCGCCAGCCTCTCGGCGCCGACGTCGCCTGCCTGCTCAACTGCGTCCCCGACCACCTCGACTGGCACGGCGACTTCGCGTCCTACCGCGCCGCCAAGGCCAAGGTGTTCAGCGGCGCGGCCATCGGCGTCTACAGCCACGACGACCCGGCTGCCGCCGCCGAAGCCGGCGCCGCGCGCGCCGCGGCGAGCTTCGGCGCCGAGGGCGCCGCGGCCTCCGCGGGCTGGATGGTGAACTGCGCGGACATAGTCAAGCGCGGCGAGGCGCGCGGCATCCCGCAGGACGGCCTGCTGCGCCGCGGCATCATGCCGCTGTCGGCCTGCGCCGCCCTGACCATCGCCGACCACGCCGCGCCCGAGCTCGACGTCGAAGAGGCGGCCGCGCTGCTCGCGCGCAGCGAAGGCCTGCCGCACCGCTTCAGCATGCTCGCGGCCGAGCTCGACGGCCTGAGCTTCATCGATGATTCCAAATCCACCAACGTCGCGGCCGCCGCCGCCGCGCTCGCCGCGGTCGACGGCCCCTGCGTCCTGCTCGCCGGCGGCGAGGACAAGGGCCAGGATTTCGGCCCGCTGATGGAAGCCGTCCGGGCCAAGGCCGCCGCCGTCATCGTCATCGACGGCGAAGACTGCCGGCTCGCCACGACGCTGCGCGAGCATGGGGTGCAGCCGCGGCATTGCGTGGCGATGGACGAGGCCGTCGCGGCCGCCGCCGCCGCCGCGCGCGAGCATGGCGCCGGGACGGTGCTGCTGTCGCCGGCCTGCAGCAGCCACGACCGCTATGCGGACTTCGCCGCGCGCGGCGACGCCTTCAGCGCCGCGGTCGCGCGGCTGTGCGGCGAGGCGGGAGAAGAGGGCCATGATTGACGCGCTGCGCCGCCTGCGGTCGCCGGCCCCGCAGCGGGGCGTCGCCGAGCTCGACGCGCCGATCGCGGTGGCCACCGCCATCTTAGTCGCCATCGGCCTGGTCGCGGTGTACTCGTCAACCGTCACCGGCAGCGCGGGGCAGGGGGCCTTCGGCTACCTGGTCCGGCAGCTCGCCCACGCCGCGCTGGGCCTGGGGCTGGGCGCCGCGGTCTACCGCTACGCGCCGCTGCGGCTGCTGCGCGTCCACGCGCTGCCGCTCGCCGCTTTGTGCGTCGCGAGCCTCGCGCTGGTCCACGTCCCCGGCCTGGGCGTCGCCACCGTCCAGGGCGTGAAGCGCTGGATCGACCTGGGACCGGCGACCTTCCAGCCGATCGAGGTCGCCAAGTTCGCCGTCGTCGTCTACGCCTGCGCCTACTGCGCCGCCAACCGCGACGGCATCCGCAGCTTCAAGGGCTTCTGCGTCCCGCTAGCCATGGCGCTGGGGGCGAACGCGCTGCTGCTGCTGCAGCCGGACTTCGGCTCGGCGGTGATCCTGTCGGGCATCGTCCTCGCGGTGCTGTTCATGGCCGGCGCCCGGCTCACGCACTGCCTGCTCGTGCTCGCCGCGGCGGCCGCGGCGGCCGCTGCTGCGGTCGCGGTCGCGCCCTACCGGATGCAGCGCCTGACGTCCTTCGCCGATCCCTTCGCCGATCCGCTCGGCAGCGGCTACCACCAGACCCATTCGCTGATGGCCTTCGGCAACGGCGGCTGGCTCGGCAGCGGCCTGGGCCAGAGCGTGGAGAAGTGGTCGCACCTGCCCGAAGCCCACACCGACTTCATCATCTCGGTCATCGCCGAGGAAACCGGCGTGCTGGGCTTCGCGGTGGTCCTGCTGCTGTACGCCACGCTGCTGTTCCGCTCTTTCGAGATCGCCGAGCGCGCCGAAGCCTGCGGCCGGATCTTCGAGGCCCTGCTGGCGCGCGCGATCGGCCTGCTGCTCGCCGTCCAGGCCTTCATCAACATCGGCGGCAACCTGGCGCTGCTGCCGGTCAAGGGCCTGACGCTGCCGCTGATCTCCTACGGCGGCTCGAGCCTGATCGCCTGGCTGCTGGCGCTGGCGCTGCTGCAGGCCATCGCCTGCGACACCCAAGGCTCCGGCGCTTCAGCCGGCGCGCGGCGGGAGGTCGCGGCGTGAGCGGAGTCGTGGTGATCTGCGGCGGCGGCACCGGCGGCCACATCAACCCCGGCCTCGCCGTGGCGAAGCGGCTGCGCGAACTGGACGTTGCGGTGGCCTGGCTGGGGCTGCGTGGCGGCCTCGAGGAGCGCCTGGTGTCCGCCGCCGGCGTCGATCTGCACACCGTCGACCTGCGGCCGGCCGCCAGCGCGCCTGGGGGGCGCCTCGGCCTGCTGCTGCGGCTGCCGGCCGCGGTGGCCGACGCGCGGCGCATCCTGCGCGAACTGGACGCGGGCGCAGTGCTCGGACTCGGCGGTTACCCGTCGCTGCCCGGCATGCTGGCGTCGTTCGGGCTCCGCGCGCGACGCCTCCTGCATGAGCAGAACGCGCTGCCGGGCATCGCCAACCGGCTGCTCGCGCCGGTGGTCCACGCCATTCTCGCGAGCCAGGAAGGCAGCTTCGCCGGCGGCAGGGTCCAGGTGACCGGCAACCCGGTCCGCGCCGAATTCGCCGGCCAGCCCGCGCCAGCCAAGCGCCTGGCGACCAGCGAATCGATGAACCTGCTGGTGCTCGGCGGCTCGCAGGGCGCGAACTCGCTCAATCAAGGCGTGCCGCGCGCGCTGGGCCTTTTGCCGAACAAGGACGGCTGGAAGGTCGAGCACGCCGCCGGCGCCGGCGGCGCGGCGGCGGTCGAAGCGGCGTACCAGGAGCAGGGCGTGAAAGCCGAGGTCGCCGATTACTTCGATGACGCCGCCGCGCGCATGGCCCGAGCCCATATGGTCGTCTGCCGCGCGGGGGCCTCGACCGTCGCCGAGGTCGCCTGCCTGGGCGTGGCCGCGGTTTTCGTGCCCTATCCGCACGCCGGCGGCCACCAGCGCGCGAACGCCGCCGCCCTCGTGCACGCCCGCGCCGCGCGGCTGCTGGAGGACCGCGAGCTGCGGACGCGGCCCGCCGCGCTCGCCGGCGTCATGAAAGAGGCGGGCGGGCTGGTGGAGCTGTTCGGCATGGCCGAGCGCGCCCGCGCCCTGGGCCGGCCGGACGCCGCCGCCGCCGTCGCCGAAGCCTGCGTGGAGCAGCTGGGCCATGTATAGGCTGCGCCGCATCCACTTCATCGGCATCGGCGGCGCCGGCATGTCCGGCATCGCCGCGGTGCTGCGCAACCTGGACTACGAGATCAGCGGCTCGGACCTTAACGCCAGCGCCGCGACCCGCGCGCTCGAAAAGGCGGGGGTGAAGATCGCGCTCGGCCACGACGCCGCGAACGTCGAAGGCGCCGAGGCGGTGGTGTTCTCGTCGGCGATCGCGCCGGACAATCCCGAGCTCGCCGCCGCGCGCCGCCGCGGCCTGCCGGTGGTCCCGCGCGCGACCATGCTCAATGAGCTCATGCGCCTGCGCCAGGGCATCGCCGTCGCCGGCAGCCACGGCAAGACGACGATCACCAGCATGATCGCCAGCGTCCTGCACGAGGCCGGCCTCGATCCGACCTACGTCGTCGGCGGCCTGGTGCGCAAGTTCGGCTCGCACGCCGGCCTGGGCAAGGGCGAGTTCATCGTGGTCGAAACCGACGAATCCGACGGCTCCTTTTTAAACCTGTCGCCGGTGATCGCGGTTGCGTCGAACATCGACGCCGACCACTTGGAGACTTACGGCCAGGACATCCAGCGCCTCAAGCGCGCCTTCGTCGACTTCTTCGAGAAGCTGCCCTTTTACGGAGTCGCGGTGATGTGCCACGACGACGAGCGGCTTGCCGCCGCCGGCGCGATGGTCTCCAAGCGCGTCCTCAGCTACGGCCTGCGCGCGCCGCAGGCCGATTTCCGCGCCCGCGACATCAAGATGGCCGGCGGCCGGGCGGAGTTCACGCTCGAAGCGCCGTACGGCAGCCGCGCGGCGACGCTGCCAGCCCTCGGCGCGCACAACGTCAGCAACAGCCTCGCCGCCTTCGCGGTCGCCCATGAGGTCGGCGTCGCGCCCGACGACGCGGTCGGCGCCCTCGCGAACTTCGCCGGGGTCGGCCGGCGCATGGAAATGCACGGCGAGGTCGCGATCGGGGAGGCCACCGCGA
>MEIE01000010.1 GCA_001750625.1 Candidatus Amphirhobacter heronislandensis
GCATCATGGCTAGAACAACCGTAGAAGACTGCCTCCGGCAGACCCCCAACCATTTCGAGCTCGTCATCGGCGCCGTCGCCCGCGCCAACGAGCTGCGCCGCGGCGTGCCCGCCGAGCTCCCCGAGGAGAACGACCGTCCCGTCGTCGTCGCCCTGCGGGAGATCGCGGCCGGCCACTACGTCGTCGACCTCGAGAAGATCGTGGTCGAGAGCCTCAAGGAATCCGTCGCCATCACCTCCGGCGAGACCTCGATCGCGCCGCAGGAGGAAGGCGAAGGCGCGGAAGCGGCCCAGGAGGACGCCGGCGAGGCCAAGCCCGCGGCGGACGAGGCGGCGTCCGGCGAAGCGGCGGGCGAAGCTGACGACCGGCAGCCAGACGCTTGACGCCCCCGCGCTAGCGGCGGCGGCCAGCCTGCCCGCGACCGAGCGGGACACGCTGGTCAGCGCCCTGCGGCGCAGCCTCACCCAGGAGCAGATCGGCCGCCTCTTGGAGGTCGCCGAGTTCGCGGCCCAGGCCCACGCCGGCCAGCAGCGCCACAACGGCGCCCCCTACATCACCCATCCGGTCGCGGTGGCCTGCATCGCGGCGGGCTGGCACCTCGACGAGGAGAGCGTGGCGGCGGGGCTGCTGCACGACGTGGTCGAGGACTGCCCGTACAGCGTCGCCGACCTCGAGGAGCGCTTCGGCCCGAAGGTCGCGGCGATCGTCGACGGGGTCAGCAAAATCGAGCGCCTCGAGCAGTTCGAGCCGCCCGGCAGCCGCGAGCGCCGGCAGGCGGAGAGCTTCCGCAAGCTGCTGCTGGCGGTGGCGAAGGACTGGCGGGTGCTGTTGATCAAGCTGGCGGACCGCCTGCACAACATGCGCACCCTGGCGAACGTCCCTCGCCGCAGCAAGCGGGAGCGCATCGCCGACGAGACCCTGGACATCTACGCGCCGCTGGCCGAGCGGCTGGGCTTCCAGCAGGTCAGGGACGAGCTGCAGATGCTGTCCTTCGAGCACCGCCACCCCTTGCGCTTCGCGGCGCTCAGCAGCGCCTTAGAGCGCTCGGCGGAGCGGCAGCGGGTGGCGCTGCCGAAGATCCGGCGGCAGCTGACGGCGGGACTGGAGAAAGCGGGGATCAAGGCGACGCTGCAAAGCCGCAGCAAGAACGTGTACTCGGTGTACCGCAAGATGGTCGACAAGGACCTGAGCTTCCGCGAGGTGGACGACCTGATCGGCTTCCGCCTGGTCACCGAAAGCCGGCTGGACTGCTACACGGCGCTCGGCGTGGTCCACGAGAAGTTCCGGCCGGTGCCGGAGAAAGTGAAGGACTACATCGCGCAGCCGAAGGTCAACGGCTACCAGTCGCTGCACACCACGGTGCTGGCGCCGAACGGCAACATCATCGAGCTGCAGATCCGCACCAAGGAGATGGACCAGCTCGCCGAGGTCGGGGTGGCGGCGCACTGGGAGTACAAGTCCAGCAACGCCGCGGCCCACGGCGGCGAGGCCGCGATCCAGCACGACACCAACAAGCAGCTCGACAACCTGTTCTCGATGAGCAAGCTCGGCATCGAGCCCGGCGAGTTCCTGCGCAACCTGCGCCTCGACCTGTACCCGGACGACATCTTCGCCCTGACCCCCCGGGGCGAGGTGATCCAGCTCAACCGCGGCGCGACGGTCCTCGACCTCGCCTACGCCGTCCACACCGACCTGGGCACCAAGGCCGACCACGCCCTGGTGAACGGGACGCGGATGCCGATCTCGACCAAGCTGAACTCCGGCGACATCGTCGAGGTGAGGACCGCCGCGCACGTCGCGCCCAAGCCGCAGTGGCTGGGCTACGTCGCCACCCCGAAGGCGCGGACCCAGATCCGCCACCAGCTCAAGGAGGCCTGGAACGCCGAGCTGGTGCAGCTGGGGGCGCGGCTGCTGGCGCAGGCGCTGCAGCGCTGCGGCGGCGACTTCGCCACCTTGGACCCGAACCGCTACCTCAACTACGTGAGGCACAACGCCGGCCTCGACAGCAAGGAGCAGCTGCAGACCCAGCTGGCGCTGGGGATCTACCAGGCGGACGTGGTGGCGCGGGACCTCATGGGCGCGAAGGCGCGGACCGGCGGCCGGGCCGAGGGTATCAAGGTCCGCGGCGACCGGCACGCGGGCATGGTGCGGGCCTCGTGCTGCGAGCCGCTGCCGCCGGAGCCGGTGGTGGGCGTGATGAAGCGGGCCGAGGGGGTGCAGATCCACCGGCGCGGCTGCCCGGCGGTGGCGAAGCGGCTCGAGGCCGGCGACTGCGTCGAGCTGGAGTGGGAGGCGGGCGAGGACGCGCTGTACCAGGCGGCGCTGCGGCTCGAGTGCACCAACCGCAAGGGCCTGATCGCGAACGTGCTGGGGCAGTTCGGCTCGCAGCAGGTCAACATCGTCACCCTGAGCCTCGCGAGCGCCGAGCAGGACAACCCGGTGGCGCGGATCGAGCTGGTGGTCGAGGTGGCGGACGGGCCGCAGCTCGAGCGGCTGCTGCGGACCCTGAACCGGATCGCCGGGGTGACGGCGGCGCGCGAGAAGCTGCCGGTCTAGGCGGCCCGGCGGCCGGCGTACAGCACGGCGGCGGCGGCGGCGAGCAGCGGCAGCGACAGCAGCTGGCCGGCGCTGAGGCCGGCGTACAGGCCCATGTGGGCGTCGGGCTCCCGGAGGAACTCGACCCAGAAGCGGATGACGGCGTAGCCGGCCAGAAAGGCCGCGGCCACGTGGCCGGGGCGGGCGCCCCGCCAAAAAACCACCGCGAGCAGCAGCGCGAACAGCAGCGGGCCCTCGGCGAGCAGCTCGTAGAGCTGGCTGGGATGGCGGGCCAGCCCGTCGCCGGCGGCGGGGAAGACCATGCCCCAGGGCAGGCCGGTGGGCCGGCCCCACAGCTCGCCGTTGATGAAGTTGCCGAAGCGGCCGAGGGCGAGGCCCAGCGGCGCGCCGACCGCGAACAGGTCCGCCAGCCGCAGGACGGGCTCGCCGGCGAAGCGCGCCAGCAGCCAGCAGGCCAGCGCCATGCCGGCGACGCCGCCGTGGAAGGACATGCCGCCCTCCCAGATCGCGAACAGCCACAGGGGGTCGGCGCGCAGCACGTCCCAGCCGTAGATCAAGGCGTAGCCGAGGCGGCCGCCGACCAGGCTGCCGAGCAGCGCGGCGGCGAGGATGTTGTCGTGGACCCTGCGGCTGCGGGGGTCGCGCAGCAGCCGCGGCGCGAAGCGGCTGGTGACCGCCATGAACTGCAGGGCGGCGGCGAACCACAGGACGCCGTACCAGTGGATGGCGAAGCCGAAGAAGCTGGCGGCGACGGGGTCGAAGGATACGGTCATGGGATGCCGGGTGGGCTGCGGGATATTGTAAGAGGCGGTGGCGGGAACGCCCGGATTTATGGAGAAAAAATTTGTTCTACAAAATAACCGGCAAGAGATCCAGGCCTTTGGCATGGAACTTTGCATCTATTTCTTTGAGGAAGTCGACTTTATGCTCCTGGGCTTTTCATAGTTTTCGCTCTCATTTCTCGCCCTGCTTATCGTTATGAAGTCGCTCTCCTTTCTTTCCCTAAAAAAGTCCCGGCCCATCCTGCGCCCGGCCTCATGCAGAGAAATCCCCTCTTTCTCCTTAAGCCTTACCGCGGCCTCGGACGGCTTTGAAAAATTAAGGTGCATGCAACCGCTAGGCGTCAGACTGGGAAAAATATTCCACCCCCTTCGGAACGATTTCTCCCTCATTTCCTTTAGAATTTTTATTTCCGCTTCCGTGAGTCTATTCGGCAGGACTACATCCACATTCAGTATTGCTATACTTGCATGCATGAATGCATCGTCTCTCGCTGCTGCTGGAAATTTTTCATCCCTAATTTTTAACGCTATTTTTTCAAGCTCCTGCGCCCGCTCCTGCAAAAAGTAGTACTCTCGAATTGTCGAGCGATCATATAAATAATAAAAAGGAGAAGCCTCTGTTATCAACCACCCTTCTCTTACTTTATTTTGGCCTTTCCCCATCTCTAACGCCTCTTCGTTCTCCAGAATGCGCCGGGCTGTTTTCTTTGGATTTATCAAAAGGTCCGCTATGAGATCTTGCAGAACATACTCGGCTCTTCGCAACCGCAGTAAAAGTGCGAAAGGGAGGACGCAAAGAATCAGCCCCGCTCCGGCGGCAACTACTTTAAGAGAGCCCGCGCGCGCCTCTACTTGTTCAAGTAGCTGCGAGGAGAGCAAGGCAATCTGCTCATCTAGGGCCCATAACAAGAGCGCGCCACCAACCCAAGCCGAGAAAATTGCGGCGGCTATGTAGAGCAAAGCTCTCATCACTTTTTTATTTTACTGTTCCAGTGTACTTATTTAGCCCGCTTATATACTTAGCTTGACAGGCTAATCCACAAAGCCGCCTGGATGATAGCCTATTCAGCGACAGGCTTGGTGAAGTTCAGGTTGCGGTTGGTGCTGATATTTGCCACTTTCGCCCAATCGTAGGCGAGCAGCCAGTCATGCAGCTCGGCCCTGTCCCTTTTCAATACAATACCAGTAGCGAGCTTGTCAGTGCGTCTTTCCTTCGATCTGGCGGGAACGGGCTTTACAAGTTGCCCGTGCCTAACGCCTTTGGGAATAAATAGATTGCACAGGTGCTCTTTTTTGAGCTCCGTGCCGCGGTAATCGACGCGGAAGAAGTTCGCGTAGCTGGCGCAAGTCGATCCACACCACATAACAGCGGCATTATAACCGCGAATGCCAGCTATTCTAGCGGACTTTGCCCTGCAAAGATGCGAGATTCGGCTCTATATATGCTAAAATTCGAGCCCGAGGAGGTGGCCCGAAGGCCTCACGCTAGGACGCGCTTTGGCCAAAGCTGTTACACTTAGACCTGCCTCCTCGGAGTCTTCTGCATTTGTGGATTTGTTCCCGCGGTTAGGGTCGCGCCCGGCAGCGCTGCAGTAATCCTATTCTACAACAAAACACCCTATCTTTTGCTGGTCGCGTGGCAAGCCCCTATATGTAGTGCCTGTCAAGCTATCTATATAGCGGGTTATTTAGTTAAACATCGAGATGACACACGCAAACATTTCTCCGTCTTATGACGGCAAGACCTTCCTGTCACCAGCGAGGTCGAAGGCATGAGCCGGGCGGAAATCAAGCGCCTGATCATCGCCAACGGCGGCACGATCGGCGGCTCGGTGTCGAGCAAGCTGAGCTTTGTCAACAAGATCCAAAAGGCGGAGGAGCTGGGCATCATCATGATGCCGGCGGTGGAGTTCATCGAGGCCCTCCAAAGCGTGGAGGCCTGAGGCCGCGCGGGGGGCGGCGAAGCTCCGGGGACGGGGCGCAGGCCCGATGCAGGCGCTGGGCCAGCCGGCGGGCGGCCTGATTCGGGCCTGCGGCGCAAACCCGAAACTCATAAAATTCGCTGGAAAAACAACAAAATAAGCGCGGCAGGCCGGCTTGGGGGCGATTTGGCTTGCAATTGGGGGCGCAAAGGTGCTAGAATTGTGCTCTAACCTTCTTAGGAGGATCCTATGAACAAAAAAATCATGATTGCGTCCATCGTCGCCGTGCTGGCTTCGCCGCTGGCCCTTGCGCGCGGTCACACCCAAGATGTCTACGGAGGCGTCGACATGGGCGCCGCCGCACTCGGCGACCAGGGCGCGTTCTGCGACACCATCGACTCAATCGGCCGTCACCCTCACTGTGACCCCGGATACCGATCATTCAAGCTCCCCTTTCACCAATGGGGATTGCGGCGATTCGGAAACCTCGATCCGCGTGTTCGCTGGCTACAAGATCAACGACATGATTTCGGTCGAAGGCTTCTGGCTTTCCTCGAGCGGCTACGCCACCAGCCACAGCGGACAGATTGATTTTGTCCCTTCTGTCGGTAACACGACTAACGCCTCCATCTCCTTTACCAGCGAAACCGACTACACCAGCTTTGGAGCCTCGGCCGTAGGAAAATACGAGGTTTACGACAACCTCAGCATCAAAGGAGTGCTTGGCCTGCACAGCTACAGCATCGAGCCGAGCTTCACTCCGGGGACCCCGAGCAGGACCCTCACAAGTGCAGAGAGTACGGCAATGGCTGATTTCCAGAAAGCCAAGGTTGACGCTCGGACAGACGACGGCGTGAGCCTGCTGTACGGCATTGGCGCTGAGTACTCGCTCGGCGGCAACTTCAATGTCCGGGCCGGCTACGACGTCCTCAGTTCTGGCGACGAATCAGTCTCCTACCTGAGCGCGGGCGCGTCCTACACCTACAGCTTCTAGGGCAACTCTCTACAAGCACAAAGGGCTGCCTCGCGCAGCCCTTTTTTTTGAACTTAGTGTAGAATTTACCCACATATGAGCGCTGAAATCGCTGACATGGAAGAATTTTTCGCTTCCGCCTCCCCTTCCACAGTGATTGCACGCTGCCTGGAAAGAAATCCGGCCGGTGACGGCATTTACGAAGTCGTCGAAGGCGGGCAGCTTGAGGTCCACCAAGGAATCTCCCTGGTTGACGAAAGGGACAAGCACCTCATGTCTTCCCTCGAGGTCGATGTTTCTCGCGACTGCCACGTGTCAAGCATCTGGACCCAGGAAGACGGAAGGGAGGTCTTCGCTATCTGGGACGTGCACAATAACGTCACGTACAATCCGGAGACCGACGAAGTAACTTACACCTATCCCGCCAAGAACTGGGGGAGTGGCAAGGGGTGGCTTCCTAAAAATCCACAAGGATAGAAGGGCCCTGCGCTACGCTCCCTTTAATCTGAAGTTCTTCTCTGAACAACCTTACTGATTCATATTTTTCTGACCGGGAAAAATAATCATGAAAAAAATCGCCATCGCCACCACAATCGCCCTGCTGGCCTCCCCGCTGGCCTGGTCCCAGCGCAGCGCCGACACCGCCGTCACGATCGGCATCGATTTCGGCGAACTCGAGCTCGCCAACTACGGCGAGTACTGCAGGCAGGCGCAGAGCCATCTCGAGGGCGTCACGCTGCAGCGGTTCAGCAGCGGCGGCGCCACGACAACGCTAACGCCGATGCGGGCGCAGGGCCCCTGCGCGGACATCCAGTACACCTACCGCCTGCGCGCCGCCTTGCGGATTAACGACTGGCTCACGGCCAAGGGATCGTACATGACGGCCGAAACCTTCTCCAGCTCGCACAACATGACCGTGGTCTTCGCTGATGACGGCCTCGAGCCCGACGAAACTAGATTCAAAAGGTTCATGGGCGGGCTCGGCAGCTACGAGACCGAGTTCAGCCTCTTCCAGCTCGTCCTGCAGGGCGAGCGCGAGATGGCGCCGGACCTGTTCGTCGCCGGCCGGGCGGGAATCCGCAACTACGACATCGAGACCAGCTTCAGCCACGAGTACCACCACGAAATACCCGACAACGAGGCCGACAAGGCCTATCTCGACACCAACCGCGAGATCCTGAACGGCCACATGCCTTCCCTCACCGAGCAGCGCACCGGCTCGGGCTCGGTCCTGCTGCTCGGCGGCGCCGTCGAGCGCCAGGCCAACCGCAACCTGGCCGGCGTGATCGAGGCCGACCTCGCCTACGATTTCGAGACCGAGGAGACCGCGGTGGAGTACGCCTTCTTCGCCGACTGGACCGTCATCGAGAACGCCAGCCTGCGGCTCGGCTACGAGGCCTTCGCGGCGGGCCCCGAGGAGATGTCCCAGCTGTTCCTGGGCGCGGGCTACAGCCTGGAATTCTAGGGGCCGGGATGGGCTAAAATCCCGCCTTATGCTCCACAGGCAGGATTGACTGGCAATTAGGTGGCCCACCCCGGGAAGACCCGCAGCGGCGAGATAACGGACGGCGACGCCCGCGCGCCGAACCGCTCCATGCTCCGCGCCGTCGGCTTCGGCGACGGCGACTTCGCCAAGCCGATTTGCGGCGTCGCCCACAGCCATTCGGACCTCACCCCCTGCAACGCCAGCCTGGCGCCGCTGGCCGAGGCGGCCGCCGCCAGCCTCAAGGAGGCCGGCGTCATGCCCCAGACCTTCGGGACCATCACGGTCTCGGACGGCATCTCGATGGGGACCAAGGGCATGAACTATTCGCTGGTCTCGCGGGAGGTCATCGCCGATTCCATCGAGACCGTCGCCAACGCCCAGCGCATGGACGGCATCCTGGTGGTCGGCGGCTGCGACAAGAACATGCCCGGCGGCATGATCGCGATCGCCCGCCTCAACATCCCGGCGGTCTACGTCTACGGCGGCACCATCATGCCCGGCAAGCTCGACGGCGAGGACCTCACCATCGTCAGCATCTTCGAGGCGGTCGGCCAACACGCCGCCGGCAAGATCGGCCGCGAGCGCTTCGAGGCGGTCGAGCGCAGCGCCATCCCCGGCCCGGGCTCCTGCGGCGGCATGTACACGGCCAACACCATGTCCAGCTCCATCGAGGCCCTCGGCATGGCCCTGCCCTACTCCTCGACCATGGCCGCGATCGCGGCCGAGAAGGTCCAAAGCGCCAAGGAGGCCGGCGCCGCGCTGGCTGAAGCGGTCAAGCGGGGCATCCGCCCCCGCGACATCATGACCAAGGAGGCCTTCGAGAACGCCATCGTCACCACCATGGCGGTCGGCGGCTCGACCAACGCCGTCCTGCACCTGCTCGCCATCGCCCAGGCGGCCGAGGTGGACCTGTCCATCGACGACTTCGCCCGCCTGCGGGCCTCGTCGCCGGTGATCTGCGACCTCAAGCCCTCGGGCCGCTACGTGACCATCGACCTGCACCGCGCCGGCGGCATCCCGCAGGTGATGAAGCTGCTGCTGGACGCCGGCAAGCTGCACGGCGGCTGCCTCACCATCACCGGCAAGACCATCGCCGAGACCCTGGCGGAGGTCCCGGCGGCGCCGCCGGCGGACCAGGACGTCATCCGGCCGCTGGCCGAGCCGCTGTACGCCGAGGGCCATCTGGCGATCCTGAAGGGCTCCTTGGCCCCCGAGGGCGCCGTGGCCAAAATCTCCGGCATCAAGGCCACCAGCTTCAAGGGCCCGGCGCGGGTCTTCGAGGACGAGGAAAGCGCCCTGCAGGCCATCTTGGCGGGCAAGATCAAGGCCGGCGACGTGGTCGTCATCCGCAACGAGGGCCCCAAGGGCGGCCCGGGCATGCGGGAGATGCTGGCGCCGACCTCGGCGATCATCGGCCAGGGCCTGGGCGACAGCGTCGCGCTGATCACCGACGGCCGCTTCTCCGGCGGCACCTACGGCTTCGTCGTCGGCCACATCGCGCCCGAGGCCGCCGTCGGCGGGCCGCTGGCGCTGGTGGCCGAGGGCGATGTCGTCAGCATCGACGCGAAGGCGCTGCGCCTCGACGTCGAGGTCGACGAGGCCGAGCTGCAGCGCCGCAAGGCCGCCTGGCAGGCGCCGGCGCTCGAAACCAGGGGCGCCCTGGGCAAGTACGTCCGCATGGTCGCCTCGGCCAGCGCCGGGGCGGTGACGGGCTAGGAGACGGACATGGCGCCACCGAACAAGAAGAACGGCCGCCGCCCCAAGATCGGCATGCTGGTGATCAGCCACGGCGACCTCGGCGAGCATTTCATCGAGGCGGCGCGCATCATCTGCCAGGAGACCCTTGACGACCTTGAATCCCTGTCGATCCAGGCCTCCTACGAGCGCGACAAGGTCCGCGAGCAGCTGGCCCGCAGCATGGAGCGCCTCGAGGCCAAGACCGACGAGATCATCGCCCTGTGCGACACCTACGGCTCGACGCCGTCGCGCATCCTGTGCGCCGGCAACTACAAGGCGCGGGTCAAGTGCGTCTTCGGCCTGAACCTGCCGATGCTGCTGGACTGCATCAACCTGCGGGGCGAGCTGGACCTGGACGGCCTCGCCGAGCAGATCTGCCAGGCCGGCGCCGAGGCGATCTTCGCCCGCGAGGCCGACGACGATGTCACGCCCGACCTCAAAGCGAGCGAAGCCTAGCCCGGGCAAGCGCATCGCGCACGCCGCGGTCGAGGTCATCAACGACTGGGGGCTGCACGCGCGGCCGTCCGCCGCCCTCGGGCGGCTCGCCAAGGGCTTCGACGCCAAGATCACGATCCGCCACGACGGCCGCAAGGCCTCGGCGAGCTCGATCGCGCAGCTGCTGATCCTCGAGGCGGTCAAGGGCAGCCATCTCGAGCTCGAGGCCGAGGGCCCCGACGCCGAAGAGGCGATCGCCGCCCTCGCGGGGATGTTCGCCGACGGCTTCGGCGAGGACCACCGGGTCCTGCCCGGCGAGGGCAGCCGCTGCGGGGTCGCGGTCGGCGGGGTCCACATCCTGCACCAGGCCAACGACATCCCGCACTACTCCATCCCCAAGACCGCGGTGGCGCAGGAGCAAAAAAGGCTGGCGCAGGCGATCAAGGACGAGCGGCGGCACGTCCGCGAGCTCGACAAGGGCGGCGACCGCCTGATCGCGGAGTTCAGCAGCATGATGCTCGGCATGCTCGACGAGGAGCACGTCGCCGCGCAGCCGGCGCAGCAGATCCGCGCCGGCCTGGTCAACGCCGAGTGGGCCCTGAAGGTCTGCCTCGACGAGGTCATCGAGCAGTTCAACGCCAGCGGCAACGAGGTGATCCAGGCCCACGCCAACGACTACAGCCAGATGCTGCTGCGCCTGGTCGGCCGCATGGCGGCGACCCGCCGCAAGCGGGCCAAGGTCCGCGAGGGCACCAAGCGGGTGGTGGTCAGCGCCAGCGTCGGCGCCGCCGACGTCATCGACTGCTACCGGGCGGGCTACGCCGGCCTGGTGACCAGCAGCGGCTCGTACAGCAGCCACGCGGCCATCCTGGCGCGCGGCCTGGGGATGCCGGCGCTGTTCGCGGTCGACGCCAAGGCGCTGCGGGGCCTGGCCGAGGACACCCAGCTGATCCTCGATTCGGACGCCGGCGAGCTGCACGTCAAGCCCGACAAGGAGGTCGTCAAGCGCTTCGCCAAGAAGACCGCCCGCCGGCGCCCGCCGGCGGCCCGCGGCAAGGCGCCGGCGGCGACCAAGACCCGCGACGGCGTCCGCGTCCACCTGCACGCCAACATCGAGTTCCTCGACGAGCTCGCGCCCGCCTACGCCGCCGGCGCCGAGGGCATCGGGCTGTACCGCACCGAGTTTTTGTTCCTCAACCGCGACGACGAGCCCGGCGAGGAGGAGCAGTACGTCGCCTACGCCGCCGCCGTCAAGGGCAGCGGCGGCCGGCCGGTGACCTTCAGGACCGCCGACATCGGCCACGACAAGGGCGGCGACGGCTCCAGCCACTCCTCGGCGATGGGGCTGCGCGGCATCCGCGACAGCCTGCGGCGGCCGGCGGCCTTCAAGGAGCAGCTGCGGGCGCTGCTGCGGGCCTCCGCGCACGGCCCGATGCGGATCATGCTGCCGATGGTCGTCCACGCCGCCGAGCTCGACGAGGCGGTCCGGCTGCTGCGCGAGGCCGCCAGCGAGACCGGCCAGCCGCCGGACCGGCTGCCGCCGGTCGGGGTGATGATCGAGATCCCCGGCGCGGTCTACGCCATGCCGCAGCTGGCGCGGCGCGCCGATTTCTTCGCCATCGGCACCAACGACCTGATCCAGTACGCCCTGGCGGTGGACCGCAACCTGGCGGAGGTCGCCGAGCTGGCCGATTCCTGCCATCCGGGGGTGATCTCGCTGCTGGCGCGGACGGTGCGCCAGGGCAAGGAGCTGGGCCGCGAGGTGACGATGTGCGGCGAGCTGGCGGCCGACCCGCTGATGGCCTGCCTGTACTGCACCTTGGGCCTGCGGGGCCTGTCGATGGGCGCCGGCAAGATCGAGGCGGTCCGCGCCGCCTTGGGCCGTCACAGCATCCGCGGCCGGCGGCGGCTGGCCGAACGGCTGGCCGCCGGCGGCTCGGCGGCCGAGATCCGCGAGCTGCTGCAGGGCTTCGCCGAAGGCGGCTAGAATAAGAAGCATGAACTACAGCCACAAGATGCTGCTGGCCTCGTCGACCACCGAACCCGACAGCCTGTTCCACCACTCGCTGGTCTACATCACCGCCCACACCGACCGGCACACCCTGGGCTTCATCGTCAACCGGGAGTCCACCACCTTGCTGAGCGAGCTGGTCAAGGGCACCGAGCTCGACCCGGACACGGCGGCCGCGCCGAAGATGACCCGGCCGCTGCTGCTGGGCGGCCCGGTCAGCTCCATGCACATCTCCTTGATGTACCAGGGCGTCCCCGCCGCCCCCGCCCTGGCGAAGATCGAGCGCGGCGACCGGGTGTACACCGCCTACGACGGCGACGGCGACAAGACCCAGGCGATCAAGGTCACCAAGACCGCCGAGGTGACCGAGAAGCTGCTGCGGGACATGCTCGAGCGGCCGGACCCGGAGGTCCGCTACCAGCTGTTCATGGGGCACGCCAGCTGGGAGCCCGGCCAGCTCGACGACGAGGTCAAGTACGACCAGTGGCTGGTGCTGGACGCCGACCCCGAGATCATCTTCCACCCCAGGACCACGAAGCGCCGGGAGATGGCGGCGCGCTCCATCGACCTGAACCTCGGCCGCTGGCTGCCGCCGCTGCAGCACCCGTGAGCGTGGTCCAGGGCCTGTTCTTCGCGCTGGACCCCGGCACCAAGAAGACCGGGGTGGCCATCGGCAACACCATCACCAACATGGCGACCGCGCTCGAGCCGGTCGACGGCAACGCCGCCGAGCAGCTGACGCGGCTGGCGGACCTGTACCGGGTCTGGAAGCCGCAGCTGGCGGTGATCGGGCAGCCCGCCGGCGACGGCACCGCCAAGAAGGCGCGGGCGCGCAGCGACGAGCTCGCCGAGGAGCTGCGGCGCAAGCTGAAGATCCCGGTCGAGTTCATCGACGAGGCCTACTCCACCCAGGCGGCGCGGGCCGAGCGGGCGCTAAGCGGACAGCGGCGCGCCAGCGGCATCGACAGCCACGCGGCGCGGCTGTTGGCGGAGGCGTGGCTGGCGGATCTGCTGCGGCGGGAAGCCGCATAAATAAAGGAGTCGAAAATGCCACTCGAAGAAGAAAAACAAAACCCCGGCGGAGCCCAAGAGCAAGCACAGCCAGCAACGCAGGTACAACCTCCGGACAAAACCACCTCCCTTCTGGATCAACCCGCTCCGAAACATGACCAACGGGCCGAAGGACCGGATCTTTCGCAGATACAACTCGGAAAACCACCTGAGTCTTCCTCAGAGGAATAGCCTTGACCTTTTGGGAATTCATCGTGAGGATGGTTGCCTTTCCTCACTATGCGACCAAAAGAGGGCTGCGGGACGTCATGGTCGGCGCGAATCTAATTGCGCTGAAGCAGGTCATTGCCCGAGAGGTGATTGATAGGAAAATCACTTCCGAGGGGACAAACGTATCCGGGCCCTTTCTTCCCGAAGAACGAGAAAAAGCTATGAAGAGCACACTAGAATATTTGGAAGAAAGAGATCTTCTTCTAGCCTGCAGAATTAATGAGCTTTCTGTTCATGTCGCTTTCATTAGTGATGATGAAAAACATGAAAATATTTTTCAGGATTTGGGAAAAATCTGCAGGGGGCAGGGCGGCATTCACTGTTTATCTAAGAAGAAAGGCGTGTATGAAATCGTTCTTTCTAGCAATGAAGATGAAATTCCTCATTATCTAGCAAAAGATGATGGCAAAGAAATAGCGCTCTTTTGGGTGAAGCTTTTGCTATGTTTTCTGGCATACGGTCTGATTTTTGATGGGGGCAAGCAAGGTGTCGTCAATAGCCTCTGTGATTTTATCTCCGTAACTTCTTTTTATTTCTGCCTTTACTTTATTATCATTCAAATTAATTTACCAGAAAAGTCCGGCAAAAGTGATTAGGGCTTTTCTCTTTCGGTAATTTCTTCAAATACGAAGCGGCATTGCTCCTCTTTAAGATATCTCCAATAAGTGCCAACAAATCTTCCCGCCATTTCCCGACGCACGCTTTTATAGTTTATCCAGATATCATAATCTTCTTCGTCTTCAAAATAAAACGGCAGAGCGTCTATTGATACATAAAGTCTTGTAAAATTATCTTTGAAGTGCCAGCTCTCAGGCGAGTTTCCAAGCACAAGCAGAATCGGGCGCTCCGGCTTCAGCCATCCTTTGCGAGATGCCCAGGCACGAAAACGTCTGCTAGCAGTCGCCCAATCCTCTAGGTTTTTGATGATTTTTTCAGGTCCAGAAGCCGCTAAAAGGGCTAGGACAAGCCAGCCGATAGTAGGTGAGGATGAAAGAAACTTCCATGCCAGAGAGAAAAAGTCGGAAACCATCTAACTGTTCCAAAATCTCTTGTTATTTGCCTATTTTACTCACCGAACGCAGTCGTTCGCAACAAATATTTGATTCCAAAATAGAAGCCACCAGCGCCACATCTGGAGATTTGGTCTTCCCCGTCAGCGCCACCCGCAGCGGCATCCCTAGCCGTGGGAACTTCAGGCCGTGCTCCTTGCAGCAGTCCTTGATCGCCTGCTTGATGGCGCCCTGGCTGAACTCCTCCAGCTTCTCCAGCCGCTGTACCAGCGCGGCGAAGGCCTCCCGGTTGTCGTCCCCCAGCTGCCCCTGCAGCGTCGCATCCAGCCCCTCCGGCGGCTGCAGCCATGACAGCTCCTCCCGCAATTCGGTCAGGGTACGGGCCTTCTCCATGCCGATCTCGATGGCCTCGGCAGAGGTTTCGATGCCGGCCAGCTCTGCCACCTCGGCCGGCGGCAGCGCGCGCAGGTGCTGCTGGTTGATCCATTGCAGGCGCTCGAGGTCGAAACGCGCCGCGCTCTTGTTCACCTTGCCCAGCTCGAAGGCCGCCGCCAGCTCGGCGGGCGTGTAGACCTCCTGCCCCGGCTGGGTCCAACCCAGCTGCGCCAGGTAGTTCACCATCGCCGGCGCGATGATGCCCATCTGCCGGTAATGGTCGACGTCCACCGCCATGTTGCGCTTGGACAGCCGCTCGTACGCCGGCTCGCCGCTCTCCAGCGTCGCGGGCTCGCCGTTCTCGTCCAGCCGCCGCCCGAGGATCAGCGGCAGGTGCGCGAAGCGGGGGATCTCCTGCCCCAGCGCCCGGTGGATGTGCACCTGGCGCAGGGTGTTGGTCAGGTGGTCCTCGCCGCGGATGACGTCGGTGATGCCCATCTCGCCGTCGTCGACAACGGCCGCGAAGTTGTAGGTGGCCGAGCCGTCGGCCCGCAGGATGACCGGGTCGTCGAACTCCTTGTTCGCGACCGAGACCTCGCCGCGGATCAGGTCGCTGATCGCGCAGTCGCCCTCGGTCGGGGTCGCGAAGCGCAGGCAGTACTCGCCGGTCGCCGGCCAGTCGGTCCGGCCGCGCCAGCGCCGGTCGTACTGCGGCTTGAGGCCCTGGCGCTCCTGCGCCGTCCGCAGCTCGTCGAGCTCGGCGGCGGTCGCGTAGCAGCGGTAGGCCTTGCCCTCCTCCACCAGCCGTTCGGCCGCGGCCTGGTACAGCGCGGCGCGCTCGGACTGCCGCACCGCCGGTCCGTCCCGCTCCAGCCCCAGCCAGTCCAGGGCGGCGATGATCGCCTCCTCGTGCTCGGGCAGCGAGCGCTGCCGGTCGGTGTCCTCTATCCGCAGCAGGAAGGTCCCGCCCGAATGCCGGGCCCAGGCCCAGTTGAACAGCGCGGTCCGGGCGCCGCCCAGATGCAGCCTGCCCGTCGGGCTCGGCGCGAAGCGGCAGACGGCCATGACGGTCTAAGGGGCGGAGATGGCCTCGGCGCCGCCGAAATACGGCCGCAGGGCCGCCGGCAGGGCGATGGAGCCGTCCTCCCGCTGGCCGTTCTCGATCACGGCGATCCAGGCCCGGCCGACCGCGACCCCCGAGCCGTTGAGGATGTGGACGTAGGCGTCCTTGCCGCCGTCCTTGTAGCGGGCCTTCATGCGCCGTGCCTGGTAGTCGGTGTCGTTGCTGACCGAGGAGATCTCCCGGTAGCGGTCCTGCCCCGGCAGCCAGACCTCGATGTCGTAGGTCCGGCTCGCCGCCGCGCCGGTGTCCCCGGCGCACAGCTCCACCACCCGGTAGGGCAGTTCGAGGGTCTTCATCACCGCCTCGGCGTGCTCGAGCAGCTCCAGCTGGGCCTCCTCGGAGGCCTCGGGCGCCGCGACCTGGACCAGCTCGACCTTGTCGAACTGGTGCTGGCGCAGCATCCCGCGGGTGTCCTGGCCGTAGGAGCCGGCCTCGCGGCGGAAGCACGGCGAGTGCGCCGCCACCCGCAGCGGCAGCTCGGACGCCGTGAAGCTGCGGCCGGCCGCCAGGTTCGCCAGGCTGACCTCGGCGGTCGGGATCAGGTGCAGATCGTCGCTGCGCGTGCTGAAGAACATCTCCTCCTCGTCGCCGAACTTCGGCAGCTGCCCGGTGTTGGTCAGCGCCTCGGCGTTGACCAGGTACGGCAGCCAGTGCTCCTCGTAGCCGTGCTCGGCGACGTGCTTTTCCAGCATCAGCTGGCCCAGCGCCCGGTGCAGCCGCGCGCCGGCCCCGCGCAGGACGGCGAAGCGCGTCCGCGCGATCGCCGCGCCGGCGGCGAAATCCAGCATGCCGTGCAGCTCCCCCAGCGCGACGTGGTCGCGGACCTCGAAAGAAAAGGACGGCGGCTCGCCCTCGGTCCGGACCAGGCGGTTGTCCTCCTCGCTCCGGCCCTCGGGCACCGAGGCGTGCAGCAGGTTCGGCAGCGCCAGCATGAAGCCCTCGAAGTCCTTGGCGGCCTCCTCGGCCTTGGTCCGGGCGGCGCTGATGGCGTCGCCGAGCTTGGCGGCGGCCGCCTTGCGCTCCTCGGCCTCTTCCTTCTTGCCGGCCTTGAACAGCTCGCCGATCGCGGCCGAAGCGGCGTTGCGCTCCTGGCGCAGGGCTTCCTCCTCCTGCCGCGCGGTGCGCAGGGCCGCGTCCAGCGCCGCGAAGCGCTCCAAGTCCAGCTCCCGGCCGCGCCGGGCCAGGTTTGCCTTGACCAGGTCGGGCTCGTCCCGCAGAAGCGCGGGCGAAATCATGCCGCCGCGGCTTCTTCGGGCTGGGAAATCAGGCGCATGAAGGCCTCCTCGAGGTTCGGCGCGTCGCCCTGCTCCTTCATCAGCTCGGCGGGGGTGCCGATGAAAGCGACCTTGCCTTCGTGCAGCAGCGCCATGCGCTCGCAGACCTCGTCGATGTCCGACAGCGAGTGGGAGGTGAAGAACAGGCTCGCGCCGCGGTCGCGGATGCGCTGGAACAGCCGCTTGAGCAGCGCCCGGGCCTTGGGATCGAGGCCGCTCATCGGCTCGTCGAGGATGTACAGGTCGCGCTCGAGCAGGAAAATGCTCGCGAGGCCCAGCTTCTGGGTCATGCCCTTGGAGAAGGACCGCACCGGCTTTTTGAGGGCGTCCAGGTCCAGGTCGATGTCTTTCAGCATCGCCGCGGTCTTTTCCTCGTCGTAGGTGGCGTGGTTCAGGCTGAGGATGAACTTGACGAACTGCCGGCCGTTGAGGTAGTACGGCGGGACGAAGCGCTCGGGCAGGAAGCACAGCCGGGCCCGCGAGGAGCGGTTCTTCGAAGGCTTGCCGAAGATCCTGATGTCGCCCTTGTCGTAGTAGCAGAAGTCCAGCAGGCACTTGAGGAAGGTGCTCTTGCCGGCGCCGTTGACCCCGGCGCAGCCGAAGGACACCTGGGCGGGGACCTCCAGGTCGAAGCCCCGCAGGACGTGGTTTTGGAGATATTTCTTGTGGACGCCGCGCGCCTCGATGGCCAGTTCTTTGTCGCTCATAGGCAGATATCTGATATTTGCTGGGGTGATTTTATTGTTTTTCCTTATGCCTGGGACGCGGCCATTTTTGAAGGATTTAACCCCACCCCGAGGCTCTTTCGTACTCCGCGCATTTCCTCATCTACAGCTATATATCGGTGGCTACAAAAAACCCTAGTTAGCCGGCGCAGATGAGCCGAGGAGATGTTGTTTTGTTCCCGTAGTAAGAAGCCGCAGCAGGGGGGGGGGCAGAAACGCACCCTCTCAACTTTCGTTTTGAGGGTTGTGTGGCAAATCTAGTTTACCCTCCCGACGCACTAGGGGGAGTGTTAGATGTATGGCGGTGGGGAAGTGCTGCACTTTCCAAAACTCCCCCGCGTGCTTTTTGCTCCATTCTTTTTTTCTATCTTCGTCGGGGAAAGGTATGGGGTCCAGCGTTAGCATCACTTTGTCATAATGGCTTTCGTAAAAATAATACTGCACCCGGTTTTGGTAAGGAAATAGTGCAGCCATTTGCCTAGCCATCTCGTTTTGCGCCCTTTCTGTTAGCGCGCTTATTGATTCTTTGTTGTGTTTTTGTATGTATTCCAGCATTCTTTCCTGCTTCACCAGATCTTCTTCGGGGGGTGTATGCCCTTCGCTTTTCTTGCCTTCGAACAGGCGCTCTGCGAGCGAGGCAGCGAAAAGGGCCCACTTGGGAAGGGTTTTCAGCAGTTCCTTCCATCTGTCGTTTGTCTCGACATTTGTGAAAACGCCCATGACTAGGATGCCTACCGCCAGAGTGAAGATGAGGGTCCAGAAGTCAATGGTTATCATTATGGTTATCCTTATGGTGGTTGGAACCGAGTCCCATTCTATTACGGCGCTGTTTGCAGCCATTGATACAATGTGTCTTTGGCGCGCACTACATGCCTAGATGCAAACTCTGTGGCTAGGGGGTGCTTCGTAAACAATCCGTTCGTATGTAGTGTGGTAAAACATCGGGCGCAGAGGTGACTATGAAAAAAGGAAAGAGAAAACAGCCGTTGCCTAGGGCCAATCCTATCCAAGCAGATATAAACGCCGTGCACCTTCCTCTGGCTTTGGCACTGGCGTCAATGGGCAAGGAAAGAAAAATTCCTATGCCGATTAGAAAGCTTGAAAGGGCGCTGGACGCTATGGCAGCCACCGGGCGGCTGCCTCGCAAAAAGAGTGTGCATCTGGACTATGATGGGCTCGCTGCCTATATTCAAGTAATCCCTCCTGATGTTGAAATCATCCCTTCTTGGCAGCAATGGGTGCGGCAGATGAACAATGAGATTGGAGTGAAGCAGCGCGGCGATGTCAACCGCGTGGATCATTTCAAGACAAAAGGGAACGCTGTTTATATCGCTTTGGAAATGTCTGGTCGCAGATCTTCCCGTCGTCTTGCATGGAGCGAAGGGATGTCTGTGAAAAGCGGACAGACTAAAAAACTGCAGGGACAAGGGTCGCGCCCTTGCTATCTGCGGAGCAGCGGTTATCGTGGCAAAGCTTATCTGGCGGTGGCGGCCTGCTGGTGTGAGGAATCTGGCTTAGTGATGAAATCAATCCAGAACGCTTTGGGGCTTTCCTTAAACAAAAAAGCGACGACTGAAAAATCACCAGAGGATTTTGTTCGGGCTATAAGTAAGGCCTTTGTCGAAAATCATGGCCGCAATCCCGAATGGCTGATGACGGGAAGAAATATAAACCGGAGATTTCGCAAATAATGTGGCTCTGTAGGCAGGTACATAGTGCGCTATTTGGCGCAGAAACAACGAAAGAGCAAGGCCAAATAATATTAGAAGATTGTTCTTATCGGCCTAGCCACCGGCTATCCTGCAAAGCCACACATAGCGCAAATCATAGTTACTTTCCTGCCGGTACTAGCCGCCGTACCAGCGGCAGCAGCTCAGCGAAATCGTCGATGAGGTGGTCCGCTCCCAGCTCACGGGCATCCTCCCCCAGGTGGTAGCCGTAGCTGACCCCGATCATCCTCACCCCGGCCGCCCGCGCCGTCGCCACGTCCACCAGCGTGTCCCCGACGAACAGCGCCTGGACCGGCGCCAGCCCCAGCCGCGCCAGGATGTCGTGGACCATCGCGGGATCGGGCTTGGCCTGCGGCTGCGAATCCCGGCAGCGGACGCAGGCGAAGTCGATGTCGCCCAAGAAGCACTCCAGCAGCGGCCGGGTGAACATCTCCAACTTGTTGGTCGCGATCGCCAGCTGCCAGCCCTCCTCCCGCAGATCCCGCAGGGTCTCCGGGACCCCGTCATACAGGCTGTTTCTGCTCAAAAGCAGGTGCTTGTACTCGAGCTGGGCCCGCTTGAACAGCCGCTCGTGGTCCTCGGGGTCGGGCTCGCCGTCCATCTCGCCGGTAAGCACCCGCTTGGCGAAGCGCGACAGGCCCCCGCCCATGAAGCCGCGGGCAGCCTGCTCGTCGGCGGCCAGCTCCAGGCCCAGGCCCCGCGCGGCGGCCGCGACCGCGGCGTAAATCTCCGGATAGGTGTCGAACAGCGTGCCGTCGAGGTCGCAGATCAGCGCCTTAGCCATTGATGGCGTCCAGCAGCTTCTGGCGGTTCGCGGCGTAGTCCTCCGCCCCGAACCAGGCTGAGCCCGCAACGAAGGTGTCCGCGCCGGCGTCCGCGAGGCGCCGCGCCGTCGCCAGCGTCACCCCGCCGTCGACCTGCAGGCGCATGTCCAGCTCCTGCTTGGCGATCAGCTGGCTGGCGGCCGCGACCTTCGGGATCACCCCCTCGATCAGCTGCTGGCCGCCGAAGCCCGGCTCCACCGTCATCAGCACCAGCATGTCGAGCTCGCCCATCATTGGCTCGGCCGCCGCCAGGCCCACCGCCGGCGACAGGGCGTAGCCCGCCTGGGCGCCGGCCTCGTGGATGCGGCTGACGCATTCATGCGCCCGCCGGGTGGTCTCGGGATGGAAGCTGACCAGGTCGGCGCCGGCCGCGAGCATCGCGTCCAGGTGCCGCTCGGGCACTTGGCCTCGGGAGCGGTTTCCTTGACCAGCCGGACGACGTTGGCGCCGAAGCTCACCGGCGGGACGAAGTTGCCGTCCATGACGTCGACGTGGAACCAGTCGATGCCGGCCTCAGCGCTGGCGGCAATCTCCTCGGCCAGCCGGCCGAGGTCGGCGGCCAGCAGGCTCGCGGCGATGATGCGTTCGTTAACCGGCATGGCGTGGCGGGGAGGCGTCGGGCGTATTCTAACTAATTGAAATTATACGCTTCTAGGCGCTTGCGGGCAGCGCAGGGCTGGAATTACTTGATTCATAGAGTAAGATTATTACATCATGGTCTCGAAATTCAACCCATTTACGCCGGGCACCGGCCATGTGCCGCCGCTGCTGGCGGGCCGGGCGGCGGAAGTCGAGCTGCTGACCAACACCCTTGGCCAGCTGCGGGGTCCTCGCGTCAGGAGAACGAAGCTGCTGGTGGACAAGCCCCTTCCGCCCATCAGAATCTGCGGGCCGCGCGGCGTGGGGAAAACAACCCTGCTGAGCTGGCTGAACCGGCAGCCCCAATTCAGAGACATCCGCATTATCTGGCACGCTTATCTCAGCAAGGCTCGCCCTACGGATGTGCCGCTGCGGTCGCTTCTGTTCAACATGTTCAGGGAGCTGAGCGCGCTGGAGCGCTTCATGGGATCCAAGGCCCTGCGAGCAGTGACAATCAGCATGGAAAATGGGGAAGCCAATCTTGCGTACGAAAGAATGGCCGAGTTCATGGCTGCCAAAGGGCCTCTGCTGATGGCTTTTGACGAAATCCCTCATTTCGACCTTGATTCCCTCGCTGCGATTCTGAGGACCAACCAAAGGCTGATTGAGGAAGGCTACCCGCTGGCGATGCTTCTGATTGGAACGCCTGGGCTGGACGCCCATCTGCGCAAAGCAGACGCTTCTTTCATAGATCGCAGCACGGGCATGTACATCAACCTGATTAGCGACGAAGCAACGCGGGATGCCATGCGGGTGCCGCTCGAGCAGGAAGGCTTTGCGGTGCAGCCTGACGCCTTAGAGGCAATGGCGGCGCAGGCGGACAACTATCCTTACTTCACCCAGGTGGTGGGAGCAGCGGTCTGGGACGCGATGAGGAAATCCGGCCACAAGAAGGTTGATGTCGGAATTGTGGAACAAAGCGCTGAAAAGGCAGAGAGCAGGCAAAATGAACTGCACTACGACTCCTACGGAATGCTGGTCGACAACGGATTGCTGTATCACTCACGGCGGGTCATGGACTTGCTGGAAAGCAGCGGCGGCTCAGCCAGCCCTGAAGTGGTCTTCAATCTCTTGGCCGAACACTGCACTGAGGAGGACGAAGGCGGCCCTGAGGCAATCCTCGACGGCCTGCAGCTGGACGGCTTGATATGGACTGTGGACGGTGTGACAAGGACGGGCCGGCCGTCTCTTTTCAGATATTGCCAAGAACAGCGGTTGGACTAAGGAGCGCCGCGGCTAGTCGGCCGCCGCCTCGTCGAGGCTGCGCAGGAACTCCAGCCGCCGCCCCACCCGCTCCTCGAAGCCCTGCGCCGTGGGCTTATAGGCGTCCAGCGGCCCCACGCCCTCGGGCAGGTAGGTGGCGTTCGCCGCGTAGTGATGCGGCTCGTCGTGGGCGTAGCGATACTCCTTGCCGTAGCCCAGCTCCTTCATCAGCTCGGTCGGAGCGTTGCGCAGATGCGGCGGGACCTCGGCCGAGGATCCCTTCGCGACCAGCTTGGAGACCTTGCCGAAGGCGTTGTAAATCGCGTTGCTCTTGGGCGCCACCGCCAGGTAGACCGCCGCCATCGCGATGCCGAGCTCGCCCTCCGGCGAGCCGAGGATGCGATACTGCCGGTCGGCGTTCAGCGCCACCGTCAGGGCGTTGACGTCGGCCAGGCCCACGTCCTCGGTCGCGATGCGGATCAGCCGCCGCGTCACGTAGCGCGGCTCGGTGCCGCCGTCGAGCAGCCGGCACAGCCAGTACAGGCAGCCGTCGACGCTCGAGCCCCGGATCGACTTGATCAGAGCCGAGATCTGGTCGTAATAGGAGTCGCCGCCCTTGTCGTGGCGCCGCAGCACCGCCCGCCGCAGGTCCTTGACGCTGGATTCGTCCAGCTTCGGGCCCTTCTTCGCCAGCAGCTCGATGACGTTCAGCAATTGCCGCGCGTCGCCGTCGGCGTAGGCGGTCAGCAGCTCCAGCAGCTTGGGCGCGATGCTCAGCCCCTTGACCTCGCTGATGCGGGCCGCCAGCGCCGCCAGGTCCGCGTCCCCCAGCGGCCGCAGCTGGTAGACCGTCACCCGCGACAGCAGCGCCGAGTTGATCTCGAAGGACGGGTTTTCGGTGGTCGCGCCGATGAAGGTGAACACCCCCTGCTCCACCGCCGGCAGGAAGTAGTCCTGCTGCGCCTTGTTGAAGCGGTGGACCTCGTCGACGAAGATCACCATCTCCTGGCCCAGGTTGCTCAGGCTCTCGGCCTCGGCGATGCGCTCCTTGACCTCCTTGATGCCGGCCACCACCGGCGACAGCGAGGCGAAGCGCGCGCCGCTGCGCGTCGCCAGCAGCCGCGCCAGGGTGGTCTTGCCGCAGCCCGGCGGCCCCCACAGCAGCATCGAGTGCAGCCCCTCCTCCAACAGCGGGCTGCCCTCGCCGAGCAGGTGGCGCTGGCCGACGAAGTCCTCGAGGCGCTGCGGGCGCAGCTCCTCGGCCCACGGCGGCTGCCGGCCGCCCTCAGTCGATGATTTCGACGCCATCGGGCGGCTCGAAGGCGAACAGCGCCGGCCCCACCGCCGCGCCGTTCGCGGCGAAGTGGGCCTCGATCCGGTTGCCGAGCAGGTCGTCGATCCGCGTCTTGACCATGCGGCCCTCGCCGTCAAAGCCCAGCGCCGCGAGCTCGAAGCCCGCCGCCGCCGGCTCCGGCGGCGTCAGCAGCAGCCAGCGCAGGCCGTCGGCCCCGCCTTCCTGCGCGGCCAGCCCGAAGCGCTCCGCCACTCCGTCGCCGGCGAGCACGTCGAGCAGGCCGCGGCCCTCGCGCAGCTCGGCCTGCGGCGTGAGCACCGCCTGCGCCAGCTCGGCGTCGTAGACCCACACCGCGGCGCCGTCGCCCACCACCAGCAGCGGCGCCGGCGCGGCGTACTCCAGCCGGAAGCGGTCCGGGCGCTGGTAGGCCAGCGTCCCCTTCGAGTCCGCGACCTTGCCCCGCGGGCTGGTGACCTGCTGGACGAAATCCCAGGAGCCGGCGTCCGCCGCGTCCAGCAGCGCGGCCAGCTCGGCCGCCAATTCGGCCCGCGCGCCCGCCGCGGCCAGCAGCAGCGCCGCCGCCAGCGGCGCTAGCCGCATCGCTCGTTGCGGCAGTCGGCGATGATGTACAAGGACTGTTCGGCGGCGGCGAACTTCGAGTTCCGCGCCACCGTGCTGCGGATGGACGCGAACTCCGGCAGGTCGCCGATGCTCTCGGTCTTGCCGCAGCGCGAGCAGACCACCTGGCCGCCGCCGGCCGCCGCCGGCGGCGCCGGGGCGTACTGGGCCGAATCGCTGCCGACGCGCGGCTGCCGGCGCGCGACGCCGGCGTCCTCGAGCACCGCCAGCGCCCGATACACCGTCGCGAGCCCCACGGTGGAATCGGTCCGACTCAGGCGCCGGTGGATTTCCTTGACCCCGACCGGCTGCGCGGCCGCGGCGATGATGCGCGCCACCGCCATGCGCCGCTTGGTCGCCCGCAGGCCCTTGGCGGCCAGCATTTCCCGCACCTGGGCCTCGGCCAGCGGCTGCTCCTTTCTGGCTAGCGTTCTAGATCTCATTTACCCGTTTCTTCTTCACTATTATCTTAACCTAAACTGCAAATTGCAATGCAAAGACAGCCCCGCCAGCTCCCAGCATAACCAGAATGCGCTCCCAAATCGGATTCTCCTTTTTGGGAAACAGGCCGAAAAATATCCATGCGACAACAGAAAAAAAGAAAAGTAGCGCGGCGCCTATGTAAATTTGCTTTTCGTGTCCAGCATAAATGATTGCCGTATATGTCTTCACAGTCCAATTTGTGAGAATCACCAGAATGGCTAGCCGCAAGAGTAAGTATTGCCAGAACTTAAATCTGCTCTTTTGGAAAAGAGCGGTCGAAAGCATTAGCCAAAAAGCAACGCCGATTAAGCTGAACAGCACCCACACGAAATACGGATATACTTCGTCATCTACATAGAGCAAAAGATAAAACTTTGACAGCATCCATAGGGTCATTATCATAAATAAAATAACTCTGTCGGCAATGGCAAGCAAGAGAAAAGCAACGATTACAGTTGTCCACAGGGGCTTGATGCCTAACATGAGCGTCGCCAAAGAGATTATCATGGCTGCCATGAATGCCCATGTCACGAAACTGCTCACCCCTGCCCGAAGTTCATAATGAGGAATTTTTCTCACCGCCTCCAGCACGATGTCGCTCAGCAAAGCTGCAGTGATTCCTTGTAAGATTGCTTGAAGCCCAGCATCCAGGCTCAGGCCAGACGGATGCAGATAATAGTAGCAAAGAAGCAGAAAAGGAATGTAGACGAGGATTTTCACCGGCAAGCGCTCAAAACGCATTGCAGTCGCAATCGAAGTTTTGAACTCCCTGTGTATCCCGTCTTCGCTAAGATACTGCTCGGATTCGCCGAAGCTGCTTCGACTTTCTAGTGGCTGCTCGGATTCGCTGAAACCGCTCCGGCTTTTTAGTAGATCCAAGCCGATTGACAGTCTGGCCGCCTTGCGATTCGACGTTTTAGCCGGGCCGGATTCTTCCTTTTCCACGGCTGTCCTAGCCTACAGGACGAACTGCATGGTGTAGAGCACGCCGCCGACGCCCACCCACACCAACAGGGGCTCCCAGAGCGGGTCGTATTTTTGGAACATGAAGCAGAACACCACCCAGGCGTAGACCGCGACCACGCTCAGCAGCAGCGACAGGGCGTACATGTACTCCTCGTCGGCCTTGATCACCCCGAACGAGGTCAGGATGCCGATCGCCATCGCCCCCAGCAGCCCCAGCAGCACGAAGTTGTTGACGCGGCTGCGCAGCGTGTAGCGCGTGGTCTCGCGCGCCATCTCGACGATGGTGTCGGTCGCGAACGCCGCCAGCGCCCCCTGCCACAGCGCCCGCAGCACCGTCGGCGGCTCGATGCCGGCCGGATGCAGGAAGTTGTAGCAGACCAGCAGGAAGGGGACGTAGACGAACATCTTCAGCGGCATGCGCTCGAGCCGCAGCGCGATCACCGCCGCGAGCTTGAACTCCATCCACAGCGCCCGCGGCCGCTTGTTGCGGAAGGAGGCCGCCGCCGCGTGGAACTCCTCGGCGGTCTGCGGGCCGGCGTATTTGCCGCCGGGCTCGGCGGCGGCGGCGTAGGCGCTGTACAAGGTCACGATGTCGCGCACCCGGGCGCGGCTGTTCTCGCTCTTGAGCAGCTGGTACGAGGCCTGCACCCGCTTGAACTCCTCTTCGGCGCCGCCGCTGGGGTTGCGGTCCGGATGCAGCTTCATCGCCAGGCGCCGGTACGCCTTGCGGACTTCGTCGTCGCTGCAGTGGAGGTCCACGCCGAGGACCTCGAAAGGCGAATTGCCGGGCTTGATCCGCATCGCCGCTGCTCCGCCGGCTCGCTGCGCCTGTCCTCCCTACAGGTCCAGCAGCATCCGCGCCGGATCCTCGAGCGCGTTCTTGACCGCCACCAAAAACAGCACCGCGTCGCGGCCGTCGATGAGGCGGTGGTCGTAGGACAGCGCCAGGTAGTTCATCGGCCGGATCACGACCTGGCCGTCGACCGCCACCGGCCGCTCCTTGGTCGCGTGCACGCCTAAGATCGCGCTTTGCGGCGGATTGATGATCGGCGTCGACAGCATCGAGCCGAAGACCCCGCCGTTGGTGATCGTGAAGGTCCCGCCGGTGAGCTCCTCGACGCCCAGCGCGCCGCTTTGGGCCCGCGCGCCGAAGTCGGCGATCGCGCCCTCGACCCCGGCCATGCCCATCGCCTCGGCGTTGCGCAGCACCGGCACCACCAGCCCCCGCGGGCTGCCGACCGCGATGCCGATGTCGCAGTAGTCGTGGTGGACGATCTCGTCGCCGTCGATGCCGGCGTTGACGATCGGATGCTGGCGCAGGGCCGCGACCGCGGCCTTGACGAAGAAGGACATGAAGCCCAGCTTGACGCCGTGGACCTTCTCGAACTGCTCGCGGTGCTTTTGCCGCAGGCTAATCACCGCCGACATGTCGACCTCGTTGAAGGTCGTCAGGATCGCCGCCTCCTGCTGCGACTGCAGCAGCCGCTGCGCGACCCGCGAGCGCAGCTTGCTCATCTTCTCCCGGCGCTCGCCGCGGCTGCCGACCGGCGGCGGCGGGGGCGCGGCGGCAGGAGCCGCTGCGGGCGCTGGTGCTGCGGCGGGCGCGGCAGGAGCCGAGGCCGCCTCTTCGACGTCGCCGCGGGTGATGCGGCCGTTGCGGCCAGATCCCTTGACGGTGGCGATGTCCACGCCGAGCTCGGCCGCGATGCGGCGGGCCGCCGGCGACGCGGCTATTTCTTCGGCGGGCGCCGCGGGGGCCGCGGCGGGAGCCGCTGGCGCGGCGGCCGCGGGAGCCGCTGCTTCAGCGGCGGGCGCAGCGGGAGCCGCCGCCGGCGCGCCGCCCGCCTCGAGCCGGCCGATGACCTCGCCGCTGGCGACGTCGGCGCCCGCGTCCTTGATGATCTCGGTGAGGACGCCGTCCACCGGCGCCGGGATCTCCAGCATCACCTTGTCGGTCTCGACCGCCACCAGCGTCTGTCCCGCCTGCGCGTGCTCGCCGACCTTCACCGCCCACGAGTCGATGGAGGCCTCCGAGACCGATTCGGCGAGTTCCGGTACTTTGACGTCGGTCATGATGCTGCGCTCCCTCTCGGCTTTCGGTCCCGTTTCATTTTAACGCCACCTCGATTATCTCAAGCTGCTGGGCCTTGTGCTCGGCGCCGTGGCCGGTGGCGGTCGAGGCCGAGGACTTGCGCAGCGAGTAGCGCAGCTCCTGGCCGCGCAGATGCCGCCGCAGGTAGTGCTGGATGCGGTGCCACGCGCCCTGGTTGCCCGGCTCCTCCTGGCACCACAGCACCTGCTTGCAGTTCGGGTAGGAGGCGACGATCGCCTCGAAGGCGTCGTGCGGGAAGGGATAGACCTGCTCGAGGCGCGCGATCGCGATGTCGTTGATCTTCTTGTCGCGCCGCGCCGCGCGCAGCTCGTAGTAGACCTTGCCGCTGCACACCACCAGCTTGCGGACCTTCTTGGGCGCGATGTCCTCGTCGGTCTCGCCGATCACCGGCTGGAACGCGCCGGAAGTGAACTGCTCTTTCGGGCAGGCGACCTCCTTGTTGCGCAGCAGGCTTTTCGGCGTCATCACCACCAGCGGCCGCCGCAGGTTGTTGACCATCTGCCGCCGCAGCAGGTGGAAGATCTGCGCCGCGGTAGTCGGCACGCAGACGAAGATGTTGTACTCGGCGCACAGCTGCATGTAGCGCTCGAGCCGCGCCGAGGAGTGCTCGGGGCCCTGGCCCTCGTAGCCGTGCGGCAGCAGCATCACCAGGCCGCTGAGCCGGCCCCACTTGTACTCGCCCGAGGTGATGAACTGGTCGATCACCACCTGCGCGTTGTTCGCGAAGTCGCCGAACTGCGCCTCCCACACCACCAGCATGTCCGGGCTCGTCAGCGACACGCCGTACTCGAAGCCCAGCACCGCCGCCTCCGACAGCAGGGAATCGACCACCCGCACCGGCGCCTTGCCCGCCGCGGCGCGCTCGAGCGGGATGTGGACGTGGCCGTCGCGGCCGCTGCGGTGCTGGTCGTGCCAGACCGCGTGGCGGTGGAAGAAGGTCCCCCGCCCGACGTCCTGACCCGACAGCCGCACGCCGAAGCCCTCCTCCAGCAGCGAGGCGTAGGCCAGGTTCTCGGCCATGCCCCAGTCCAGGTCGGCGTCGCCGGCCGCCATCGCCGCCCGCGCCTCGACGACCTTCGCCACGCGTGGATGCAGGGTGAAGCCCTCGGGGACCTCGCTGAGGATCCCGCCGAGCCGCTTGAATCTCTTCGCGTCGATCTCGGTCCTGCACTTGGCCTTCCAGTCGTTCTTCTCGGGCTTGTACTTCGACCAGTCGATGAACTCGCTGACGCTGCCCTCGGTCGCCAGCGGGTTGGCGGTCTCGAAGCGCTCGAGCTTGCCCTCGTAGTCCTTGCGCGCCTTCTCCTCGTCGCCCGCGCCGATCACGCCCTCCTCGACCAGCTGCTGCGCGTAGTGGCTCGCCGGATTGGCCATCTTGGATATGCGGCCGTACATGTACGGCTGGGTGACCTTGGGCTCGTCCTGCTCGTTGTGGCCGTGCCGGCGGTAGCAGACCAGGTCGATGAAGACGTCCTGGCCGAACTCCTTGCGGAAGTCCAGCGCCAGCTTGGCGGCGAAGTGCGCCGCCTCGGGGTCGTTGCCGTTGACGTGCAGCACCGGGCACTCGGCCATCTTCGCCAGGTCGGTGCACCAGTAGGTCGAGCGCGCGTCCTTGATGTGCGAGATCGTGAAGCCGACCTGGTTGTTGACGGTGACGTGCACCGTGCCGCCGGTGCCGTAGCCGCGCGTCTGCGACATGTTGAGGACCTCCATGCCGATGCCCTGCCCGGCAAGCGCCGCGTCGCCGTGCACCAGCACCGGCAGCACCGAAGCGCCGTCGGCGTCGCCGCGCCGCTGCTGCCGCGCCCACACCGAGCCCTCGACCACCGGGTTGACGATCTCCAGGTGCGAGGGGTTGAAGGCCAGCGCCATGTGCATGGTGTTGCCGGCGTGCTCGAGGTTCGAGGAGTAGCCCATGTGGTACTTGACGTCGCCCGAGCCGGCCTCGTCGCGATGCGCCTTGCCCTCGAACTCGTCGAACAGCTCGTGCGGATTCTTGCCGAGGATGTTGATCAGCACGTTGAGGCGGCCGCGGTGCGCCATGCCGATCATCGCCTCCTTGACGCCGTCGGCGCAGGCGCCGCGCAGCAGCACGTCCAGCAGCGGGATCAGCGCGTCGCCGCCTTCGAGCGAGAACCGCTTCTGGCCGGTGTAGCGGCGGTTGAGGTAGTTCTCCAGCGCGTCGGCCGCGACCATGCGCTCGAGCACGTACAGCTTCTCCTCTTTGCTCAGCGGCGGCCGCGCCCGGACGCCCTCGTAGCGCTCGATGAACCAGCGCCGGATCGCCGGCGAGGTGATGTGCATGAACTCCGCCGAGATCTGCCCGCAGTACATCTGGCGCAGCGCCGCGACGATGTCGCGCAGCGGCGCCGCCTCCAGCCCCGGGATGTCGGTGGTGAAGCTCCGGTCGAGGTCGGCCTCCTCGAGGCCGTGCATCGCCATCTCCAGCGACGGGTGCCGCGGCCGCTCTTCGATGTGCAGCGGGTCGATCAGCGCCGCGCGGTTGCCCAGCAGCCGGTAGGCGTCCACCAGCCGCGCCACCGCCAATTGCCGCCCCGCGTCATAGCCGGCCGCCGGCGCGGCCGCCGCCGCGGGCAGGGGCCGCGGCCGCGGTCCCGCCGCCATGCCGTTGCCGAAGAACTCCCGCCAGCCCGGCCCGGCGGCGCCCGCCGCCTTCTCCTGGTCCTCCAGGTAGCCGATGTTGGTGCCGTACAGCGCGCCGGTCGCCGCCTTGCTGTCGTAGTCCGCGCCCATGGCCTGGTCCCCCGCTTACCGAGCCTTCTTGGCCTTCTTCTTCGCCGCGCCCCGCGCCGGGACGCTGCGCTTCTTGCTTCCTTCGTACAGCTGCCGCGGCCGACCGATGCGGAACTCCGGATCCGAGTGCAGCTCGCGCCAGTGCGACACCCAGCCCACCGTCCGCGCGATCGCGAAGATCGCCGTGAACATCGGGTTGGGGATGCCGATCGCGCGCAGCACGATGCCTGAGTAAAAGTCGATGTTCGGGTACAGGTTGCGCTTGACGTAGTAGTCGTCGTTGAGCGCGATCTTCTCGAGCTCCATCGCGATCTGCAGCGACTCGTCCATCTCCTCGCCCTCCTGCTGCAGCCGCGGCAGCAGGTCGTGGCAGATCTTGCGCATCACCTTCGCCCGCGGGTCGTAGTTCTTGTAGACCCGGTGGCCGAAGCCCATCAGCCGCTTGCCGCTGCTCTTGTCCCGGATGCCCTTGAGGAAGGGCTTGATGTTCTTGACCGAGCCGATCTCGTCGAGCATCGCCAGCACCGCCTCGTTCGCGCCGCCGTGCGCCGGCCCCCACAGCGAGGCGACGCCGGCCGAGACGCAGGCGTAGGGGTTGGCGTTGGTCGAGCCCGCCAGCCGCACCGTCGAGGTCGAGGCGTTCTGCTCGTGGTCGGCGTGCAGGACCAGGATGGTCTCGAGCGCCTTGACCACCCGCTTGTCGGGCCGGTAGTCCTCCGCCGGCGTCCCGAACATCATGTACAGGATGTTCTCGACGAAGCTGAAGCTGTTCTGCGGGTACATGTAGGGCTGGCCGATGCTGTTCTTGTAGCTCATCGCCGCCAGCGTCGGCACCTTGGCGATCAGCCGCAGCGCGTTGTCGTAGCGCGAGTCGACCAGGCCGACGTCCGAGCCCTCGTGGTAGAAGGCCGCCAGCGCGCCGATGGTGCAGATCAGCATCGCCATCGGGTGCGCCGTGGAGTCGAAGGCGCGCATGAACTGCCCGACCTTCTCCGAGACCATGGTGTGGTAGCGGATCCGCCGGTCGAACTCGGTCTTCTCGACCCGGTTCGGCAGGCTGCCATGGAACAGCAGGTGCGCGACCTCCAAAAAGCCGCAGCGCTCGGCCAGCTGCTCGATCGGGTAGCCGCGGTGCAGCAGCTCGCCCTTGGCGCCGTCGATGTAGGTGATGTCCGAGCTGCAGCTCGCCGTCGACATGAAGCCCGGGTCGTAGGTGTAGTAGCCGGCCTTGATCAGCTGCTGGACGTCGATGACGTCGGCGCCGAGGGTCGCCGCGTACACCGGCAGCTCGACCTTCTTGCCGTTCGGCAGCTTGAGCTCCGCGGTCCCGGTCTGGCGGTGGCCGGGCGGATGGCGTTGGTCAGGCATGGCTTGCTCCTTGCGTGGCTTGGGGGCCGGCCGCCAGCAGCGACCGCACCAGTTCTTGCTGCGCCGGCGCCGGCGCCCGGCGGCGCAGGACGAGGACGTCCCACAGCTCGTCGTCGCCGCACTCCAGCAGGCCGGCGGCGGCCTCCAGGCCGGCGGCGTCCAGCTCGTCCAGCCGCGCCGCCAGCGGGCGCAGCAGCACGTCCAGCTCCAGCATGCCGCGGCGGCAGCCCCAGGCGAGGCGGCGCCGCAGCGCGTCCGCGTCCAGTCCGGCCTCAGAGCTCACGGCTGAGCATCGTCTCCTTGATCTTGACGATCGCCTTGGTCGGGTTGAGGTGCTTCGGGCAGGCGTCGACGCAGTTCATGATCGTGTGGCAGCGGAACAGCCGGTACGGATCGTTGAGGTCGTCGAGGCGCTCGTTGGTGCGGGTGTCGCGGGTGTCGGCGATGAAGCGGTAGGCCTGCAGCAGCCCCGCCGGGCCGACGAACTTGTCCGGATTCCACCAAAACGACGGGCAGGAGGTCGAGCAGCAGGCGCACAAGATGCACTCGTACAGGCCGTCGAGCTCGGCGCGGTCCGCCGGCGCCTGCAGCCGCTCTTTCAGCGGCACCGGCTCGTCGGACTGCAGGTAGGGCTTGACCGAGCGGTACTGCTTGAAGAACTGCGACATGTCCACCACCAGGTCGCGGATCACCGGCAGCCCCGGCAAGGGCCGCACCACCACCGGCTCCTTGAGGCCCTTGAGCGGCGTGACGCAGGCCAGGCCGTTGCGGCCGTTGATGTTCATGCCGTCCGAGCCGCAGACGCCCTCGCGGCAGGAGCGCCGCAGCGTCAGCGAGTCGTCGACCTCGTCCTTGATCTGCAGCAGCGCGTCGAGCAGGAACTTGGCCTCGGGCCCGGGCTCGATCTCGAAGTCCTGCAGCTGCGGGCTGCGCTGGGTCTCGGGGTTGTAGCGGTAGATCGACAGGCGCATGGGTGGCTCCTTCAGTAGGTGCGGGGCTTGGGCTTGAAGGTCTCGACCGTCAGCGGCTGCATCGCGATCGGCCGGTAGCCGATGCGGTCGCCGTCGCCGTGGTACAGCGTGTGCTTGAGCCAGTGCTCGTCGTCCCGCTCGCGGTGGTCGTCGCGGGCGTGGGCGCCGCGGCTCTCGGTGCGGTTGAGCGCCGAGACGATGGTCGCGCGCGCCACCGTCACCAGGTTGTCGAGCTCCAGCGCCTCGATGCGGGCGGTGTTGAAGATCTCGCAGGCGTCCTTGACCGCGACCTGCTCGCAGCGGCCGGCGAGCTGCTCGAACTTGATCCAGCCCTCGCGCATGGTCTGCTCGGTCCGAAACACCCCGCAGTGCGCCTGCAGCGTGTCGCGGATCTCCTCGCGCAGCAGGTCGGGGCGCTCGCCCTCCTTGCGCGCCAGGCGGTCGATGCGGCCCAGCCCCAGCTCCGCCGAGGACTCGTCGAGGTCGGCCGGCGCGCCGAGCTCGGCGAAGTTGTCGCTGATGTGGCGGCCGACCGCGCGGCCGAAGACCACCAGGTCGACCAGCGAGTTGCCGCCGAGGCGGTTGGCGCCGTGCACCGAGACGCAGGCGCACTCGCCGACCGCGTACAGCCGCGGCACGATCTCGTCCTCGCCGCCGTCGTTGGCGATCACCTGGCCGAAGCGGTTGGTCGGGATGCCGCCCATCATGTAGTGCACCGTCGGCACCACCGGGATCGGCGTCTCGATCGGGTCGACCCCCGCGAACTTGATCGCGATCTCGCGGATCGCCGGCAGCCGCTCCATGATGATGTCGCTGCCGAGGTGGTCGAGCTTGAGCAGCACGTGGTCCTTGCGCGGGCCGACGCCGCGGCCCTCCATGATCTCCAGCGCCATCGAGCGCGCCACCACGTCGCGGCCCGCCAGGTCCTTGGCGTTCGGCGCGTAGCGCTCCATGAAGCGCTCGCCGTCGCCGTTGACCAGGTAGCCGCCCTCGCCCCTGCAGCCCTCGGTGACGAGGACGCCGGCGCCGGCGACGCCGGTCGGGTGGAACTGCCAGAACTCCATGTCCTGCAAGGGCAGGCCGGCGCGCGCGACCATGCCCAGCCCGTCGCCGGTGCAGGAGAAGGCGTTGGTGGTGTGCTTGAAGATGCGGCCGCCGCCGCCGGTCGCGAGCACGACCGCCGCCGCCTCGAACAGGTAGCGCTCGCCGGTCTCGATCTCGATCGCGAGCACGCCGGCGATGCGGCCCTGCGAGTCGCGGATGAAGTCCACCGAGTAGAACTCGTCGAAGAAGTGCGTGCCGTGGCGCAGGTTCTGCTGGTACAGCGTGTGCAGCAGCGCGTGGCCGGTGCGGTCGGCCGCCGCGCAGGTCCGCGAGGCCTGCGGCCCGCCGAAGTTCTGCGACTGGCCGCCGAAGGGCCGTTGGTAGATGCGGCCGTCGTCGAGCCGCGAGAACGGCAGGCCCATGTGCTCGAGCTCGTAGACCACCTCGATGGCGTTGCGGCACAGGTACTCGATCGCGTCCTGGTCGCCGATGTAGTCCGAGCCCTTGACGGTGTCGTACATGTGCCAGTGCCAGTGGTCCGGTGAGACGTTGCCCAGCGCCGAGGTGATGCCGCCCTGCGCCGCCACCGTGTGCGAGCGGGTCGGGAAGACCTTCGAGACCACCGCGACGTGGTAGCCGCGCGCCGCGAGCTCCAAGGAGGCCCGCAGGCCGGCGCCGCCGCCGCCGACGACCACCGCGTCGAAGCGCCGCTTTTTGAGCTTCGCCCCCGCCGCCATCACCACAGCACCGCGAGGAACCACACCAGCACGAAGCTGAAGTAAAAGAAGGCGCCGACGTACTTGGCCACCCGCAGCCAGGTCCACTTGATGTAGTCCATGAGGATGGACTTGGTCCCCAGCCAGGCGTGCCAGATCAGCGCCGCCGCGCCCACCGTCGCCGGCACCCGGAAATAGCTCGCCGCGAGCAGTTCCCGCAGCTCGGCGTGGCCGGCCGGCGCCGCGAGCATGAACAGCACCAGCAGGTAGGCGGTCAGCACCAGCATGAAGATAGCCGTGAAGGTCTGGCCGGCCCACAGCGCCAGGCCGCGGCGGCTGCCGACCACCATGCGCATCCTCGCCATCGTCCCGTCCCCTTCCTTACAGCAGCAGCAGCCAGCCGCAGACGGCGGTCAGCGCGAGGCTCGCGGCCATGACGGCGCCCGCCAGCCGCCGGGTGGTCTCCAGCTCCAGCCCGATGCGCAGCTCGAGCAGCAAAAAGCGGATGCCGGCGCACAGGTGGTGCAGCGCCGCCCAGATCGTCGCCAGCAGCAGCAGCTTGACGAGCGGGTGGCCGAACACCGCCGCGACCTGCGCGTAGCCGGCGGGGCTGTCGGCGGCCACCGCCAGTGCCCAGACCAAAAAGGGCAGCGCGTAGATCAGCAGCACGCCGCTGACCCGGTGCAGGATCGACACGATCCCCGGCAGCGGCAGCCGGATCACCAGCAGGTTGAGGTGCTTGGGCCGCTTGGCCGGGGCGCCTTCCATCATGCCTCCTCGCCGTCAGGCCGCGGCGTCGGCCGGCGTCCAGGCCGCCTCGATCGCAGGGACCATGTGCCCGCGCAGGCGGGGGTCGTCCTGCTTGGGCAGGATGTATTCAGGGCCGAACTCCATCGCTTCCTTGCGATACATTTTACGCAACTCGGGCGGCGCCGGCTCCTCGGCGAGCCCGGCGAGGGCCGCGACCGCCGCCGCGAACATCGCGTGGGTGAAGCGGGTCGCCCGCGCGTCGAGGGCGGCGCGGAACAGGTACGGGAAGCAGACCGAGTTGTTGACCTGGTTCGGCAGGTCCGAGCGGCCGGTCGCGACGATCGCGTCGGGACGGACGGCGTGGACCGCGGCGGGCATGATCTCGGGATCGGGGTTGGCCATCGCCATGATCACCGGCTTGCCGGCCATGCTCGCGACCATCTCCGGCGTGACGATGCCGCCGCCGGAGACCCCGATGAGGACGTCGGCGCCGCGGACCGCCTCGGCCAGCGACGCGTCGCGGACCGGCGGCTTGGCGTAGGGAAGCTTGTGGGTCGGCAGGTCGAGGCGGTCGACGGTGACCAGCCCCCGGCTGTCGACGAGGTGGATCTGCTCCAGCGCCAGGCCGAAGTACGCCCGCGCCAGCTTGAGGATGCCGATGCCGGCGGCGCCGGCGCCGACGCAGACCAGCTTGACGTCGCAGATCTTCTTGTCCTGGATGCGCAGGGCGTTCTCGATCGCGGCGCAGGCGACCACCGCGGTGCCGCTCTGGTCGTCGTGCATGATCGGGATGGACAGCTGCTCGGCGAGGCGGTCCTGGATCTGGAAGCAGTCCGGCGCCGCGATGTCCTCGAGGTTGATCGCGCCGAAGGTGTCCGCCAGCGCCAGCACGATCTCGATGAAGTGCTCCGGCCGCTCGGTGGACAGCTCGATGTCGAAGACGTCGATGCCGGCGCACTTTTTGAACAGCATCGCCTTGCCCTCCATCACCGGCTTCGCCGCCAGCGGGCCGATGTTGCCCAGCCCCAGGACCGCGGTGCCGTTGCTGATGATGCCGACGAGGTTGCCCTTGCCGGTGTAGCGGTAGGCGTCCTCGGGGTTGCGGCTGATCGCCAGGCAGGGCGCCGCCACCCCCGGCGTGTAGGCCAGCGACAGGTCCGCCGCGCCGCGCATCGGCTTGCTCAGGACGACCTCGATCTTGCCCGGCCGCGGCTTTTCGTGGTAGCGCAGCGCCTTGGCCGCGAGGGACGCGGGCGGCGCCGCGGCCTTCTTGCGCGCCGGGGCCTTCTTCTTCGCCGGCGCGGCCTTCTTCTTCGCCGCAGCCGGCTTTTTGCGCGCGGGCCGCTTGGCCGCCGGCTTGCGCGCGGGCACTGCCTAGCCGAGCAGGGCGGCGACCGCGTCGCGCTCCTCGCGCAGCTCGGCCTCGGTCGCCTTCATCATCTCGGCCGCGAAGTCGTCGCGCGCCAGGTCCGGGACCACGCTCCACTTGCCGCCGGCGCAGGTGCAGGGGTAGGAGTAGACCAGGCCCTCCTCGATGCCGTACTCGCCGCCGGAGACCACCGCCATGCTGACCCAGGTCCCTTCGGGGGTGCCGTGGATCCAGTCGTGCATGTGGTCGAGCGCCGCCGAAGCCGCCGAGGCCGCCGAAGACAGGCCGCGGGCGGCGATGATCGCGGCGCCGCGCTGCTGCACCACGCCGATCATCTCCTCCTTGTACCACTTGGCGTCGACCGCCTCGGCGGCCGGCTTGCCGGCGACGGTGGCGTGGGCGATGTCGGGGAACTGGGTCGCCGAGTGGTTGCCCCAGACCACGACGTTGCGGACCTCGCCGACCGCGGCGCCGGCGTGGGCCGCGACCTGGGCGGCGGCGCGGTTCTGGTCCAGCCGCGTCATTGCGGTGAAGCAGGCCGGGTCCATGCCGGCGGCGTTGCGCTGCGCGATCAGGCAGTTGGTGTTCGCCGGGTTGCCGACGACGAGGACCTTGGCGTCGGGGCGGGCGCCGGCGGCGAGGGCCTGGCCCTGGACCTTGAAGATCGCGGCGTTGGCCTCGAGCAGGTCCTTGCGCTCCATGCCCTTCGAACGCGGCCGCGCCCCGACCAAGAAGGCGGCGTCGGCGTCCGCGAAGCATGCGGCGGCGTCGGTGTGCGTCGTGCAGGACTCGAGCAGCGCGAAGGCGCCGTCCTCAAGCTCCATCTTGACCCCCTCCATCGCCTTGGCGACCGCCGGGACGTCGACCTCGAGCAGGCTGAGGGACACCTTCGTGTCCGGGCCGTACAGCCCGCCGGCCGCGATCCGAAACAGCAGGGAGTACGAGATGTTGCCGGCGGCCCCGGTGACCGCGACCTTCTTTGCTGCCATTGCCTGCCCTCCTGTGGTGTCCTGCGCTGGCTGGACGGGGGATTTTAACCTTTTGCCTTACATTAAGCCGATGGCCGCCGCCTCCGCGATCAGCGCCCGCAGCTGGCTGCTGCTGAACCTCGTCGCGATGCTGTGGGGCAGCTCGTTCATGTTCTTCGAGATCGGCCTCGCCGGCCTGCCGCCGCTGACGCTGGTCGCGGTCCGCTGCCTCAGCGCCTTCGGCTTCATGCTGCTGCTGTTCGGGGCGCGGCGCGCCGCCCTCGCCGGCATGTGGCGGCACCGCCGCCAGCTCGTCGTCCTCGGCCTCGCCGGGACCGCCCTGCCCTTTTCCTGCTACGCGCTCGGCCAGCAGCACGTCGCCTCGTCCACCGCCGGGACCATCAACGCCCTGATGCCGCTGTTCACGCTGCTGCTCGCGATCCTCGCCGGCCAGGAGCGTTTCGCGCCGGCGCGGCTCGCCGGCGTGCTGCTCGGCCTCGCCGGGGTCGCGGTCCTGCTCGGCCCCGACGGCGTCAGCGACCCCGCCGAGCTTGCCGGCGCCGCCCTGTGCGTCGGCGCGACCATCTGCTACGGCGTCTACGCGGTGCTGCTGCGGCGCTACGCGCTGCCGCTGGCCGCCGGCGCGGTCGCGACCGGCATGGTCGGCTGGGGCGCGCTGGCCGCGACCGGGCTGGCGCTGGGCGTCGAAGGCCTGCCGGCCGAATGGCCAGATACGGGGCCGGTCGCGGCGGGCTTCGCGCTGGGCATCGGCGGGACCGCGGTCGCCTACCGCCTCTTCGTCGGCCTGATCGGCAGCCTCGGCGCCACCAACGCCTCGCTGGCGACCTTCTTGATCCCGCCCTACGCGATCGCCTTCGGCGCGCTGCTGCTCGGCGAGCGCATCGACGCGTGGTTCGGCGCCGGCGCCCTGGTCATCCTGGCCTCGCTGCTGCTGGTCGACGAGCGCCTGCGCCGGCTGCTGCGCCGCGGCCGCGGCTAGCCGCCGCGCTCCTCCTCGGCGGCCCGCGCGTGGGCGTCGAAGCCCTCGTAGGCCGCGAAGCGCCGGGTGTGTTCCGCGAGCTCGGGGTAGGCGTCCGCGTCGACCTTCGCGACGGTGCGGGCCTTGAGGAAGTCCAGCGGCGACAGCGGCCCGTGCGCCCGCGCCGCGCCGCCGGTCGGCAGGATGCAGTTGGGCCCGAGGACGTAGTTCGCGATCGATCCCGGCAGGTTCTCGCCCAGCAGCACCTCGGCCGCCTCGGTGATCTTGCCGGCGTGCCGCTCGGGCTCGGTCCCCATGATCTGCAGGTGCTCGGGCGCGTAGTCGTTGACGAAGGCGCAGGCCGCCTCCATGTCCGGCGCGACCGCGATGCCGCCGCGCTCGCCGCCGAGCACCGCCTCGCACCAGGCCCGGCGGCCGGCGTCCATTTTCGCCAGCAGCTCGGGCAGCAGCTTCGCCACTTCGTCGGCCAGCGCCGCCGAGTCGGTCACTAGATAGACCGAGCTGTCGGGGCCGTGCTCGGCCTCGATCAGCATGTCCAGCGCGCACAGCCGCGGCGTCGAAGTCGAATCGGCCAGGATGATCGCCTCGCTCGG
>MEIE01000100.1 GCA_001750625.1 Candidatus Amphirhobacter heronislandensis
AGCGCCCGAACACCAGCCCCGGCAGCCACAGCGACAGCCCCGGCGCGAAGGTCAGCACCAGCAAAAAGGCGATCAAGGGCAGGTAGAAGGGCAGCAGCGAGCGGATGATGCTGCGGTAGTTGACCTTCGCGACCTCCATCATCACGAACAGCAGCACGCCGAACGGCGGCGTCAGGGTGCCGATCAGAAGGTTGACCACCATCACCAGGCCGAAGTGCACCGGGTCGACGCCGAGCTGGGCCATCGCCGGCACCAGCACCGGGACCGCGATCAGCAGGATCGCGGTGGTGTCCATCACGCAGCCGAACAGCAGCAGCGCGACGTTGACCGCCAGCAGCACCAGGACGACGTTGTCGCTGAAGCCCAGCAGCAGGTCGGCCATCTGCTGCGGGACGCCCTCGAGCGCGAGGATGGCGCTGAAGGGGACCGCCGCCGCGATGATGAAGACCAGGATGCCGCAGGTGGTGACGGTCGAGCGCACCGCGCGGATGAGCCCGGCGGCGGTGAGCTCGCCGGTCGCGAAGCCGAGGATCACCGCGTAGGTGGCGGTCAGCGCGCCGAGCTGGGTCGGGGTCGCGTAGCCGCTGAGCATGCCGCCGATGAACAGCACCGGCGCGAGCAGCGCCGGCAGCGCCCGGGTGAAGGCCCGCCACACCTCGCCGGCGCCGCGCCGCGGCAGCACCGGGGCGGTTATGCGGCCGGTCACCGCCAGGCCGTAGATCACCCCCATCAGCACCAGCGACATCAGCACCCCGGGGACCACGCCGGCGAGCAGGATGTCGGGCACCGAGACGTCGGCGAGCACCGCGTAGATGATCATGATGCCCGAGGGCGGGATGATCGGGCCGATGATCGACGAGGCCGCCGTCACCGCCGCGCTGAACGAGGGCGCGAAGCCGTGCCGCTTCATCTCGCGGACCTCGATCGCGCCGAGGCCGGCGGCGTCCGCCTGCGCGACGCCGGACATGCCCGAGAAGATCACGCTCGCGACCACGTTGACGTGGCCGAGGCTGCCGCGGATGTGGCCGACCAGCACCTGGGCGAAGTCGAAGATGCGCCGCGCGATGCCGGCGGCGTTGAACAGGTTGCCGGTGAGGATGAACAGCGGGATCGCCAGCAGGATGTAGCTCTCCAGCCCCGAGGCGACGCGCTGGACCACCAGCATTTCGGGGATGCTGCCGGTGATGCCGAGATATATAAGCGCCGCCGCCGGCAGCGCGAAGACCAGCGGCATCTCCAGCAGCACCAGCAGCGCCAGCAGCAGGGCGAGCAGCCAGATGCGTCGCCGGGGATGATCGGCGCCACCGGGCTGGCGTCGCCGGCGAGCAGCCGCAGCAGGTGCTCGGCGAAGTAGTGGCAGCTGGTCCACAGCAGCAGCACCGACGACACCGCCAGCGGCACCGAGAAGAACCACGAGCGCGGCGCGTCGAAGGGCAGCGCGATGGTCCGCGCCCGGCCCTCGATCGGGATGATGCCGGCCAGCTCGCGCAGGATGCTCAGCAGCACCCAGATGACGATCGCGAGCACGAGCAGCCGGACCGCGGCGGCGAGCCGCGGCGGCAGCCGGCCGACGCCGGTCGCGATGGAAATGTGGCGCTGCTGCTTCATGCCCAGCGAGGCGCCGATGAAGGTCAGCCAGACCAGGGCGTAGGCGCCGCCCTCCTGCTCCCAGGCGATCGGGTCGCCGAGGCCGGCGTTGAGCAGGACCTGGCCGTTGATGACCAGGACGATGCCGACTAAGATGGCGCCGGCGAAAACGTACTCGACGACCGCCAGCCAGGCCAGCAGCCGGCGCGAGACCGCGAGCAGGCGCCTCATGGCGTCGGCTCAACAAGGCGCCGCGCCGGCGCCACCGCGCCGGCGCGTGCCGCCCCCGGACGTCCTACAGCGCCCGGATGCGTTGCCAGAGGCCTTTGGACCACAGGCCCTCGGCCTCGAGCTCTTCGACGCCCGCCTGCGCCTTGTCGGCGAAGGGCGAGTTGTCGATCGGCGCGATGGTGGCGCCTTCGGCGACCATCTTGTCGAGGATCTTCTGCGCGTCGGTCTGCGCCTCGGCCGACATCCACGCCAGCGCCTCGCGGGCCGCGCTTTGCACCCATCCCTGCTCCTGCGCCGACAGGCTCTGCCACTTGGCCTCGTTGATCGAGATCTCCGCCGAGGACATCAGGTGGTTGGTCAGCGTGACGTGCGGGACCGCCTGGTGGAACTTCTGGCTGTAGGCGCCCGAAGCGTCCGCCTCCGCGCCGTCGACCACGCCGGTCTTGAGCGCCTGGAAGGCTTCGGCCCAGGCGACCTGGGTCGGCACCGCGCCGACGGTCTCCCACAGCTTCAGGTAGGCCTTGATCCCCGGCACCCGCATCTTCATGCCCTGGACGTCGTCGATGCTCGTCACCGGATTCCGCGTGTACAGGATGCGCGGCTGGTCGACGCCGGCGGCGACGATGCGCACGCCCATCGTGTCGATCGCCTGCTGGCGCATCTCGTCGAAGACGTCGCTTTCCAAGAAGCGCTGCAGGTGGTCGCGGTCGCGGAAGGTGAAGCCCCAGCTCAGGACCTGGAAGTCCGGCACGCTGGAGGTGAACCAGTCGAGCCGCGAGTACATGACGTCGACCGAGCCCGCCTGGTGCTGCTCCATGACCTGCTGGGCGTTGCCCAGCGACTGGCCGCGGATCAGGTTGGTGTCGATCTGGCCGCTGGACTTGGAGCGCAGCAGCTCGTCGAACTTGACCGCCAGGCGGTCGAGCAGCGAGCCGGTGGCCTCTGATCCTGCGATCACGAGCTTGGTGTCGGCCTGCGCCGCGCCGCCCAAAAGGACGCCCGCGAGCGCGGCCGCCTTCAGGCCGCGGTAAAGATGCTTGGTGTTCATGGTTGTACCTCCTTGATGATTCAGGTTGGTGGGTTTCAGCCGTGCGCGCCTTTGACCAGAAGACCTCCGTCCACCGCCATGAGGGCGCCGTTCATGAAGGTGTTCCGTTCAGATAGGAGAAAGGAGCACGCGGCTGAAGCTTCGTCCGGGTCGCCGAGGCGGCCGCAGAGCTGGCGCTTGGCGTAGTCCGCCAGCGCCGCGCCGCGGCTGCGGGCCAGCTCGCGCAGGCCCGGCGTGTCGAAGGATCCCAGACACAGGATGTTGACGCGGACGCCGGCCGGGGCCAGCTCCGCGGCGAGCGCCTTGGTCAGGCCGACCAGGGCGTGTTTCGAGGCGCAGTAGGCCGCGCGTTCGGCGAAGCCGGCGACCGAGGCCACCGAGCCGACGTTGACGATCGCCGCGCCGGCCGGCATCAGCGGCAGGGCGTGCTTGGCCATCAGCCAGGCGCCGGTGACGTTTACGGAAAAAAAGCGCTGCCAGTCGGCGAGGGACTGCGCGCCGATCGGCTCGCCGCCCTGCAGGGCGGCGTTGTTGACCAGGGCGTCGACCTGGACGCCCTCGGCCTTGAGGGACGCGAAGAAATCCCTGACCTGCTTCTCGGCGGCGACGTCGACGCGGGCGCAGGTGACGCGCGGATGGGCGCCGAGGCCGTCGAAGTCCCCGTCGCCGCGGGCGAGGCCCCGGACCAGCCAGCCCTCGTCGGCCAGCGTCATGGCGATCGCGCGGCCGATGCCGCGCGAGGCGCCGGTGACGACGACGGTTTTGGGCTGGGAGACGTCCATCCGTCAGTACGCCGGCTTTTCAGCGAACCAGGCTGGCTGGCTGGGGTTGAGGTAAGCGCCGCGGATCTCGTCCGTGGCGAGCTTTTCGACGCGGTCGAGGTCGACCTCGACGCCGAGGCCGGGGCCGGCGGGCAGCTTGGCGCGGCCGTTTGCGAAGGGGATGCGCTTGGCGAGGACGTCGTCGGCGTGGTGCTGGTAGATGGTGTCGAGCGCGACGGTCGCGTTTGGCATCGAGGCCGCCAGCTGCAGGTTGGCGGCCTGGGTCAGGCCCAGCTCGCCGCCCGAATGGAAGCCGACGTGGATGCCGGCCGCCTCGGCGACCGCGGCGGTCTTGAGGCACTGCCACAGGCCGCCGGCCTCGTGCGGATCGACCAGGACGACGTCGGCGGCGCCGAGGCGGATCGCCGCGAGGGTCTCCTGCAAAGTGTAGGCGCCTTCGTCGATGCAGATCGGCACCGGGCTGGCGCGCCGCAGCTCGGCGAGGCCGGCGAGGTCCTCGACGATCAGCGGCTGCTCGACGTACTGCAGGTCGTAGGGCCGCAGCTTCTCGAGCATGCGCTTGGCGGTCGCCGGCGTCCAGGCGCCGTTCGGATCGATCCGCAGCTGCGCGTCGGGGCCGAGCTGCTTGCGGGCGGCCGCGACCAGCGCGAGATCCTCGGCCGGGGAACGGCCGACCTTGAGCTTGAAGGAGCGGTAGCCCTCTTCCTGGTACGCGGCGATCTCGGCGGCGGCGCCGGCCGGGTCCGACAGGTAGACGTAGGCGCACAGCTGCAGCTCGCGGCGGTAGGCGCCGCCCCACATCTCGTGCAGGCCGAGGCCGGCGTGCTTGCCGAGCGCGTCCCACATCGCCATCTCCAGCGCCGAGGCCGCGAACACCAGCGCGCGCTTGTGGTGGTAGTAGCCGGCGCCCTCGGCGTGGCGCCACAGGCGCTCGGCCTCGGTGACGGCCAGCCGCCGCGCGATCGGGACGACCACTTTTTCGAACACCGCCGGGACGAAGTCGTGCAGGCAGATGCTCTCGCCGTAGCCCTTGACGCCGCCGGCGGTCTGCACCTCGCAGATCAGCCGGGTCGAGCCCTCGCGGACGCCCGAGGCCCAGGCCAGCGGCTGGCGCAGCGGGACGTGGACCACCCAGTGGCGGACCGACTTTATGGCGAGTTCGCTTCCCATCGCCTCAGTCCATCAGCATGCCGCCGTTGACGTTGAGCACCTCGCCGGTGATGTGCGCGGCGCGCTCCGAAGCGAGGTAGGCCGCGGCGTCGGCGATCTCGGCGGCGCGGGCGTAGCGGCCCAGCGGGATCATGCCCTGGATCTTCCTGCGGGTGTCCTCGTCGTGCAGCTTGACGAGGTC
>MEIE01000101.1 GCA_001750625.1 Candidatus Amphirhobacter heronislandensis
ATGCCGTGCCGCAGCAGGTCGACGGCGGCGGCGGCGGCGGCCGAGCGGTGCGTCGGCACCGCGCCGTAGCGCTCGTAAAAGAAAGTGAGGAACTCGTCCGCCCCCAGCGGCGTCACGCCGCCGAAGCCGGCTTCGGGCTGCCAGTGCAGCGCGCACAGCGCTCCCTCGGCGACCGTCGGATAGTGCCGGTTGATGTTCGCCTGGCTGCAGTGGGTCATGGCGATGTAGGGGATGTTGACGCTGTCGGCGGCGATGGTCTCCATCAGCCGGATCGCGCCCGGCGCGTAGCCGGACAGGAACAGCGCGTCGGTCTTGGCCAGCGCTTTTTTCGCCTCGCCGTACTCTTCCTCGGACATGCCGATGTCGAACTCGACCACCTCGATGTCCGCGTCGGCCGCCAGCGCCTCGCGCACTCCGGCCAGCACCGCCTGCGAATGCGGATCGGCCGCCGCCGCCAGCAGCACCCGCGGCTGGGCGCCGTTCGCGAAGCGCTTCTTCGCCGGCGTCTGTTCGTCGGCGCGCGCCGCGGCCACGTAGTCCAGGTACAGCGCCGCCGCGTCCCGCAGATGCCGCTGCGGCGGCGTCTGCAGCTGGAACACCCCGCGCCGCGCCGACGCCAGGCCTTCGGCCGACGCCACCGGGACGATCACCGGCACCTCGCGGTCCTGCGCGACCTCCAGCATCGCTTCGGCCAGCCGCGACGAATACGGCGCGAGCACCGCCTGCGGCGCATGCTTGTCGAGCAGCAGCCGCACCACCTCGCGGGCGCGGACCGGGCTGGACTCGTCGTCGTAGACCACCAGCTTCAGGTCGTGCGGGACGCCGTCCACGTCCACGCCGCCGGCCGCGTTCAGCAGCGCGGCCGCGGCCGCGTAGCCGCGGTGCATCTCGCTGCCCTCGCGGCCCAGCTTGCCGGTCAGCGACACCACCGCGCCGACCACGTAGTCCGGCCGGTCGATCTCGCCGGCGGCCACCGGCGCCGGCTCGGAGCCGCCGCCCGCCAGCAGCAGGCCGATCAGCGCGACGCCGACGGCGACGATGCCGGCGGTGAGCTTGTTCGCCGCGGTGACCCCGGCGGCGGCGCGCAGCAGCCGCAGCTTGACCGCCAGCGCCCAGGCGACCACAGTGGCCGTTAGGCGCAGCGGCGCCATGATCTTGGCCATGACGGCGGCCCAGATCCGGTAGGCCAGGCCGTTGCGGGTGCGCTGGCCGTACCACCAGTGCGCGATGGCGTGGAAGATGAGCCGCAGCGGCCGCAGGCAGCCGCGCAGCAGGTCAGCCAGCCAGCCCATCTCTTTGTGGCAGCGGCGGCGCTAGATCCAGTAGCTGGTCGAGGTCATGACGCGGCCGGTGGCGTGCATCGCCTGCCGCACCGGCTGCGGGAGCTCGACGCCGCCCATGTCGGTGGCGTTGGTCGCGTGCTGCCGCTCGTCGATGTCCATCTGCTTGACGATCGCGCGGCTGCGCTCGTCGGCCGCCGGCAGCTTGTCCAGGTGGCTGAGCAGGTGCGCGGAGACCTGGTTCTCGGTCTCGGCGACGAAGCCGAGGCTGACCTTGTCCGACACCAGGGCGGCGGCGGCGCCCAGCGCGAAGGAGCCGGCGTACCACACCGGGTTGAGCGCGCTCAGGCGGCCGCCCAGGTTCTCGATGCGCTTAGCGGTCCAGGCGAGGTGGTCGACCTCCTCGTCGGCGGCCTCCTGCAGCGCCTCGCGGACCTTCTCATCGCGGGCGAACAGCGCCTGGCCCTGGTACAGCGCCTGGGCGCAGACCTCGCCGCAGTGGTTGACGCGCATCAGGCGCGCGGCGTGCCGGCGCTCTTCCTCGGTAAGGTTGTCGGGGCTGGTGACCTCGTCGGCGGGATTGGGCCGCTGCGCGACCGCCGGGGTCGCAATGGTCCGGATGGCGCTGGCGACTACGCCCGCCGCCGTCGCAAACAGGGATTGGCCACTTCCGCGCTGCATGACAGAGCGTTATTTTAATATAAGCCCCGGCGGCGGCGGCTTAGAATCCGCGTTTCGCAAGGATGGAGCATGGACGAAACTGAACTGCGCCAGCAGGTGATCGACGCCTGCCTCGGGATGAACCGCCTCGGCATCAACCAAGGAACCTCGGGCAACGTCAGCGCCGCGGTCGCCGACGGCATCCTGATCTCGCCGTCGGCGACGCCCTACGAGAGCCTGCGGCCGGCCGACATCGTCCACGTCCGCGCCGACGGCAGCTGGGACCCGGCGCAGCTGCCCTCGGTCGAATGGCATTTCCACCTCGGCATCAGCCAGGCGCGGCCGGACATCAAGGCCATCGTCCACACCCATTCGATGTACGCCAGCATCTGCTCGATCCGCCGCGAGGCGATTCCGGCGGTCCACTACATGATCGCCGCGGCCGGCGGCCCCGACATCCGCTGCTCGGACTACCACACCTACGGGACGCCCGAGCTGGCGGAGACCGCCATCAAGGCGCTCGAGGGCCGCATGGCCTGCCTGCTCGCCAACCACGGCGTGATCGCGGCCGGCACCAGCGTCGCCAAGGCGCTGTGGCTCGCCAAGGAGGTCGAGGTCCTCGCCCAGCAGTACGTCTTTTCGCAGCTGCTCGGCGGCGCCGGGCCGGTCCTGCTCGACGACGCCGAGATCGAGCGGGTCCGCGAGAAGATGAAGGGTTACGGCATCAAGGACTAGGGCGCAGCTCGCGCAGCCGCGCGCGCCAGCGCTCGCGGTGCGCCAGGACCGGCGCCGGCGCGGCCAGCGGCGCCACCTTCGCCGCGGCCGGCGGCGGCAGCTTTGGCGCCAGCAGCCGCAGCGCGCCGTTGGTCGTCCCGGTCTGATCCTCGCTGACGTAGACGTCCTGGCCCGGCCGCAGCGCCGCCAGCAGCGCCGCGAGCAGCTCGTTGCGCGCGAACGAGCCCTCGATGATCACGTCGCCGGCGCTCGCGACCAGATCGAGGGTCACGTCCAGCATCAAGGCGCAGTACAGCGCGGCCGCGGCCGCCGCGCCGCGCTCCCCTAAGGCGCCGGCGAGGTCGCCCGCTGGCATGTCCGGCCAGCCCTGGAACGGGCCGCCCTGCCCGCCTTGGTTGGGCAGCACCATGCACTCTTCCCGGTCCAGCGCCGCCGCGAGGTCTTCAGCCGAAGCCGCCGGATCGCCGTCGCCGACCAGCAGGCCGAACTCGCGGCCGCCCATCCAGCGCGACGACGGCACCGGCTCGTTGCGGATCGAGACGTTGCTCGCGCAGTCGCGCGCCGGATCGAGCGCGTCGAGGCTGGCGCCGAGCGCGAAGTTGATCACCCAGGTCCCGGTCGAGGCGATGCTGAACGGCTGCGCCCGCCCCAGCCACGGCAGCAGCGAGGCGTTGCTGTCGTGGATGCCGCAGGCGACGCGGACGTCGGGGTTGACGCCGATCGCTTGGGCGAGCTCGGGCCTGATCGTCCCGAGGACCTCGTCGGCGCGCCGCAGCGGCGGGAACAGCTTTTCCCAGCCGAGCCGCGCCGGCAGCGATGAAAAGCGTCCTTCACGCGGACGCCACAGGTCCGAGTGGCTGCCGATGGTGGTGCACTCGGTCGCGGCGACCCCGCACAGCATCCAGCTCCAGTACTGCGCGTAGCTGAGGATGTGCCGCGCCCGCGCGAATTCCTCGGGGAAGCTGCGCGCCTGCCAGAACAGGCTCTTGCCGTAGTTCAGCCCGCCGGGCAGCGGCGGGCTGAAGGTCTCGGCAAAAGGCGGCCGCAGCTTGGCGTACTCGGCCTCGGCCTCGTCGGCGGCCAGGTCCTCGTAGTCGTAGACCGGCAGCGCCA
>MEIE01000102.1 GCA_001750625.1 Candidatus Amphirhobacter heronislandensis
GGCGACCTCCTCGCGGTCGCTGCGGGTCAGGTCGGGGAGGCCGCCGAGCAGGCCCTGCAGCTCGGCCATCGGCTCGCTGAGGCTGTAGTCGCCCTCCTCGTCCGGCAGCTCGCCGACGTACAGCAGGTCGCCGTTCGCCAGCTGCAGCAGCGGCAGGTCGCGCCAGCGGGTGAGCTTCTCGCGGAAGCCGGTGTTCGCCATCTCCTCGGCGGTGTGCATCGAGCGGACGAAGACGCCGTCCTCGAACAGCAGCAGCCTCTCGCCGCCGGGGTCCTTGAGGCCGAAGCCCTGCGGATCGCGCAGCCACTGCCGCGCCAGGCCGCGCTGCTTCGAGGCGATGTGGTCGAGCGGATGGACGCGGTAGGCGGCCGCCGCCCGGCGCTGCGCGAAGATGCGGTTGTCCAGCTTCTCGACCTCGACGTCGGCCATGTGCTGCTCGCTCGCCTTCCAGACCGAATAGCTGCCGCGCACCGGCATCTGCGGGAACTTCTGTCCTTCGAAATGCATCAGGCTGCCGTTGAGCGGGAACAGCGCCGAGGCCTGCTCCTTGTTCAGCTCATGCCAGGTCTTCGTGCCCGCGTCCCGCACCGCGACGACGCGCGAAAAGCCGTAGGTCGGGCCGTGCTGGCGGTGGACGACCTTCTGGCACAGGGCCAGGACCTCGATGCCGTCGATCTGCGTGAACTGGTCCTCGGCCGCCGGCTTGGTGCGGGTCACGGCGCGCCGCGCGCCGCTTTCCATGCGGTCGCGGTAGAAGGCCTTGACCTCGTCGTGGACGGCGGTGGTGCTTTCTTGGATGATCTCGGCCTTGCGCAGGTGTTCGAGCAGCCTGGCGTACAGCGGCCGGTTGCCGGCGACGGCGGCGCCGGCGCAGGCGGCGATGCCCGACTTGATGTTGAGGCCCTCGATATTGGCGCTGAGCGCCATGCGCGGATGGACGACCGTCGCCTGGGTGAAGTCGGCGGCGGAAAGCGAGATGTCGCTGTCGCTGGCGATGGGATTGCATTCGATGCGGGTGAGCAGCGCGAGCGCCGAGTGCTGCTTGTGGGCCGGGTCGAGCAGGCCGAGGCAGCAGCGCGCCCGCTCCTGCTCGCCGTCGATCTTGCCGCCCTCGGGGTTGGCGCCGGGGCCGAGCAGGAGCGCGATGTAGCCGAACAGGCGCATGGTCGCGTCCGCCTCGTCCTCCTTGATGAACTTCTCGAGCGTCTCGCGGCTGGCGTCGGCGAGCCAGTCCTGGACCTTGCCGTACTGCTCGGCGTCGAGCATCGGAAAGAACTCGCCCGGCATGTCCTGGGCGCGCATGGCCTTGATTTTCGCGAGCTTGCGCTTGTCGCCGCCGCCGAACAGGCTGTCGGCGTTGCGCTGTGAAAAGGGCCGGCTGCAGGTTGGCGATGTCGATCATCCTGCTGATGAAAACCCTCGGTATCCTGGTTCGGTCAAAGGAACCGGCGTGTTCGGTTGGAATGCCAAGCTCGTCGCACGCGGGCGGCACGGGTTTTCTGCTTTTCATAAACAATGAGCCTATCCGTCAGAGATGCCAGAATTCACGCTCGCCCCGATTGGCGGTGCTAGCGCTAACGAACCGGATGATGGCAATGACGTCATTGCAAAAGCCGCGCCGCAACTCAATGCGCCGCGCGATCTTCGCGTCGTGTAAATCATCGTCCTGTAATCCGGGTAGTCTGAGGTTAACTTTACACCATCGCCGCCGGCTTCCTCACTCAGCCGGCAGCAGCACGAAGCCTTCGGCCGGCCCGTCGCCCGGCCGCCGGCCGCGCCAGGCCGCCTCCCGCCCCGCCGCGGCCGCCGGGCTCGCCAGCAGCCAGGGGCAGGAGGCGCCGGCCTCGGGGCGGACGTCCAGGCCGGTGAGGTGGGCCAGCAGGGCCGCGTTCTCCAGGCCGACGCCCTCGGCGCGCAGGCATCCGGGCTCCGCGCCGGCCGCGGCGCGCAGCTGTTCGGCGACCGTCTCGTAGCTCTTGGCGCGGTCGAGCGGCTGCATCCACAGCGCGCCGAAGACCAGCCAGGCCATGGTCAGGCCGGCCATCCAGTTGAGCGTCGCGCGTTCGCTCGAGCGGCCGATGCGCAGCATCAGCGCGAACCAGGCGCAGCTGGCGACGGCCGCCAGCGCGACCGCCGGGACCGAGGGGTCGCCGTCCGCCAGGCCGAGGCCGGCCAGCCAGGCGACGATTCCTGCCGGCGCGTCCAGGCGCTGCGCCAGCCACGAGAGCCAGAACAGGCCGATCATGCCGCCGCCGATGACCAGGATCGCGAACCAGTCCAGCATCCGCGCCATGCCGCGCGACTGCCCGCGCAGGTACGGCGCCGCCATCAGCGCCGCCGCCGGCAGCAGCAGGAAGACGCCGGTCTCCCGGCCGTGGCCCGCGAGCGCCAGCGCGCCGCCGCCGGCCGCCAGGCCCAGCAGGCCGAGCGTCAGCGTCGGATCGGAGCCGCCCCGGTGGCGCCAGCGCAGGAAGGCCGCGACCGCGAACGGCAGCGCCGGCCAGGCCGCCCACAGCGCGGCGAGCAGCACGTCCTGCAGGCCGGCGATCAGGGCGAGGGGGTGCAGCGCGGCGAGCAGCTGGCCCTGGTAGGCGCCGGCGAGGCCGCGCCCGGCGAGCACGGCCCACCACAGGCTCCAGGCCAGCAGCGTCAGCGCCAGCGGCAGGACGTGCGCGTGCCGCCAGCCGGGGAAGGCGCGCGGCGCCGCCAGCGGCAGCGCCGCGAGCAGCGCGACGTACCACAGGGCCGCGGCGCCGACGGTCCAGACCCCGAGCGCGCCGGCGGCGCCCAGCAGCAGGCCGCCCGCCCTGCCCTGGCCCTCGGCGGTAAGCCGCAGGCCCGCCAGCGCCGCCGCGCCCAGCGGCAGCAGCGCCAGGTCCGGGTTGACCGAGCGCGCCGACAGCAGCAGGCTGAACGAGCCCAGCGTCAGCAGCACCGCGCGCCAGCCGGCGCGCGAGCCGTCGTCGCGGCCGCTGTGCCAGCCGACCAGCAGCAGGCCGAGGACCAGCCACAGCAGGTTGGTCAGGCGCATGCCCTCGTGCGGCGCGAGGACGAAGTCGAAGGCCGCGCCGCCGCGCTCGGCGAGGTAGAGGTACAGCGGCGCCTCGGCCAGCTGCGGGACGCCCCGCAGCGCCGGGACCGGATTCCAGCCGGCGGCGAAGCTCTCGGCCGCGAGCGGCACCATCAGGGTCTCGGTGGGCTTCCACAGGCCGCGGCCGACCACGCCGGGGAAGAACCACAGCAGGCACAGCAGGACGAGCAGCAGCTGCCGCGACGGCGCGTAGGCGGCGCGGGCGCCGGCGGGCCGGACCGGGGCGCCGCGGCCGTCGCCTGGATCCAGCAGCCCAGCATCCATGGCGCCAGGTCAGCGGGCGGGGGAAAGGAAGGCGGCTAGCCGCCGAATTTCTTGCGGAACTTCTCGACCTGGCCGGAAGTGTCGACGAGCTTCTGCTTGCCGGTGTAGTACGGATGGCACTTCGAGCAGACCTCGAGCTGCAGGTCGCCGGCACGGGAACTGCGCATCGCGAAGGTTTCGCCGCAGGTGCACGAGGCCTTGACTTCGTGCAGCTGGGGATGGAGTTCTTTCTTCATGTGGTGCATAATTATACTTCGACCGATGCCGCAAGACCAAATCATCCTGGCCTCGACCTCGGTTTTCCGCCGCCGCAGCCTGCGCATGCTCGGCGTGAAGTTCGGCACCATGGCGCCCGCGGTGGACGAGACGCCGCGCCCGCACGAAGGCCCCCGCGCCCTCGCCCGCCGCCTCGCGCGGGCCAAGGCGCTGGCGGTCGCGGCCCGCCGGCCGCGGGCGATCGTCATCGGCGGCGACCAGACCCTCGCCGCGAACGGCCGGATCTACGGCAAGCCGGGCAGCCGCGCCGCGGCCGTCCGCATGCTGAACGAGCTCAGCGGCCAGCGCGGCATCTTCTACAGCGCGATCTGCGTCGCGCGCGCCGGCGAGCTGCGCGAGGCCTGCGTCCCGACCACGGTGGTGTGGCGGCGGCTGACGCCGCGGCAGATCCGCAACTACGTCGCGCGCGAGCCGTCCTTCGCGAGCGCCGGCGGCGCCCAGCTCGAAAAGCTCGGCATCGCGCTGCTGGAATCGATGCGCAGCGACGACCCCTCGGCGGTCATCGGCCTGCCCCTGATCGAGCTGGGAACCATCCTGGCGTCATTCGGCCGCGGCGTCCTCGACTAGCCGCGCGAGCTCGAGCAGCCGCGGCAGGTGCCGCTCGTAGCCGATGAAGCTGTGGTCGCCGCCCTCCTCGATCACCTGCTCGGCGCCGGCGTAATACGCGGCCGCCTCCCGGTAGTCGAGCAGCTCGTCGCCCTTTTGGGCCAGCAGCAGATAGCGCGACGCGTCCGCGACCGCCGCGACCTCGACCTCAGCGAGCTCGCGGTCGTGCTCGGCCGTGTACTCGTAGACCTCGTCGTTGGTGTAGTTGCGCTGCGTCTTGCCGATCTCGCCCCGCAGCTTGGCCGCGACCGCGACCGCCGGGTTGATCAGGACGCCGCGGCGCGCCAGGCCCCGCTCCACCAGGACGGTGGCGTAATAGCCGCCCAGCGAGCTGCCCACCGCCAGCACCTTCTTGCCGGCGCAGATCTCGGCGCACAGCCGCAGCGCCGCCGCCGGCCGGTGCGGCAGGTCGGGCGCCACGCACTCGACGCCGGCTTCCTGCGCCGCGGCGACGGTGGCCTGGGCCTTGCCCGAGGCCGAGGACGAGTTGAAGCCGTGCAGGTAGAGGATCATCCGCGCCGCGCCCGCGCCAGCTCGTTGGCCATGAAGACGTAGTCGGCGAACTCCAGCTCTTCGGCGCGGCGGCCGCCGTAGCGCGCCAGCGATTCGACCGGCATGGCCGCCAGGGAGTTGCGCAGCTGCTTGCGGCGCTGGCCGAAGGCCTGGCGCAGCAGCTCGGCGTAGAGGCCGGGGTCGGCGATCGACGCGGCGTTGCGGTTCGGCGCCAGCCGCACGACCGCCGAGAGCACCCGCGGCGGCGGCGCGAAGGCTTCCGCCGGGACCTCGAACCGGCTGTAGTCCTTGCCGCCGGGCCGGGCCACCAGCCGCCGCGCGAACTCAAGCTGCAGCAGCAGATGGACGTCGGCGGGCGGCCGCTGCAGCCCCAGCAGCCGCTCGACCACCGGCGAGGAGATCGCGTACGGAATGTTGCCGGCGAGCCGCCAGGGATCGGCGGCCGGCGCGGGCCAGGGCTTGGCCGCGTCGCCA
>MEIE01000103.1 GCA_001750625.1 Candidatus Amphirhobacter heronislandensis
CCTCGGCCTCAGCGTCGACCGCGTCAGCTGCGAGGCGACCAGCACCGCGAAGATCCCGAACACCTCGGCGACCGCGGCGATCGCGACGCAGGCGGCGCCGATCGCGAACAGCGCCCGGCCGCGGCCGCCGCCGCTAGCCGCCGCCGCCTCGGTCCCGCCGCCGTCGGCGGGCTCGTAGTGCAGCCGCCGGTAGCGGGCGTCGCGGGCGGCCTGCTGGGCGTGGCTGGCGGCGACGACTTCGGAGTTGTCGGCGAAGGCGGCGAGCATGGCCTTGTCGCAGAGGATGTTGATGCGGCGCGAGATGCCCTGGGAGACCTTGGCGATCTGGCGGATGGCGCCGGCGGTGAAGATCTGGGAGTCCTCGTCGGCGACTTCGCTGTTGCCGGCCTTGATCAGGCGGTGGTTGATGTACTCCTTGACCTCCTTGGCGTCGAGGTTGCGCAGCATGAAGGCCGAGGTGATGCGCTCGCGCAGCTGCCGCAGGTGCTGCTGGCTGAGCTTCTCGGTCAGCTCGGGCTGGCCGAACAGGACGATCTGGACGATCTTGTCGGTGCTGGTCTCGAGGTTGGACAGCAGCCGGATCTGCTCGAGCGAGGCGTCGGGCATCGCCTGGGCCTCGTCGATGCACACCAGCACCTTCTTGCCCTGCTGGTGCAGGCTGAGCAGGTGGCCCTGCAGGTCGCGGGCGACCTGGTGCTGGTTGCCGCTGATGTCGAGGGCGAGCTCCTCGGCGATGTGGTAGATGATCTCGAGGTCCGAGAAGCTGGGGTTGGCGATGTAGACCAGCTCGACCTCGTCCTTGAGCTCGTTCATCAGCACCCGGCACAGCATGCTCTTGCCGGTGCCGACCTCGCCGACCACCGAGATGATGCCCTCGCCGTTGGCGATGGCGTACTTGAGGGCCTCGAGGGTCTCGCCGCGGACGCAGCCGCGGTAGAAGAACTCCACCGCCGGCGTCAGGCGGAACGGCAGCTCGCGCAGGTTGAAGTGTTCGAGATATAGGGACATGGCGGGCCGGCGGCCAAGGCCGCCGCGGGCATATCTATTTTATGTTTTCCCGCGCCGCCGCGGGCGTCCTAGGAGGCGCGCTCGAGGTATTCGCCGGTCGCGGTGCTGACGCGGACGGTCTCGCCCTGCTTGATGAAGGGCGGCACCATCACGGTGATGCCGGTGCTGGTGGTCGCCGGCTTGTAGGAGGAGGTCGCGGTCGCCCCCTTGATGTGCGGCTCGGTGGCGGCGATCTCGAGCTCGACCTGGGCGGGCAGGTCGACGCCGATCACCGCGCCGTCGAGCTCGCTGACCTCGACCTCGGTGTCGGGGGTCAGGTAGCCGGCGGCGCCCTCGAGCAGCTCGGCGCCGAGCTCGGTCTGCTCGTAGCTGGCGAGGTCCATGAACACGTGCGCCTCGCCCTCGGAGTACAGGTACTGCAGGCGGCGGCGGTCGACGAAGGGCCGCTCGACCTTCTCGTCGGTGCGGAAGCGGTGGCTGAGCTTGGCGCCGCCCTGGACCGCCCGCAGCTCGACCTGCATGCCGGCGCCGCCGCGGCCGCTGACGTGGACGTGGGAGCTGGCGACGACGCGGCACAGCGCGCCGTTGTGCTCGATCAGCATCCCGGGGCGCAGTTCGTTGGCGGCGATCTTGGGCATCGTCGGCGTATTGTAAGCGGCGCGCTCAGCGCGCGTCGCGGTAGTAGTAGCCGTCGACCAGCGCCTCGAGCCGCAGCAGCAGGCGGCGCAGGCGGCTGAGGCAGTCGTAGTGCAGCCGCTCGATGTCGCGGGCGGCCTCGGCGGCGGCGGCGGCGTCCGCCTCCTGCCCCGCGGCCCGCGCCCGCGCGCAGGCCGGCGCGACGCTCTCGCGGCGGTAGCTTAGGAAGTGGCGCTGGTCGGCGACCATGTCCTGGTCGAGGTAGCGGGCGTCGCTTTGCAGCTCGAGCAGGGCGTGGAAGAGGCTGGGGCCGGGGCCGGCCGCCGGGCCGTCGTCCTCGGCGTCCTCCTCGTCGTCGTCGTCGGCCGGCGCGAGGGCCGGGCGCCCGCCGCCGCCGTTGCCCGCCGCCGGGCCGTGGCCGTTGCCATGCCCGTTGCCGTGGCCATTGCCATTGCCGTGCCCGTTGCCATGGCCGTTGCCTTCGCCTTCGCCTTCGCTGGCGGCCGCGTCGTCGTGGACCTGCCGCTCCATGTCGTCGGCCTCCCGCTCGTAGCCGTCGAGGTCGCGCTCGGCCTGCTGCAGCCACTTGTGGCCGCGGCGCAGCGCGCGCAGGACCGTCTCGATCCGCGGAGCCTCGGCCGCCGCCATTTTCTTCAGCCGCCGCCGCTGCGGGCGAGCTCGTCGGCGAGCTCGCGGGTGGTCGCGAGCAGCGCCAGGCGGGCGACGACGTCGGTGGCGTAGGCCGCCGGCCGGCCGGCCGGCGCCTGGTACGGCATGGGCCAGAACAGCATGCCGCGGCTGTTGAGGTTCTCGCGCTCGGACTTGGCCTGGTTGAGGCGCCAGAAGCCGCCGGCGACCGCGGCGCCCACCATGTAGCGGACCGGCTCGGCGACCAGGCCCTCGACGCGGTCGGCGGTCGGGATGCCCTCCTGGACCAGGATGTCGTTGACCGCGGCGCCGTCCTTGACGCTGCTGAGGCTGCCGCGCTGCCGGCGGTTGAGGCTGCGGACCTGGGCGGGGTCGTCGGCCATCAAGACCCCCATGCCATAGGTGCCGGCGTCGGCCTTGAGCACCGCGAAGGGCCTGTCGGCGACGCCGAGCTCGGCGTACTTGGCCGCGATGTCGGCGAGGGTGTCTTCGAGCACCCGCGCCAGGCACTCGAGGCCGATGTTGCGGGAGACGTCGACCCGGCTGCAGACGTTGAAGTAGCTGGTCACCAGCCACGGGTCGAAGCCGAAGGCCCGCGCGAAGCGGGCCGCGACCCGCTCGTACTGGAAGAAGTGCGCCGATTTGCGGCGGTGCGCCCAGCCGGCCCGCGGCGGCGGAATCACCGGCTGCTCGAGGCCGGCGAGGATCTCGGGGGTCCCGCCGCTTTGGTCGGCGTTGAGGATGACGAGGTCCGGCTCGAAATCGCCGGCGACGAGCCGGGCGCCCTGGCGCTCGATCGCCACGAGCTCGACCTCGGCGTGGTGGCCGCGCAGCGTGGTCGCCTCGCCGGACGCGAAGGCGAGGCGGGCCTCGAGGCCGGCGGCCTCGAGCACGCCGCGCAGGACCGCGAGGTGCTCGGCGTAGTAGGGGTTGCGGGTGTGCGCCTCGGTGATCAGCAGCGCCCGCCGCGCGGCCGGGTACTGCCGGGCGAGCAGCTCCTTGGCCGCTTCGCCGGCGCGCTTTTGGTCAGCGGCGGCGAGGTTGTTGAAGCCGCCGGGGAACAGGTTGGTGTCGATGGGCGCGATCTTGTGGTCGGAGACGCGGACGTCGACGCTGCAGTAAAACGGCAGCAGCTGCTTGGCGAACTCGGCCGCGAGCCACTCCTCGACCTCGTCCCGCCGCGCTTCGAGCAGGCGCAGCAGCTCGGCGAGCGCCGGGGTCATCCCAGCTTCCAGCCGCGGTGGACCGCGACGATGCCGCCGGCGAGCTTGAGCCAGGACACCTCGGCGAGGCCGGCGTCGCGCAGCCACGCCGCGACCTCCTCGGCCGGCGGATGCGCGAGGATGGACTCGCCCAGGTAGCGGTAGCTGGCCTCGTCGTCGGCGAGCGCGGCGCCGATGCTCGGCAGGCCCTCGAGCAGGTAGCGGCGGTGCG
>MEIE01000104.1 GCA_001750625.1 Candidatus Amphirhobacter heronislandensis
ACAGCGGCGACGAGAAGTTGATGCCGTAGGTTGCTTCGCCCTCCTGGTCGAGGTTGGCCTCGAACTCCAGCGACGGCAGCAGGGACTTTTCCTGCCGCTCCATGTCGGCGCGCGCGATCGCGACGTCGAGCTCGGCGAGCTGGACGTCGGGCGCGCCGTAGGCGGCGGCGAGCCAGCTGTCGAAATCGAGCGGGTCGAGGTCCAGCGGCCCGCCGCCGAGCGCGTCGATCGCGTCGGCGTCGCGGTAGGCGAGGTGCTCGAGCTCGGCGACCGCGTTTTCGAGCGCGTTGGCCGCCGCGACCCGCTCGGCGCCGAGGGCGGCGAGCTGCGCCTCGACGTTGAGGACCTGCAAGACGTTGACCTTGCCGACGCTGAACAGGCTCTCGGCCGCCTGCTTCTGCTCCTGCAGGCTGGCCTCGCGCCGCTCGAGCACGCCGAGGCTGCCCTGGGCCAGCGAGGCGCGCAGGTAAGCCTGGTAGGTCGAGCTGAGGATGCCCTGCTCGAGGCGCGCGAGGTTCAGCTCCGCCCGGGCGCGGCGGCGCTCGGCGAGGTCGATCTCCAGCGGCCGCGCCAGGTTGAGCAGCTCCTGGGTGCCGGTCACCCGCGCGGTGAGGCGGTCGGCGTCCGGCGGGCCCTTGTCGTCGAGGCGCCAGCCGCCGCCGGCGCGCAGCTGCGGCCGGCGGCCGGCGCGCGCGACCTCGATGGCCTCGGCGGCGGCTTCGACCTGCGCCTCGGCCTGCCGCAGGTCGAGGCTGTTCGCGAGGGCGGCCTCGATGTATTCGAGCGGGCCGGCGGCGGCGCCCGCCGCGGCGAGCAGCAGCGCGGCGGCGCTGAAAAATCTGGTCATTGGGTCTGCGTCTCCTTGTGCGGATGGTAGCGTTCGACCGGGATGTCCGGCGCGAGGGTGCTTGGCTGCGCCATGTCGTGGCGCGGCATGATGCCGGCGCGGTAGGCGGTACGGCCGGCGTCGACCGCGGCGCGGAAGGCCGCGGCCATCGGCGCCGGCTCGCGCGCCAGCGCCACCGCGGTGTTCAGCAGCACCGCGTCGTAGCCCAGCTCCATCGCGGCGGCCGCGTCCGAGGGCCGGCCGATGCCGGCGTCGACGACCAGCACGCTGCCGGCCAGCCGCTGCCGCAGCAGCGCGAGGCGCTCGGGGTGGTTGAGGCCCTGGCCCGAGCCGATCGGCGCGAGCCGCGTGCACAGCGCCAGGTCCTCGGTGCAGTAGGCCAGCACCACGTAGTCCTCGCGCAGCAGCTGCTCGGCGGCCTCGACCAGCGCGAAGGGATCGGGCGCCTGGGTCTCGTCGTCGCCGATCAGCTCGAGCTTGACCCAGTTGGTGCCGAGCAGCTCGCGCGCCATGCTCGCGGTCCGGCAGGCCTCGGCGACCGTCCGGCAGCCGGCGGTGTTCGGCACCAGCGGCGGCCCGGCTTCTTTCAGCAGCTCGTAAAAGGCGTTGCCGCCGCCGGCCGAGCGCCGCACCGACACCGTCAGCAGGCCGGGCCCGGCGCGCGCGACGCAGTCGGCCAGCGCCGCCGGCGAGGGGTAGCGGGAGGTCCCCAGCAGCAGGCGGCTCGCGAGCCGCCGGCCGGCGATCGCGAAATGGTCGGCGTCCTCAGCCACCCTGCCGCAGGGTCCAGACCTCGATCTCGTCGCCGGGGCGCAGCGCCCGCGCCGCGAGCCGCGGCCGCGGGACGTGCTCGCCGTTGACGCTCACCGCGTACGGCGCCGCCGGGTCGCGGCGCCAGGCGTCCACCGCTTGCGCGGCGCTGCTGTCGGCCGCCACCTCGCGCTCCTCGCCGTTGAGCCGCACCGTGATCGCCGCCGCCGCGCTCACGCCAGCCCCATCGCCGCGAGCGCCTCGCTGACGCAGGCCGGCCCGGCGAGGTAGCCGTGGCGGTGCATGCCGCTGAGGGCGAGTTCGCCGTCGCCGACCCGCAGCGCCGGCTCGTTGTCCGGCAGCGCCGGCCGCAGGCCGACGCGGGCGTCGACCACCCGGCCCTCGGCGAGCAGCGGGTTGAAGGCGTAGGCGGCGCCGAGCAGCTCGAGCGCCGAACGCACCGTCACCGGCCCCGGGTCGTCGCTTTCGATCTCGGTCGCGCCGACGACGTAGACGTCGGCTGGCCGCGGCACGATGTAGACGGGCTGGCGCGGATGCAGCACGTGGGTGGGCCGCCGCAGCCCGAGGCCGGGGCAGTGGACGTGCAGGCATTCGCCGCGCACCGCGCGCAGCTGCTGCGCCGGCCGCGCGCCGAGGCCGCGGCAGTCGCAGGCCCAGTCGTAGCGCTTGTCGGTCCCGGCCGCCCGCAGCCGGCCCGGCCCGACCTCCTCCACCGCCGCGCCGTCGCGCCAGCTGACGCCGGCGCGCGCCGCCGCGCCGCCCAGCAGCTCCAGGACCTCGTCGACCAGCACCTGGCCCTCGGCCGGCAGCAGGTAGGCGCGCTCGAAGCCCGCCAGCGCCGGCTCCATTTCCGCCAGCTCCTTGCCGGCGTAGCCGATCAGATGCTCGTCCGGGTCGGGGACCTTGGCCGCGATCGCGTCGGCGACCCGCTCGAGCTCGCCGCGGTCGCGGCCATGCGCCGTCAGCCAGGCGCCGCGCTGGACGCACAGGCCGGCGGCGTCCTCCTCGGCGAGCCAGCGCGGCCACAGCCGGCAGGACTCCATGCCGCGCGCGTGCAGCGCCCGCGACGCCCGCGCCAGCTCGGCGACCGGCGCCAGCATGCCGGCGGCCGCCGGCGCGCAGCGCCCCGCGGCCCCGGCGTCGAAGACCTCCACTTCGGCGCCGGCCGCGGCGCAGCGCCAGGCCAGCAGCCGGCCGATGAGGCCCCCGCCGGCGATGCCGATGCGCATGCCGGGCCGCCTACTCGTCGGCGCCGCGCTCTTGGATCGGGACGTACAGCCGGCCGCCGCTCGCCGCGAAGCGCTCGGACATCTCCGCCATGCCGGCTGCCGTCGCGTCCTCGGCGGCGACGCCGCGGGCCTTGGCGTAGTCGCGGACCTCCTGGCTGATCTTCATCGAGCAGAACTTCGGCCCGCACATCGAGCAGAAGTGGGCGGCCTTGGCCGACTCCTTGGGCAGGGTCTCGTCGTGGTAGGCGCGCGCCGTCTCCGGATCGAGCGCGAGGTTGAACTGGTCCTCCCAGGCGAAGCCGAAGCGCGCCCGCGACAGCATGTCGTCGCGGTAGCGGGCGCCGGGATGGCCCTTGGCGAGGTCGGCGGCGTGGGCGGCGATGCGGTAGGCGATCAGGCCCTGCTTGACGTCGTCGCGGTCGGGCAGGCCGAGGTGCTCCTTGGGGGTGACGTAGCACAGCATCGCGCAGCCGTGCCAGCCGATCATCGCCGCGCCGATGCAGCTGGTGATGTGGTCGTAGCCCGGCGCGATGTCGGTGACCAGCGGCCCGAGGGTGTAGAACGGCGCCTCGTCGCACCACTCAAGCTGCTTGGCCATGTTGTCGGCGATCAGGTGCATCGGGACGTGGCCGGGGCCCTCGACCATCACCTGGACGCCCTTGGCCCAGGCGCGGCGGGTGAGCTCGCCGATCGTTTTCAGCTCGGCGAACTGCGCCGCGTCGTTCGCGTCCGCGACCGAGCCCGGCCGCAGGCCGTCGCCGAGCGAGAAGCTGACGTCGTAGGCCGCCATGATCTCGCAGATCTCGTCGAAATGCTCGTAGAGCAGGTTCTCGCGGTGGTGGGCGATGCACCACTTGGCCATGATCGAGCCGCCGCGCGACACGATGCCGGTCTCGCGTTTTTCGGTCAGGTGGACGTAGCGCAGCAGCACGCCGGCGTGGATGGTGAAGTAGTCCACGCCCTGGTCGGCCTGCTCGATCAGGGTGTCGCGCACCACCTCCCAGGTCAGGTCCTCGGCCTTGCCGTCGACTTTTTCCAGCGCCTGGTACAGCGGCACCGTGCCGATCGGCACCGGCGAGTTGCGGATGATCCACTCGCGGGTGGCGTGGATGTCCTTGCCGGTCGACAGGTCCATCACCGTGTCCGCGCCCCAGCGGATCGCCCACACCAGCTTGTCGACCTCCTCTTCGATCGACGACGCCACCGCCGAGTTGCCGATGTTGGCGTTGACCTTGACGAGGAAGTTGCGGCCGATCGCCATCGGCTCGAGCTCGGGATGGTTGACGTTCGCCGGGATGATGGCGCGGCCGCGGGCGATCTCGGCGCGGACGAACTCCGGCGTCACCTCGGCCGGCAGCGCGGCGCCCATGGCGTCGCCGGCGAGCCGCGCCGCGCGCTCGGGGTCGCGGGCCTCGTCGGCGAGGGCCTCGCGGCGCTGGGTCTCGCGCGCCGCGACGTACTCCATCTCGGCGGTGACGATTCCCTCGCGGGCGTAATGCAGCTGGCTGAGCGAGCGGCCGGCCGGCGCCCGCCGCGGCCGCCGCCGCAGGCCGGCGGGGATCTTGCCGCCGTTGACCGGCGGCTCGGGCCGGCTCTCGGTCGCGTCGCCGCGCGCGTCGATCGCCGCGCGCCGCGCCGTGCCGTCGAGGCCGGCGGCGACGTCAATCTGGGCCGCCGGGTCGCTGTAGGGGCCGGAGGTGTCGTAGACCATGACCTCGCGGCCGTCGCTGAGCGCGATCGCCCGCAGCGGCACCCGCTGGCCGCCGGCGGTGTCCACGTAGGCCTTGCGCGAGGCCGGCAGCGGCGCGCGGCTCTCTTCGAGCAGCCGCGCGGCGGCGGCCGCGTCGCGTTTGCGCCGCGCCACGTCTTAGAAGCGGAAGCCGTCGGCCGCCGGCGCGTTCGCCCCCCGACCGATCACCACCCCACCTTGCAC
>MEIE01000105.1 GCA_001750625.1 Candidatus Amphirhobacter heronislandensis
GCGAAGCGCCGGTGCATCTCCTTGACCCAGGCGAGCGAGTTGCGGCAGTTGTGGCAGCCGTAGGACCAGAACATCACGAGCACCGGCCGGCCGCGCAGCTCGCGGACGCTCAGCGGCTCGCTGTTGATCCACTGGCCGGCCTGGTCGGCGAAAGGATAGGCCAGCTCCGGCAGCTGCGGCGGCGCGCTCCAGGCCGGCACGGCCAGCAGCAGCGGCAGGGCGCAAAGCAAAAGGCGGAGGCGGGCGGCCATGGCCCTGAAATTTTAAGGCAGGAGCGGGCCTGTCCCTGCTAGATCAAGCGGGTGCCCGGGGCCGGACTTGAACCGGCACGTCCATGACTGGACAGAAGATTTTAAGTCTCCAGCGTCTACCAATTTCGCCACCCGGGCAGGGTACGGGGCGTCGGCGCCGCCTAAGGCGGCCACTGGAGTGGAGGCGGGCGTCGGAATTGAACCGGCGTACACGGCTTTGCAGGCCGCTGCATAACCACTCTGCCAGCCCGCCAGGACTGCCGCCGCCGCATGCGTCCGTTGCTGTCGGGTCTGCTTCATGCGCGGCTGGGATGGAAGCAAGCCTGCTTGGAGCGGGAAACGAGGCTCGAACTCGCGACCTCAACCTTGGCAAGGTTGCGCTCTACCAACTGAGCTATTCCCGCGTCGCTTCCGGGCTTGCGGGCATGTATTTTAGCATTCGCGCCGCCGCGCTTAGTAAAATCCCTAGTTGCCCCATGGACGCGTCCGCTTCGCCCCTCGAGCTGTTCCAGGCCTGGCTGGACGAAGCCCGCAAGGCGTGCCCGGACAACCCGGACGCCATCGCGCTCGCGACCGCCGACGCCACCGGGACCCCCGACGTCCGCTACGTCCTGCTCAAGCGCATCAGCGCCGAGGGCCTCGAGTTCTTCACCAACCGCGCCAGCAGCAAGGGCCGGCAGCTCGAGGCGCGGCCGCACGCCGCCCTAGCCGCCTACTGGCGCGAGCTCGGCCGCCAGGTCCGCGCCCGCGGGCCGGTGGACGAGCTGCCGCGGGAGCGGGTGGCCGAGTACTTCGCGACCCGGCGCCGGCCCAGCCAGCTGGGCGCCTGGGCCTCGAAGCAGTCGGCCGAGCTCGCCGCCGCCGAGGAGCTGCGCGAGCGCCTCGCGGCCTTGGAGAAGAAGTTCGCGGGCCAGGACGTCCCGCCGCCGGAGCACTGGACCGGCTACCGCATGCAGCCGCTGGAGATCGAGTTCTGGCAGGAAGGGGACGCGCGCCTGCATGAACGGGTGCTGTACAGCCGGATCGAGGCCGGCGCGGCCTGGACCACCCGCCGCCTGCAGCCTTGAGCGCGACGGTGCTGCTGGGGATGATGGGCGCGGGCAAGACCACGCTGGGCGGCCTGCTCGCCGAGCGCCTCGGCGCGCCGTACGCCTCGCTGGACGGCATGATCGCGGCGGCCGCCGGCAAGGACATCCCGCGGATCTTCGCCGAGGACGGCGAGGACGAGTTCCGCCGGCAAGAGACCGCGGCGCTCGCCGAGATCCTGGCAGCGGACGCCGCCGGCGTCATCGACACCGGCGGCGGCATCGTCGACCGTCCCGCCAACCGCGAGCTGCTCGCCGCCAGCAGCGCGCGGCGGATCTACCTGCAGGCGCCGGCTGAAATCCTCGCCGCACGCATCGGGACGCCCGAAGGCCGGCCGATGCTCGTCGAAGGCGACCTCGTCCCGCAGCTCGCCAAGCTGCTCGAGCGCCGCGACGCCCATTACCGCGCCGCCGCGACCATCGTCTTTCCCACCGCCGAGGCCGCGGGGCCCGAAGAAGCCGCCGCCGAGCTCGCCCGCCTGCTGCAAGAATGAGCGTACGCAAAGTGTCCGTGGCCGCCGCGGGCGGTTCCTACGACGTGGTCATCGGCGCCGGCGTCCTCGAGGCGCTCGCTGCGGTGCCGCTGGCCGAGGGCGAACGCGCCGCCGTCATCGCCGACGCCGGCGCCTGGGCCAAGCACGGCGCCGCGGTCCTCGCGGCCTGCAAACAGGCCCACGGCCGCGAGCCGCCGGTGTTTGAGGTCCCGGCCGGGGAAGCCAGCAAGTCCTGGGAGCAGCTTGAGCGCGCCTGCGCCTTTCTGGCCGAGCAGCGGATCGCGCGCCAGGACCTGCTGATCGCCTGCGGCGGCGGCATGGCGACCGACCTCGGCGGCTTCGCGGCCGCGGCGTGGATGCGCGGCATCCGGCACGTCGCAATCCCGACCACGCTGCTCGCGCAGGTCGACGCCGCGGTCGGCGGCAAGACCGGCATCAACATCGCCGCCGGCAAGAACCTGGTCGGCTCCTTCCACCAGCCCCGCCTGGTGATCGCCGACGTCGCTTTGCTTACGACCCTGCCGCCGCGGGAGTTCAGCGCGGGCCTGGCCGAATGCGTCAAGCACGCCGTCCTCGACGCCGGCCTATACGCCCACACCCGCGAGCACAGCGACGAGATCGCCAAGGGCGTGGACGCCGACCCGGCGGTCCTGGCCGAGCTGGTCGAGCGCAACGTCGCCTTCAAGGCGGCGGTGGTCGCCGCCGACGAGCGCGAAGGAGGGCGGCGCATGCTTTTGAACCTGGGGCACACCTTCGCCCACGCCCTGGAGACCGTCACCGGCTACGGCCGCTACCTGCACGGCGAGGCGGTGTCCCTGGGCCTGCTGGCCGCCTGCCGGCTCGCGGCCCGGCTCGGGCTGCTCACGCAGGACAAGCTGGCCGACGAGCTGGCCGAGCTGCTGCAAAAGTTTTCGCTGCCGGTGTCCTGGCCCGAGATCGACCCCGAGGAGCTGCTCAAGACCATGAGCCTGGACAAGAAGGTCGCCGAAGGCAAGCTGCGCTTCGTGCTGCCGGAGGCCGCGGGCGAAGTGTCGGTGGTCCCGGGGGTAGATCCCGCCGAAGTCCGCGCCACGCTCAAGGAGCTGGCGTGAAGCTGCCGCAGCGCCCGCGACGGCTGCGCAGCGGCGAGGCCATCCGCCGGCTGGTGCGCGAGCACAGCCTCAGCAGCGCCGACCTGATCTGGCCGCTGTTCGTCCATGCCGCCAAGGGCTGCGAGGACATCGCCGCGATGCCCGGCGTCCAGCGCCTCGACGAGGACGGCCTGCTGCGCGCCTGCGAGGACGCCGTCAAGGCCGGCATCCCCTGCGTGGCGCTGTTCCCGGCTACCGACCCGGCCCTGCGCAGCGACGACGGCGCCGAGGCGTACAACGACGAGGGCCTGGTCCAGCGCCTCGTGAGGCGGGTGAAAAAAGAGCAGCCCGGGCTGCTGCTGCTGACCGACGTCGCGCTCGATCCCTACACCAGCCACGGCCACGACGGGGTCCTCGACGCCCAGGGCCGCGTCGCCAACGACGAGACCGTCGAGATCCTCGTCCGCCAGGCGCTGTCGCTCGCCGGCGCCGGCGCGGACATCATCGCGCCGTCGGACATGATGGACGGCCGCGTCGGCGCCATCCGCGCCGGGCTGGAGGAGAGCAGGCTCGTCGACGTCAAGATCATGTCCTACGCCGCCAAGTACGCCTCGGCCTTCTACGGGCCGTTCCGCAGCGCGATCAAGTCCGACGCCGTGCTCAAGGGCGACAAGCGGACCTACCAGATGGACAGCGCCAA
>MEIE01000106.1 GCA_001750625.1 Candidatus Amphirhobacter heronislandensis
CAGCAGGAGGCGCTGGACCGCGCCGCGGCCTTCGCCGACGTCTGGCAGCGGCTGGTGTGGACGACGCCGGAGCTGGACGAGACCCTGCGCGGCCGGCCGGTCAACGCCGCCGCGCTGCCGGCCTGGGACGCGGCGCGGGCCGCGCGGCGCGACGCGGCGGTCCGCGCCCTGGCCGCCGACCACGGCCTGTTCTTTTTGTTCGGGCCGGGCTGCGTCGCCTGCGGCCAGATGGCGGCGGCGCTGGCGCAGGTCGAGGAGCGCTACGGCCTGCGGGTCCAGGCGGTGGCGGTGGCCGGCGCCCGCCATCCGGCCTTCCCGGCCGCCTGGCCGGACAACGGTTTCGCGGCGCGGCTGGGCGTCCGCGCCTACCCGGCGCTGGTGCTCGCGCGGCTGACGCCGGCCTCGCGCCGCCTGATCCCGCTGGGCTACGGGCCCTTGGCCGCCGGCGAGATCGCCGAACGCATCGAGGTCCTCGCGGCCGCGCCGCCGCCGGGGGCGCGGTTTTGAAGACGCTGCGGCTGGCGCTGGTCCTCGCGCTGTCCGCGGCGGGGGCGGGGGCGGACGTCGCGCGCGACATGCGGGCGATGTTCGACGGCATCGGCGCCTACGGCAGCGTCGACGGCCCGCGCCACATCGCGGCCCAGAGCCGGCACGTCTTTTCGGGCGGCGGCCTGCAGTACCGCGCGCCGCGCCGCAGCTACAGCCTGTACAACGTCACGGCGCCGAGCCTGCAGGCGGGCTGCGGCGGCATCGACCTGTACGCCGGCTCGTTCTCCTTCATCAACAAGGACCGCTTCGTCCAGATGCTCAAGAACATCGCCGGCAACAGCGTCGGGCTGGCCTTCAAGACCGCGCTGTGCTCGACCAGCGCCAACCTCTGCCAGGCGGTCGAGGACGTCCAGCGCACCGTCGAGCAGCTCAACCGCTTCAACATCGACTCCTGCGAGGCGGCCAAGCGGCTGGTCGGCGGCGCCTTCGGCGCGGCCGAGCAGAGCTCGCAGTCCGCCTGCATGGCGGCGGCGCGCCAGGGCGGCCAGGCCGCGGACGCCGCCGCCGCCCGGCAATTGTGCGCGCAGCCGTCCGGCTACGCCCAGATCCGCCGCGCCGCGGCCAAGAGCCCGGCGGCCGCGGCGCCGGTCGACTTCGTCGGCGGCAACATGACCTGGGAGGTATTGAGCAAAAGCGCCGCCGGCCTCGACAAGCAGGACCGCGAGTTCTTGATGTCGATGCTCGGCGCCCACGTCGTCATGACCACCAGCGTCGCGCTGCGCTACCACCTCGCCGACCTCAACCAGCGCCAGGTGGTGATGCTGCGCTGCGGCGACAAGGACTGCCTGCAGGTGGCGCGGGCCACCGTCACCCTGTCGACTTCCTTTTTGGACCTGTCGCGGCGGCGGCTCGAGGACATCCGGGGCGCGGTGCGCCAGGGCCGGGCGCTGAGCAGCGTCCAGCTCAACCTGGTCGCGAGCTCGCCGCTGCCGCTGCTCGCGATGATCCAGGCCGACGAGGCCGGCGCCGCCGGCCTGCTCGACGTCGCCGCCGAGGCGGTGGCCTACGCCAGCGCCCACCACCACCTCGCGGCGAGCCTGCGCGGCGCGGCGGGGCTCGCGGCCGGCTGGCGCTCGCGCAGCGCCGCCGAGGACGAGCTGCTGCGCGAGATGGTCGCGGACACCCGGCGGCTGCGCGCCGAGCTGGCCGCCGAGATGCACGCCTCCTTGCAGCGGGTCAACGCCATGCTCGAGGCCAGCGGCCGGCTGCGCGACCTGCGGCGCGGCATCGCGACCGACCGCTTCGTGCCGCTGCTGGGCCCCTGAGGGGGCGGCCGCCGTGGACTTCGAGTACGTCGCCTGGGGCGCGGGCGAGATGATCGTCCAGGCCCTGCGGGCGCTGGCGCTGATCGGCGGCTCGGGGGCGCTGCGCGGCGCGCTGCTCGCCGCCGCGCTGCTGGGCCTGCTGCTGCTCGCGGTCTCGGCGGCCTTCAGCCAGAGGACCGAGGCCGCGCTCGCGCCGGTCAAGATGGTGGTGGCGGTGGCGCTGGCCGCGGGGGTGCTGCTGCAGCCGGTGCGGGTGACGGTCACCGACGAGTTCGACTACGACCTGTTGCAGGAGACCGTCGCGCCGCGGGTGGTGACGGTCGCGGGGGTCCCGGCGGGGGCGGCGCTGCCGGCGGCCTTCGCGACCCGGCTCGGGGCGGCGACCACCGGCATGCTCGAGACCGCGCTCGGGACGCCGGACCGGGCGCGGCTGCTCAACCCGGCCGGCCTGTGGCTCAGCGCCCGCGCGCTGCGGGCGATGCTCGCCGACCGGCAGCCGCGCGACCCGACCCTGCTCGGCGACTTCCGCTACTTCTTGGAGAACTGCGTCCACCACGACGTCCGCACCGGCCGCGTCGGCCTCGACGCGCTGCGCGACGGCGACCTGATGGCCGCGCTCGGCCGGACCGCCGGCGGCCTGACCAGCATCCACCGCAACGCCGCCGGCGGCGGCCTGGTGGCGCTGTCGTGCCCGCGGGCCTGGGAGGGCCACGGCGCGGTGGTGGGGCTGCGGACCCGCATCGAGCGCGAGGGCGTCGCGCGCAAGATCGCCAGCTGCCAGGAGCTGCGCGGCGTCGCGCTGGCGCTGAGCGTCCAGGAGCTCAACCGCGACCGCGCCGCGGTGCGCCGCCAGCTCGCCGACCGCCGCAGCGCCTGCGGCGACCGGGTGTTCACCGGCGCGCTGCAGGCCTTCGGCTTCGCCGGCGGCGGCATGGCCGAGCAGTTCACCGCGCTCGCGGCGATCGGCCTGTTTAGGCAGGGCGTCCACCTGCTGTCGGGATCGGAGCCGAACGCGGTGGCGCTGGGCAGCTTCGCCGCGGCGCGGCAGCGCAACGCGACCTTCGTCATCGCCGGCGAGCTGGCGGCGGCGGCGCTGCCGGCGCTGCGCGGCGTCCTCGAATGCGTGGTCCTGCTGCTGCTGCCGTTCACGCTGGTCTTCGCCCTGCTGTTCTTCGAGCGCTGCGGCGCCTACCTCGCGAACGCCCTGGTGCTGGTGCTGTGGCTGCAGCTGTGGCCGCCGGTGATGACGGTGGTCAACCACATCGGCGAATGGATGCAGGTCGCCGCGCTCAACAAGCACGTCATCCTCGGCGACGGCCGCTTCACCGCCGCCGGCGCGGCCGCGGCGCTCGAGGACCTGGACACGCAGCTGGCGCTGTCGCGCTACATGCTGGTGCTGGTGCCGATGCTGGCCTGGGCGCTGGCGCGCACCGGCGAGATGGGCGCGACCATGCTGGCCTCGCGCTTCCTGCAGCCGGGCGAGGCCGCGGCGTCGGCGGCCGCCGCGAACGTCGCCGCCAACAACTGGCGCATGGACCAGGTCCAGCTCGAGCCGCGGACCGCCGCCGGCCCGCACGTCGCGACCGTCGGCGACCCCTGGGGCGGGGTCGCGACCCGTTACGAGGAGGCCGCGACCATGGCGCTGCCGGCCAACCAGCCCGGCTACGTCGGCGCGGCCTCGACGCGGACGGTGACCGAGGCCCTGAGCCGGCGCGCCGAGGAGGCGCGGGTCCACAGCGCCGAGCGCCGCGAGCAGTTCGCCGAGGCGGTCGAGAGCGCCTGGTCGTCGGCCTTCGGCAAGGAAGGGACCGAAAGCCTGCGGGCGCTGCGCGAGGAGGGGGTCGCGGACGTCGATTCGTACCGCGCGCTGCAGGGCTACAGCGACGCCGCGAGCCAGGGCGTCGCCAAGAGCCGCGAGATCGGCCAGCGCGAGGGCGGCGCCAAGGAGCGGTCGGTCGGCTACAGCGGCGAGGCCAGCGCCAGCGTCTCGATGGTCCTCGGCGCCGCCTTCAAAGGCGGCGTCAGCCTGAAGGAAGGCACCAGCGTCGAGGTCCACGACGCGATGCGGCGCAGCTACGACGAGCAGAGCGACGCGGTCAAGCGCTCAAGCGAAGAGGTCGGCGCGGCGCTCGAGCGCGTCGGCCGCTCCTCGCTCGCCGCCAGCATCGGCACCGCCGCCAGCGAAAGCGTCCAGGCCAGCCTGCGGCAGGCGGCCAGCGAGCACGCGAGCTGGAGCAGCGCCGAGCAGTCCTCCGAGCGCCTCGCGGTCGCGAGCGAGGTCGCGCGCACTTCGGGGCGCAGCATCGTCCACGACATCGCCAAGGATCCGCGCAACGAGCCGCTGCTGCGCGAGTTCCACCGCCTGCACGGCGCCGAGGGCAGGCCATTCGAGGAGGCCTGGAGCGAGGCGCAGCGGGTCGCGGGCGTCGAACTCGACCTCGACGAGCTGTCGCGGCGGCTCGCGGCGGCCGGCGTCGAGCCGGTCCCCGAGCGGGCGGGCGGCGGCCGCAGCCTCGCCGGCGAGCACGCCGACAACCGGGAACGGGTCGAGCGCACCGACGTCGGCGAAGTCGCGGCGCCGGCGCAGCTCGAAGAAGCCGGCGCGCGGCTGCGGGCGAAGCAAGAGGAGGTCGCCGGCCGGCAGCTGCCGGCGACGGGCGACGAGTTCTACCGGCAGGAGCGGCGCCTCGACGAGGTCGTCCGCGGCGCCGACGGCGAGCTGATCATGGTCGCGCCGAACGAGGCGGCCGCGGCCGATTCGCTGCTGCGGCGGGACTCGTACCTGTTCAACGACATGCTCGGCATCGAGACCAACAACCCGCTGTTCGGCACGCCCGGGCTGCGCGGCGGCCCCTACACGGTCGACGGCGCCGACGGCGAGGCCCAGTACGGCGCCTGGCGGCCGGACGTCGACGTCCCGGCCAAGGAGCG
>MEIE01000107.1 GCA_001750625.1 Candidatus Amphirhobacter heronislandensis
ACCCCATGTTGATCGAGATGGCGTCAGCCATCGAGCGCGAATCCCCTTGTTCGAGGTTTGGATCGCCCAGATCATGGATCGAGGTGTTCATCATCGTCTACTCCTTTGCTTGGGGCTGGCTGTTACGAGAATCGATCTTATCTGTCCTGTGAGGTACCCGAGGTCGTGCCCGATGGCTTCGATACTCGGGGCTCGCCAACGGGCTCTCCGGCGAGGCACACCGCCTCTTGGTCTACTCGGCAAAGCATCTCGACGCCAGAGCCTGCCGATATCCGAAGCTTTCGCTACCGAACGAGACCGTGATCTTACAGCGAAGCAAGAAATCCGAAGCGCAATCGGTCGTTCGCACATTGCACCTCACCGACAATACCCGAAGTCTACCCCATGTTGATCGAGATGGCGTCAGCCATCGAGCGCGAATCCCCTTGTTCGAGGTTTGGATCGCCCAGATCATGGATAAGCCATTAGACTCCATCTCGCAGGGAGGCCGGTCTCTTGTCGCCATCGGGGATCCGATGGTCGGTGCTTTGGACGGTGGAAACCTTCGAACCATCGATCTTCGGCCCAACCCCGACCCGCATCATCGATGCATTCGAGTTCGGTCTTCGTGCACCGCTCGTCCTCATCCGCGCTCACTGACCACTGGCAAGTATCGGCACGCCTCCTACCAAGCTTCGGCATCGATTTTCGATGGGACGCCTCGATACCTCGCCCGCATTCGCCCTTTAAAGCCGGATATCTGCATCTTAGGGATCGCCCTTCGGCGAAATCCAAGGGCCTTTGGTCATCGGCGGATCGATAAGGGCGAATACCTTTGGTTCGAGGGTCAACCCGTACTGACTCGGAAGCGAAATGACCGGAAAAGGATGGATAATCCGCAGATATCTTCGGCATCGTTGGCAGGCCTTAGGATATCCACCCTAGGAATCGATTCATTCGAAGCGTGATGCCGAGGCGAGATTTTTTGCACGAACTCGAGGTCAATCATGTAATCTTAGAGATTCCTTCATTCCAAGGAGAGGTGGCCGAGTGGCTGAAGGCGCTCCCCTGCTAAGGGAGTATGGGCTAATCCCCCATCGAGGGTTCGAATCCCTCCCTCTCCGCCAACCCCTCGCTCGATCGCCGTCTTTCTCGCTTTTCCTTTTCGCTTCGGGGGCCTTCCGCTCCCGGCTCCCAAGACCGCTACCGATCCAAGATGATCGCAAGCGTGGACCATCGCCCCGTCATCGGACTCGAATCGAGACCGATGAAATTGTCCTATTGACGGGTGCTGAACCCAAGCGGCGTTGCAAGCGAGCATCCGACCGCGCCGATGATGAATCGCCACCTCTCGCGCTCCTGCCTCGCCTCCGGTCTCGCAGGTGGCGGCTTATCCGTGAGTTCGGTAGCGACAGAGGATCGAGACTGCCATTTGATAACGATGCCGCCCCGCAGCCGGCGAGCCCTTCTCGGATAAGCGCACAAGAACGTATCTGCAGCCGGCGCCTTCGATCGATCCCGCATCTCTTCACCCGCCACCGGATCGAAAATCTCGGTAAAAGCACGAACCGCCCTCGCTCGGGCAATCGAGGCCATACTATCTTTTCGTTGACATCAGGATTTTGCCGGACCACAGCCCGCAGGCGAATACGCTCTTTCAATCGCTCGCAGCCAAGGTCTTGCAAGACGACCGAGGCACCACCGATTCAGTTGCCGAACAAAGAGGCCTGCCGCATATCGATCCACTCATAGCGCACGGGATTCACAAGACATCGAACCCTCCCTTCCGCCTGCGCCCGCTTCAACCAAGCATTGACTTGCGCCTTGTTCACATCGAGCGACTCGGCGAGTTCATCCGGCGTCCTCGCCGACTCCGCGCAGACTCTCGATATCTTCTCGAGAAAAAGCTCATAGAACGCAAGCCCTTCGTCCGATGACAACCCCTCGATCGCGGATATCCCCGTTGACACATCGCAATCCGCCTCCGAAGGCACCGCAGTGGGCGTGACATCTGCTTCGACCAACGCATTCCCCGCCGACCGCACCGTGAGCGGCTCAACTTCCGCCTCTTGCAATGCACCCCCGGAGATCGAGCCCGACTTGCCCCGCCCCCCTTCCGGCAAATTCCCTCTCGACGATACAGATTCCTTCGCGGCGGAGATATCGTCTCTTTCCAATGCCGAAGCATCGCGGCCAAAATCGGCGTTCGAATGCACCACCGCCGACCCGACATCCGATCCCACCGGCGCACTTGTCCGATACCGCGATCCCAGCAACGATGCCCCGGATTCCCCCGATGCAACGACAAACTCTGCGCCAGACCGCTCCCGCTCCACTGCCGGCGACCCATCTTCCGGCGATCCACACGACTCCGAGGACGAGCTTTTCGGGATAAAAAGATCCGTTTTCTCCAACGCCGAAGCCTCTCGGCCAAAACCGGCGTTCGGATGCGCGGCAATCGACTCGGCTTCCGATCCCCCAGACACATTTACCCGATATCGCGATCCGGGCAACGATGCCTCGGATTCATCCAATGCAACGACAGACCTTGCTCTCGGCCGACCCCCCTCTCTTGCCGGCGACCCATCCTCTTCCGGCGATCCACAAGACTCCGGGGGCGATTTCTTCGGGATAAAAAGATCCGCTTTTTTCGATGCCAGACCACCTCGGTCGCGCCATAGATCCTTGATACGCAGCCGCTCGATATCCGCCCCGACCCACTTCGCTCCCCGCTTTGCAAGGGCATCGTTGCCCGCCGACGAATCCTTCGTCGGCTTCACCCAAAGAGGAACCCAGCGCTTTTCGAGATTCTCCACAGCGCCGTTCCAAGTTCCACCTTCGAGACCCGAATGCACCACCAAAGCCGCATCGCCAAGGCAATAGATATATTTATTGCGCCCCATGGCATTGCCCGCGCTGAAACCGGCCTCGGGATGAACCACCGACACAAGAGCCAGCCTCTTCTCCCGCAGGTGGGCCCGGTATTTCGAGCCCGAACTCGCCCGCAACAAACTATCGGCCAACACCCCGACGGCCGCGCCTTCGTTTTCGAGCGCCGAGCGCATCGACGCCTCGTCCACCCCTCTCGCCCCGCCGGAAACGATATTGCACCCCTGCCCCGCAGCCACGATCCCGACCTTCCGCGCATCGTCCAAATCCCCCTCGCCCACCTTGCGAGAACCGACAACGACAAGCCCCCCGCGATCGAGCAACGAACGATCGCCGCAGCCATAAAGCACCGCCGGAGAATCAACCCCCAACCGTCTCTTCAAACGATTCGGATAATCCCCATCCGCCCGAGTCATCACCCAAAGCCCGGCCCGCAACCACCTCTCCACCGCAACCGCCAACGCCGCCCCCCGATCCAACAACGCTTCGATGCGATCCGATGTAATCCGCCGATCCGACCACCCTTCGAGCACCTCTCGGGGCCTACCCACCATCAACACCTCGGGCGTCAGCCCCCGATCTTTGAGCCAACCCGCAAACCGCCCCCACTCGCCCGGCGTCAAAGGCTTCGCCGAATCACCATCAACCCTCGAAAACCGAAGCCAACGCAACGGGATAAACGAGCCCGCTTCCACAGCGCCGCAAAAGAGCCTTGGGCACGCTCAATATGTGCCCGTGATCAGAAGATATCCGCTTGCCTAAGCCAAACTGACCCAAAGATCGTATTCTGCGACAGATTTACTGCGGCTTCGTAGAAAGGCATCGGCCTGCCTTTTGCCTTCGAGCGCGGTGCCGGCGTTTTTTATGGTGGATAGGCGCCAACGAGTGCCATGAAAAGATTTTTTTATCAGATCCAAAGGATCGTCGGGGCGGCTCGATATTCCGCCGAAGCGTATGACCATCTTGGCATTGGGCTTGCAACCGTCGGCAACGTTATTCCAAACTCTGCGAATGTCGTTGATGTAGTCTTGGGGGTTCGAGTGCAGAACCTGACGGTCGTTCTTGTAGTCGACATCAGCCGCACCGCCCAAGAACCAATGACGAAGCCATTGATCGGTGATATAGGTGCACATACCGTAATAGGGTGGTGAGGTGATCACCCAAGAAAACCTTGGATTGCCTGATTCGGGCTTTAGCGAGCCGATTTTGCGACTGTCGCGAAGTCGGACCTCACCCTTGCTCTTCGGGAGAGGGCCGTAATAGCGTCTTGCTCTGCGTTCTATGACTCCGAGAGTATCCACTGCCGATGGTCTTAGATCGCGACTCTTCCAGTACCTGACAGCGTATGCAGGCTTCGGGGCATAAGTTCTGGGGCTTTGATTGGAAAAATAACTTTGGAAGGTCTTTTGTCTCGGTCCGTGCAGGGCGCCGAGGAT
>MEIE01000108.1 GCA_001750625.1 Candidatus Amphirhobacter heronislandensis
CCCCGCCCCGCGCGGCAGCACCGGCACCTGCGCATCCTTGCAGATATCGATGGTGCGCCGGATATCCTCGACATGATGTCGGCTTCGGGGCCGATGGCGGCAATTGCCGGGGGACCGCCGTTGATCAAGTCGGCGGCGACGGCTTTTATGTCCGCCAACTGCACGGCTGCGTACTTGTTCAAGACATCCTCTTCGTCCAGCGGCTCGCCGAACATGAGTATCTGGTTAGCCAGATATTTACCGCATACTTCTACTGATTCGCGTGCCATCACCGAAATTGCTCGGACCTTTGTTTTGGCTCTTTCGGTTTCATCGCTGCTGACGCCATCGACAAGGTCGGCAATTTCGGATGCGGTTACCTCGAGCATCTCATTAGCCTGCTCTGCCGAAGTACCGGCAATGATGAGTAATTGTCCAGTATCTGAATAACTTTCGACAACAGAGCCGATGTGATAGCAAAGGCCACGCTTTTCGCGCACTTCTTGGAAAAGACGAGACGATAAGCCACCCCCCAGCAATATCGAGAGCACATCCATTGCATAGTGCCGATCGTCATGCGCCCCGAAAGCCGGTAAGCCGACCATAATATGCATCTGCTCCAAATCTCGCGCATCAATACAGCGTCCACCCTGCCATTTCGGAGTAATGCGGTCGACATTCCTGGCATTTTGCAGACACCCAAGTTTGGCACCGATACGGCGGACGAAATCATCATGTTCAACCGCACCGGATGCGATGACCAACATCTGACCAGACCCATAATGCCGATTCATGAATCCTTTGAGGTCATCTCGCGAAAAGGCTTTGACGTTATCAACCGAGCCTAGTATCGAACGGCCAAGCGTATGTTCGCCATAAGCGGCACGAATGAATAATTCATGAACAAAATCTCTCGGGTCGTCAAACGACTGGCCGATCTCCTGAATGATCACACCCCGTTCACGCTCGATCTCATCTTCTGGCATCGTAGGATTGATAAGGATATCGGTAAGGATATCGATTCCCATGTCCAAGTGTTCAGGAAGAAGATGCATGTGATAAGCGGTTTCTTCCTTACCGGTATGCGCGTTCATAAAACCGCCGACATCTTCCACCTCGATGGCGATATCACGAGCGGTGCGGCTCTTCGTTCCTTTGAAGGCCATGTGCTCGAGCATGTGGGCGATCCCGGCCTCATTATCTTGCTCGTCGCGTGCTCCGGCATTCACCCAAATTCCCACAAAAAGGCTTTTTGCCTGCGGCATGGAGTGGGTGGCGACCTTCAAACCATTCGGCAACTCGGTGAGGATTCCACGATGTGTATTGTCGGTCATGATAGAGCACCTCCGTGTTTGGCCATGGGTTGTACTTCCGCTTTCAATCAATATGGGTACTTGTTCCATCTTTTCAAGCGGCGCATTATACAGGCTCTCCCGTCTTCTGTCAACAGGCATTACACCCTTTTTCTTGATTCGGCCAATCGAATCTATACATTCACCCTATAAGTCAGCGATGGACGAATAAAGAATCAAGCCGGTTTTTATCGATAAAAATCGCTGTTTCAGCCTGTTTTTACTGATTCAACGGCATCGTTATTCAATTGGATTGAAATCATTCATATCAGGATGTTTCGCTTCCTTCGTGAGTGCCTGTCGGGGGCGAAAATCGAGAAATATCAAGGCTGTCCTACTCCACCCCTCCCGCATGGATATGGGTCAGTAGGGCAACCAAGGGATCGTTGATATAGAAGTTGTTGCGGCCATGCTTGACCTCTCGAACGAAGCCCTTTTTCGTCAATTCCTTCAGGTATCGGCGTGCGGTTTGGGGTTCGCGGGCGATGTCCTTTGCGAGGAGTTCGATTCGCGTATAGGGGTAGCGAAAGAGGTTGTTAAGCAGGTCTTGGGAGTAGACCTTGGGCAACTCTTCGCGCATGCGTTTCTTGGTGTGGAGCATCGTTTTGCGAAGGCTCTCGACCGATTTCATGGTCGAACGCGCGGTTCGGGTGACCGCGTTCAGCAGGTAAATCACCCAATCCTCCCACGCATCCTCGGTGCGCACTCCTTGGAGAAGGCGGTAGTAATCCGGTCTGGCGGCATAGATGGCGCGGCTGAGGTAGAGGGTCGGGGCATCGAGCAAGCCGGTGTGGATGAGGTACAGGAGATTGAGGATCCTTCCGATGCGGCCATTGCCGTCGGGAAAGGGGTGGATGCTCTCGAAGCGGTGGTGGATGAGGGCCATGCGGACCAAGGGGTGGAGCCCATCGTTCGCCTCGGCGTTGATGAAGGATTCCAGTTCTCGCATCAGCTGCACGACCACATGCGGGTCTTGCGGCGGCTCGTAGACGACCTCTCTCGTGCGCAGATTGATCAGTTTGGTGCCCGGTTGGGTGCGGTAGCCGTCTCCTCTTTGTTTCAGGATACGAAACATCGAGATGAACATGCTCTCGGAAATACCGCCCATCTCGCGCCAATCGGCATAGCCTTGCTCCATGGCATCGAAGTGCTGAACCACCTCTTTTGTCTTGGGAGAGGCGATATCGGGCAACGAGAAGGCGCGAAATGCCTCTTCTAGCGTGATGACGATATTCTCGATGGCCGAACTCGCCAAGGCCTCTTGCTGGTATAGCGTGTCCATCGGGATGCCCTGATAGGACAAACCCCGCATCCTCCCCCGCAGCTCGCCGAGGGCTTCGCGGGCATCGCCCAAGGCTTCGAGGACGGGGATCGTGGTGATCTTCTCCGCCGACGGAAGCGGAGCGACATTCTCGGACAGATTCTGCATCTTCTTCTCCTTGCTGATAGTATTTCCATTGATCGAATGGATATGCGAAATCGATTTTCACATATCCAATGATGCTACCAAATATTCATTATAGCAAAAAATGGATTTATTTTCATCGACGAACATCAAAAATCGATCATTATGAACATAAAAATCAACTATCATAATACCTGAAAAATGAATTTATTTTGACTGACAAATATCAAAGATACCAAGAAATGAATCTATTTGTCCAGTATCTGCCAACTGATCGGTGTAAATAAAACTGCATTACTTCGCCCTTCCAATACGGCAAACCGCCGCTTTCGGTGGGCAATGAGCCAGCTGACCAATCAAGATACCCTCGATTCTACGATTGCTCGCACAGGCTCCAAGGCGCTCAATTCCCGCCCAAGAAGAGTCATTTTTTGCGATTTATCGCAATGATCCGAAATATCGACCAATATCGAGGCAGATGCCGATTATCAGGGATTATCTTGAATACTGCGAGGCTTTTCGATGCCCTGTAGCGCCCTAGGGTTTTTGGGACACTCTTTTAAGGCTTACGCGACGGTCCGGCTTTCATCCTCGTCGCGTGTGAACTGGCCGGGCGAGCGAT
>MEIE01000109.1 GCA_001750625.1 Candidatus Amphirhobacter heronislandensis
GGATCGTCGGCTCCATCGTCCTGTTTATTTTAATCGTAGCGGCCACGCTCATCGGCCAGTCCTTCACCGGGGGCTAAGGCCCGCCGCGCGCGACCTTGCGATGCACGTCCAGGACATCATCTCCAAGCTGCTCGCCTTTTGGGCGAAGCGCGGCTGCGCGGTGCTGCAGCCCCTCGACCTGCCGGTCGGCGCCGGCACCTTCCACCCCGCGACCGCGCTGCGGGCATTGGGCTCCGAGCCCTGGAACGCCGCCTACGTCCAGCCCTCGCGGCGGCCCACCGACGGCCGCTACGGCCGCCATCTGAACCGGCTGCAGCGCTACTACCAGCTGCAGGTGGTCCAAAATCGGGAGACCTATCTCAAATCGCTGGAGACGATTGGCATCCGCAGCGCCGACCATGACATCCGCCTGGTCGAGGACGACTGGGCGTCGCCGAGCCTCGGCGCCTGGGGCCTGGGCTGGGAGGTCTGGGTCGACGGCATGGAGGTGACGCAGTTCACCTATTTCCAGGAGGTCGGCGGCCTGACCTGCGACCCGGTGATGGGCGAGATCACCTACGGCATCGAGCGCCTCGCGATGTACCTGCAGGACTGCGACGACGTCTACAAGCTTACTTGGAGCGAGGGCCTCAGCTACGGCGAGCTGCATCAGCGCGACGAGCTTGAGCAGTCGAGCTACAACTTCGAGTGGAAAGACGCCGCAGAGCTCATCGCCCAGTTCGACAGATCCGCCCATCTCTGTGATGAGCTGCTTGGCCACAAGCCCGATTCGCTCATCATGCCGGCCTACGAGCAGGTGATCAACTGCTCACACACTTTCAACCTGCTTGACGCCCACGGCTATTATTCGGTGGATGCGCGCGCCGCCGCGATCGCCGCGATTCGCAAACTCACGTCGCGCGTCGCGAACGCTTACGTCGAGCAGCAAAAGAGCAGACAGCAATGAATGCTGCGACAGGCAAGCCGCTGCTGGTCGAGCTGCACACCGAAGAAATGCCGCCGCTGCTGCTGGGCGACGTGGCCGACAGCTTCGCCGGCGGCCTCGTCAAGGCGCTGGCCGACGCCCGGCTGTGCGAGCCCGAAGCCAAATCCCAGAACTGGAGCACGCCGCGGCGCATCGCCGTGCTGGTCCAAGGCGTCGCGGCGAAAAGCCCGACCACGACGGGCCTGCGGCGCGGCCCTTCGGCGCAGAACGCCTATGACGGCGCCGGCAAGCCAACCGCCGCGCTGACCGGCTTCCTGCGCTCATCCGGCGCGAAGCAAAAAGACCTGCAAGAAGTCGAGTACAAAGGACAGCAGTACGTCGCCGTGCCTCACAGCGGCGGCGGCGAGCCGCTGGGCGCTTTGCTTGGCCCCGCCATTGAGCGCGCGGTGGCCCGGACGACCGCGCCCCGGCTGATGCGCTGGAGTTCGGTGAGCAAGCACCGCTTCGTGCGCCCGATCAGCAGCATATGCGCGGTGCACGGCAAGCAGCCCGTCGCAAGCGCGGCCTTTGGCGAAGCGACTCTGCGCCACAGCTTCGGCCATCAGTTCTTAGCGCCCGCCAAGGTCCGAATTATCGATGCAGAGGCTTATCCCAAGATCATGCGCGACCATAAAGTCCTTGTCGACGACGCCGAACGCCGCAAAGCAATCACCAAGCAGGCGCGCAAGCTGGCGCCGCAAGTGCGGATCGATGAAAACCTGCTGGGCGAAATCGCCAACATGTGCGAGTGGCCGCTGTGCTACTCCGCCAACTTCGACGCCAAGTACCAGGATCTGCCGGACAAGGTGATCGAGACCTGCATGGGCAAGCACCTGCGCTCCTTCGCCGTCGGCAAGAAAAAACTGACAAATCAGTTCATCTTCGTCGCCGACAACAAGCCATCCAGCGGCAAGCTCCTGCAAAACGGCCTTGAACGCGTGATGAAGGCGCGGCTCGATGACACGCTGTTCATTTTTTTGAAGGATCGCCAGACCAGCCCTGCCGGAATGCTCGACAACCTCGCGGGCATCAACTATATTCAGGGCATGGGGTCGATGCGCGACCGCTGCGAACGCATCAAGGAACTGGCGACAAAACATTATCCCGACATTCTGCATCTGGGACTGGATCGGCAGGGCGCGGAAACCCTTGAACAGGCCGCCACCTTCATCAAAGCAGATCTCGGCACTCTGTTGATTGATGAATACCCAGGCCTCGAGGGACACATCGGCGGCGCGCTGCTGACCGAGCTTCCACAAGCCGCGCGCGAGCTTATCGAGGGTCATTTGGACCGTGGCCTGGATGAGCAGTTGAATCGATGCCGCGACGCGCTAGTCCTTGCTTTGGAAATTGAGCGCCTGGTGACCATGGCCGCCACCGCCGGCTTGCCCAAAGGCTCGAAAGATCCTCTAGGGCTGCGTCGTGCGATGGGCCGTGTCGTGCTGATTTTGCTGCGTCACCGGGAAGCTGACATCAACAAAGTGCTAAGCTCTGCCTGGGAAATATGTCATGCGGCCGCGGCCAAGCACGGCGCCCTCAAAGCCAAGCGTTTCGCGACTGACGGAGATGAAATACAGCTGGAGCTCAAATGCTACGCCGTCACCCGCCTCACTAACATGACCGGCGATTTGCTTGATAGAGAAATCGAACGAAGAGTTCTCAACGCCGTCACTGTGCGCAATCTGGAGATGTGTGAAACAAGCGAAGCCCTCAATCTCACCAATTTCCTCAAGCGAACAGAGGCTTTGCAAAAATTTAAAGATAAAAATCCTGAGATGTACAACACCTTGCTCGCCACCGCCAAGCGCCTTGACAATATTGGCGGCGGCGTTGAGCCCGGGAAGGTGAACCTGGGTCTGTTTGAAATAGAAGCTGAGGAAAGCCTACACAACGCCTGTAAAAAATTAGCCGACGAGTGGAGTGGTTTTTTCAAAACCCACGACTACGACAGCTTTTATCGGCGTGTCACCGAGATAACCCCCTTAGTGGATCGTTTCTTTGACAAGGTTCTGGTCAACGTCGATGATGAAAAAGTGCGCGAAAACCGGCTCAATATTGTCAGGTTTGCTGCCGGATTGCTGAACAAGCCGGCTGACACCCGCAAGCTGTACGCATGACCTCCTCCCACGAAGAAATAGTCCTCGGCGGCGGCTGCTTCTGGTGCGTCGAGGCCGTCTTCCAAAAACTCGACGGCGTCCTCGAGGTCGAAAGCGGCTACGCCGGCGGCACCACCGTCAACCCAACTTACAAAGAGGTCTGCGGCAAGGACACCGGCCACGCCGAGGTGGTCCGGGTCCGCTTCGATCCGGCGCGCGCCAGCCTCGCGCAGGTCCTCGAGCTGTTCTGGCGCGCCCACGATCCGACCACGCCCAACCAGCAGGGCGCCGACAAGGGCCCGCAGTACCGCTCGATCATCCTGCCGGCGACCCCCGAGCAGCGCGTCGTCGCCGAGAACTCCAAGGCCGAGGCGGCGAAGCTCTTCCCCGCGCCGGTCGTCACCGAGATCAAGCCGCTGGAGCGCTTCTACCCGGCCGAGCCCGAGCACCAGGACTTCTACCGCCGAGAAGCTCGGCCTCGGCTGAGCCATGCGCGGCGCCATGATCGCCTGGACGCTGCTGGCTTTCGTCGTCCTGCCGCTGCTGCTGTGGTTCATCGGCCTGCTGTACCTGTGGAGCTTCCAGGAGAGCTTCCTGTACTTTCCCAAGCCGGTCAACGCCGAGAACCGCGCCGAGCTCGCCGCCAGCGAGGTCTCCTTCACCGCCGCCGACGGCACCAAGCTCGCCGGCTGGGTGATC
>MEIE01000011.1 GCA_001750625.1 Candidatus Amphirhobacter heronislandensis
ATCCACCTCGCTGCCGGACAGCTGGTGGCGCAGGCGGTAGGCATAGACCGCCGGCCCTGGCGGCCGCGTCTGGTGGCCGCAGTCGCCGAAGCTGTGCCAGGGCAGAGAGATGTTGGAGAAATCCCGCAGCTGCTCGAGGGCCTCGGGCAGGGTGGCGTGGCGGACGGGGACGAGGAACTCGTCAATGTCGATGAAGGACATCCATTGATGGCGGCCGCCGTAGTTGAGGACCGCATGAGCGTAGGCCAGTTCCTGCGCCGCGACCTCCGGCCGTTTCCATCTGCCTTCTTTGACGACGAGGGGCCGGAGTTGCCAGGGATGGACCGTCACCGTCACTTCGCCGGTTGCATGCGCGAGCGCCCGCTCGGCGGTGCCGTCGACCGAGGCGTTGTCGTACAGGTAGAAGTGCTTCACGCCGGCGAGGACGTGGAAGCTGATCCACTCGTCGATGTCGTCCGCCACGTCCCGGCAGATCAGCACCACCGTGAACCTGGTCGATCGCGAACCAGTCGCAGACCGCGTGGCGCAGCGCGGTGCGTTCGATCAGCCTCCATATGTGCAGGGCGAACATTTCCCGTCAGTCCTGCGGCAGCAGAGTCTCCAGCTTGGCGATCACTGCCTTGGCGGAAATCGCGTCCGGGTGGCAAGAAGGCCGGGCGGGAGCGATGTGGTGCGCCCGGGGGCCCAGGGGTCCGAACATGTGAGGATTGGTGATGGTGAAAATCCCCAGCGTGACGATGCCGAGCGCGGCGCCCGCGTGCATGATGCCGGTGTCGTTCGCCACCAGCGCCTTGCAGCGCGACAGCAGCTTCAGGGCGTCGACGAGCTTCGCTTTGCCGGCGAGGTCGTGGATGGCGGGATGCTTGGCCTGGGCGGCGATCTGCCTGGCCTCGTCGGCGTCGGCAGCGTTGCCGAGGATGGCCACCGCAAAGCCCTGGTCAGCGAGCCATGCCGCCAGCCGGGCGTAATGGGCGGCCGGCCAGCGCTTGTGCCTGCTGGTCACGCCGCCAGGACACAGGGCCACCAGCCGGCCGCCGGCCGCGAGGTCCTGCAGATCCTTGGGCAGTTTATGCAGCTCTTTGGAGCCGAATTCAAGGCGCGGCGAGGGGAGGTCGAAATCGGTTTCGCCAGGCTTGGCCAGCGTCGCCATTTCCCGGGCGAAGTGGCTCGGAGGCGAGATGCTGGGCAGCGCCTGCGTGAACAGCGTGGCGCTGTGCCTGGCCCGCTCGAAGCCCAGCCGCCGCGGGACGCCCGCGAGCCAGGGGATGAGGGTGAGCTTGGGGTTGATGTGCACCGAATAGGCGGCGGCGTAGCGCCGCTGCCTGGCCTGGCGGACCGTGGCGAGGAAATCGACCGGGCGCATCTCGCCTGAGCTGGCGCGCAGTTCGAAAACGTCCCTGATCTCGGGCAAGAGCCTGGCCACCGGCGCGCTGTTGGGCGACGCGATGAGGTCGATCGGCGCGTCGGCGTCCTGCTGCCTGAGAATCTGGATGAGGCCGTGCGCCATCAGCATGTCGCCGATGCCTGGCAGGGCCGGGATGACAAGCCGCGCCGCGCCCATGTCAGCCAGGCGGGCTCAAGGGCAGGAGGCCTTGAACTCCTCGGCGGATCCGAAGCCGTGGCGCTTGAGGAACTCGATGGCGCTGGCGTCGGCGGTCTCGGAGGCGTGGCCGGCCAGCGCGTAGTGGTTGAGCTGGATGCTGGCGCTGGACCTGAACGCGCTCCATCGGCTGCGGTAGCTCAAGGGACCGCAGTGCCAGCTGACCGCGCCCTGGTCGTTCGCGGTGCGCCGTCCCATGTCGGTGGTGTTGCAGCGGTCCTCGCGCAGGCGCCAGACCTTGCAGGGATCCACCAGGCAGCGGTACGCCTGCTTCGATTTCCGCGGGGCGTCGGCCAGCTGGGTGGCCTCGATCTGGACGCCCTGTTTGTCGAACACCGCGAACTCCCGCCGCGGCAGCGAAACGTTGGAGTAGGCCTGCAAAGCCTGCAGGGGCTCGGCGAGGGTCGCGTGCTTTTTCGGCAACATCAAATCGCTGGTGCCGATGAAGGCGAACCACCGGCAGCGGCTGCCATAGCAGCCGATCGCGTGGCAGTACGCCAGCAGCAGGCTGCTCAGCTTGGTCCTGGCGTTTTTCTTGATGTAGTCGGTCTTGACCACCAGGTTCCAGGGCATGATGGTCAGCTTCAGCCCTTCTTTTTCCGCGAGCCTGTGAGCCTGTTCGACCGCCGCCGCCGGCGCGCCGTCGTCGTACAGATGGAAGTCGCGGACGCCCGCGAGGGCGTGGAACTTCAGCCATGCGGCGATGCTCTCGTCGCCGGACCCTATGCTGGCGACGATGGCGACGCGGCCTTGGCGGTCCGGCTCCGGCTCCGGGGGCCTGTTGTCCAGATAGGTAAGGATTTGCTCCTGCATGGGAGGTCATTTTAAGCCAATGGAGAAAGGTGGAATCCGGGCCTTTGGTGGCTTGTGGATGCGGTGTAGAATGACTATTGCTATGTTTGCTTTGAGCGTGGCCAGGCATCTTGAAAAGCTGCGCACCAAGGAGACCACCTGCAATTTCTTTCCTATCGATCCCATCGAGGCCGGCGATGAGGGGAAGGACACCTTGGCCTTGGCGCTGGTGTGCAGGAACGCCGCGGCCTACATCGACGAGTGGCTCAGCTTCCACGAGCTCGCCGGCGTCCGCCATTTCTACGTCTACGACAACAGGTCCGACGACGGCACCGCCGCAGCGGCGCTGCGCCGCCGCGCCGGCGGCACGTGCGTCTCCGTCCACCCGTGGATCATCAGGCCCGCCGCCGAGGGCAGCTGGCATCAGCGCAAGTTCCATGTGTCGACCCAGGAGCTCGCTTACTGCCATGCCGTCCTCAACTACGGTCCGCTGCACCGCTGGATGGCGTTCATCGACATCGACGAATTCCTGGTGCCGATGAAGCACCTGACGCTGCCCGAAGCGCTCGCGCAGCTGCCGGCGTCGAACATAAGCCTGCCGTGGTTCAATTTCGGCCACTGCGGCCACGAGACCATGCCCGATGCGCCGGTCGTCCATTCCTACCGGCGGCGCCACCAGCTCGCCGCGGACGAGCGGGTCCACGTCAAGTGCGTCATGCGGACCGACAGGATCGCCACGGTGGGACTGCATCTGTTCGAGACCACCGACATGGGCGAGGCCACCGTCAACGACAGGGGCAAAAGAATCAGCCGCGGCGGCGAGCTGTCCGGCGAGGACGTGACCAATGAGCTCATCCAGCTGAACCATTACCGCACCAAGTCGATCGCGGAGCACCGCGTCAGCAAGAGCTATTACATGCACGGCCATGACGCGCGGGAGCGCAAACAGGTCCTCGCCGGCGAAATCGACCGGCTCGCGCAGAACACCTGCGAAGACGGCGCCGCCTTGGATTTTCTAAGCAGGCACGGCATAAGCAGCGCCGAGCAGTTCCAGCGCCACATCGACGGCGGATCTAAATAATCCGCTCCAACTTGGCGATGGCGTCGGCGGCGCTTGCCGGCGCCAGCCAATGCGCGTTGGCGCCGACCGGACTCCAGGTGGCCGGTTCGGTCTTGACGAAGACGCCCAGGGTGGTAATCCCCAGCGCCGCGCCCGCGTGCATCAGGCCGGTGTCGTTGGAGACGAGGACGCGGCAGCGCGCCAGCAGCGCCAGGGATGCCGGCAGGGACAGCCCGCCGGTCATGTCGGCGATTTCCTTCGCGCTGGCGGCGGCGATGATCTGCCGCGCTTGCTCCCGGTCGGCCGCCGCGCCGACGATGACGGGCCGCAGGTCCCTGGCCGCCAGCCAGTCCGCGACCTTGGCGTAGGCCGCCGCCGGCCACTGCTTGCCGCGGGGCGAGACGCCGCCCGGACACAGCGCGGCCAGGTCTGATGCCGCCGCCAGCTCCGGCTGCTTGTTGCGCAGCTCCTCCTCGCCCGCGGCCGGCACCGCCAGTCGCGGCTCCAGCAGCTCGAATTCGGCGCCAGCGGGGTGGGCGAGGGCGGCGAGCTGCCGCGCGCGGTGCGCGGGCAGCCCGGAATTGGGCAGGGCGTCGGTCAGCAGCAGGTGCCGGCCTTCGCCGCCGTGCCAGCCGACGCGGCGCGGGATGCGCGCCAGCCACGGCAGCAGGGCGTCCTTGAGGTAGTGCCGCAGGACGAAGGCCTGGGCGTAGCCGCCTTGCTTGACCTCGCGCAGCAGGGCGAGCCGCCGGCCCAGATCGAGTCGGCCTGGCCGGTTCTCCAGCACCAGCGTCGTACGTACTTCGGGAAACAGCTCCGCCACCGCGGCGTTGGCCGGCGTGGCGACGACGTCGATGGGGCTGTCAGGCTCCTGCGCGCGCAGCGCCTGCAGCAGGCCGTGGGCCAGGACCATGTCGCCGATGCCGCGGTCGCCCACGATCAGGATGGGGCCGGCCATCAGATTGTGCGACGCGGGGCGGAGAGAGAGGGATTCGAACCCTCGATAGGATTGCTCCTATACTCCCTTAGCAGGGGAGCGCCTTCAGCCACTCAGCCACCTCTCCCACATGCAAGCGCAGCGGCGTATTTTAAGCGATGGCTAGCGGGCCGGCGCGGCCGTAATTTTCTTCAGCAGGATGTGCGAGTTGCGCCGGGCCTGGGACTCGCGCATCCCCGGCGGCAGCGCCCGGCTCGTCGCCAGGGCGAAGCCCCGCTCCTCGAACCAGTCGGTCGCGCGGCTCGACAGCGCCACCAGCTTGGTGATCCGGCGCGCGCGGACCCGCTTTTCGACGTAGTCCAGCAGCAGCTGGCCGTAGTCGCGGTTGCGGTGCTCGTCGCTCACCGCCAGGCAGCTGAGCTCGGCGCAGCCCTTGTGGTAGGTCAGGCAGACGCAGGCGACCACGCTGCTGTCGAGCTTGATGACGTGGTAGTTGCCGATGCCGGCCTCGATGTCCTCGTAGGTCCGCGGCAGCAAAGAGCCGTCGTCGACGCCCGGCTTGATCAGCGCCATGATCGAGGGGATGTCCACCAGGCCGGCGCGGCCGATGTTGTCGAAGCGGTCCTTGCTCAGCATCGAGGCGTGCTTGTAGTTGCTGGTCAGCAGCTCGGGCAGCAGGCCGTTGTCGCCGCTCTCGGAGATCAGGTGGACCCGGTCGATGCCGGCGTCGAGCGCGGCCACGCCCAGCTGCAGCACTTCTTTCAGCGAGCGGCTGCCGGCCTCCTGGGCCAGCTTCTTGGCCTCGGCGAGCATGTACGAGGGCGCGGCCAGCCTGGCGAAATCCGCCTTCTTGCAGAAGGCGATCAGCTTGTGGGCCTTCCAGGCCTTCGCGAAGGCCAGGGCGACGCTGTAGGCGCCGAGGAAGTAGCGCCGCCGTCCCGGGCCGAAGCCCAGCGGCGGGACGATCACGATCGCGGCCTGCTTGAGGCCCCTGATGTCGGCGGGCTTGATCGCTTTGACCTCGCCGCGCAGGCCCAGGTCGCGCTGCTTGACCACGCCGAGCCGGTGCGCCTCGAGGTTCATGGTCGAGGTGTGCTTGACGCCCTCGATCATCTCGGTGTCGTAGGCCAGCAGCTTCTCGATCTCGGTCTTGGAGGCGCTGGAGGCCTTCTCCAGCTCCCGCATCACCGCGTCGCAGACGGGCCCGTTCGGATCGCCTTTGCCCGCCGGCGGCAGCAGCTCGTAGGTCAGCGCGAACTTGATGCCCGCGACCCGGCTGAGGATGGTGACGTCGAACAAAAGCCGCGCCAGCTTGCCGGTGCCGAAGAACGACCCCGGCACCAGCAGCACCGCCCGCCGGCCGCGGTGGGCCAGCAGGTACTGCGCCGAGTTGCGCAGGATCGCGGCCTGCTCGTCGGCCTTGTCGAGCCGCAGATGCCGCTTCTTCATTGGCAGCAGAAGCGTTCGATGATCTTCGCGGTCATCGCGGTCATCTTTTCGAGCTCGGCCAGCGGGAAGCTCTCATTGGGCTGGTGGATGTCGGCGACGCTGCCAGCGCCCATGATCAGCACGTCCATGCCCGCGCCGGCGTAATAGGGCGCCTCGGTCCCAAAGGGCACCGTCCGCGGCTTTTGCCCGGTCAGCTCGGCGGCGTAGGCGATCAGCGGCGCTTCGGGCGGCGTCAGCACCGGCTCGAAGCCCGCCACCAGCGGGCTGAACTCGAGCTTGACCTCCATGTCCGCGACCGCCGCGCGCGCCACCTCGTGCAGATGCTTGCGGACGGCGGCGCATTCCTCGCCCGGCAGCAGCCGGCGGTCCACCCACAGCTCGGCGTGGTCGGGGACCGTGTTGAAGGCCGCGCCGGCCCGGCACAGGCCGAAGTTCATCGTCGCCTCCGGCGGCGTGAAGATCGCGTCGGCGCGCTCGGCGCAGCTCGCCTCGTGCGCGGTCCGCAGCGCCGCCATCACCTTCGCCATCGCCTCGAGGGCGCTGACGCCCTGGGAAGGGTCGCTGGCGTGCGCCGCGCGGCCGTGGCAGACTATCTTCTCGGCCATGCCGCCCTTGTGGGCGTAGACCGGCACCAGCGCGGTGGGCTCGCCGACCAGGGCGTGCCGGCTGGCCGGCGCGTCCTTGACGATCTGGCTCGCGCCTTCCATGCCGCACTCCTCGTTCGCGGTCGCCCACACCCGCAGCGGCCGCTTGATGCTCTTGAGGTCGACCAGCGCCAGCGCGCCGGCGACCGCCGCGAAGAAGGCCTTCATGTCGCAGGCGCCCATGCCGTAGCCGCGCCCGTCCCGGACGCTGAGCTCGAGCGGGTCGGAGGCCCAGGCCGCCGCGTCGTAGGGCACCGTGTCGGTGTGGCCCGCCAGCAGCAGGCCTTCGCCGGCTTCGTCGGGGCCGAGCAGGGACTCGACGTTGTACTTGCCGGCGAGCCCCTTGACCTCGCGCAGCTCGGCGTCGAAGCCGTGTCCGCGCAGCATGCTGGCCACAGCCTCCGACGCCTCTTTGTTCGAGACGTCCAGCGCCGGATCCTTGCTGCTGACCGACTTGGCGGCGACCAGCTCGGCGAGGAAGGCCAGCTCGGGCTCAGCCACGGGCCGCCTCCGCTGCTTTTTCAAAGCGCCGCAGGCCTTCCTCAAGCTGGTCGCGGCCGCAGCCGAAGTTCCAGCGCAGATGCTCCGGGTCGCCGAAATCCCGGCCGTCGGACAGCGCCAGGCCGTGCGCGAGGAAATGCTCGAAGGGGTTGGCCAGGCTCAGCTCCGCCACCCGCACCCAGGCGAGGTAGGTCGCCGGCAGCGGCGGCATCGCCACGCCCGCGATGGCGTTGAGCCTTGCATGCAGCAGGTCGCGGCTGCCCCGCAGGTGCGCTACGCAGTCGCGCAGCCACTCGTCGCAGGCGCCGCTCCAGGCCGCGGTCGCGGCGGCCATTCCCAGCGGGTTGAGCTGGGCGACGACCTGGCCGTAGGCGCCGCGTTCGTAGCGCGCCCGCAGCTCGGGGTCGTCGATCACCAGCGCGGCGAAGTTCAGGCCGGCGACGTTGTAGGCCTTGCTCGGGCTTTGCAGCGTCACGCAGATGCGCGCCGCCTCGGGGCCGAGGGAGGCGAAGGGGACGTGCCGCAGCCCCTCGTCGAGGATCAGGTCGGCGTGGACCTCGTCGGCGCAGACCGTGACGCCGTGCGCGAGGCAGATCTCGGCGATCCGCTCGAGCTCGGCCTGCTCGTAGACCTTGCCGTTGGGATTGTGCGGGTTGCTCAGCATGAACACCCCGCCGGGATTGGCGGCGGCCGCGTCGTTCAGCTCGTCGAGGTCGAGCTCCCAGATTCCGTCGTCCCGCAGCCGCATGCGCAGGTCGCGCCGCGGCCGCTCGGCCCGGACCGTCGCCTTGCGGAACGGCGGATAGACCGGCTCGGGGACGATGACCGCGCTCGCCGGCTCGCCCAGATAACGGGTCGCGGTGTGGATGCCCGCGCCCAGCCCCGGCGAAAAGACGAAGGATTCGGCCTTGGTCCGCCAGCTCCAGCGCCGTTCGAAGTACGCCATGCAGGCCTCCAGCAGCTTTTGGTCGGGCAGCGTGTAGCCGAAGACGCCGTGCTCTACTCGCGCCCGCAGCGCTTCGAGGATGGGCCCGGCGGCGGGGAAGTCCATGTCGGCCACCCACATCGGCAGCGTCCCCTCGGGGTAGCGGGTCCATTTCATGCTGCCGGTCCCGGCGCGGCCGCGGCTGGCGAAGGGCGCGGCGGCGGCCGCGGGCTGCTGGGCTTGCTGCATCGGGGCGATTCTAAGCCGCCGCCGGCGGCGGCCTCAGGACGGCAGGATGTCGAAGGCCGCCTGGACCAGCTTCTTGGTGTAGTCCTGCCGCGGGCTGCGCAGCACCTCGGCGGTCGGTCCTTCCTCGATCACCTTGCCGTGCTCCATCACCATCACCCGGTGGCACATCGCGCCGATCACCTTGAGGTCGTGGCTGATGAAGATGTAGCTCAGTTTGTGCTTGCGGCGCAGCTCGCGCAGCATGTCGATGATCTGCGCCTGGATCGACAGGTCCAGCGCCGAGGTCGGCTCGTCCAGCAGGATCAGCTCGGGCTCCATCGCGATCGCGCGCGCGATCGCGATGCGCTGGCGCTGGCCGCCGGAGAACTCGTGTGGGAAGCGGTCCATCACGTCGCGCTCCATCTGCACCTCCTCGAGCGCCCGCGCCACCCGCTCGTCGAGCTCGGCCGCCGTCTTGCACATGTCGTTGACGATCAGGCCCTCGGCGACGATCTGCTTGATGATCATCCGCGGGTTGAGCGAGGAGAAGGGGTCCTGGAAGACCACCTGCATCCGCGTCCGGTACGGCAGCAGCTGCCGCGGCGCCAGGCCGTCGATGCGGTCGCCGTCGAAGCGCACCTCGCCGCCGGTCGCGCGCTGCAGCCGGATCAGGGTCATGCCCAGCGTCGTCTTGCCCGAGCCGCTCTCGCCGACGATGCCGAGGGTCTCGCCCTCGCGCAGCCGCAGCGAGACGTCGTTGACCGCCATCAGCTCCTCGCGCCGGCGCCGGAACATGCTGCCGGTCCGCAGCTCGTAGCGCACCTTGACGCCGTCGCCGCGCATCAGCTCGGGGGCGCCGTCGGCCAGCGTTCCGGCCTCGCCGCGCGGCTCCGAGGCGAGCAGGTGCTTCGTGTAAGGATGCTTGGGCGCGCCGAACACGTCCTTGGTCGCGCCGCGCTCGACGATCTCGCCGTAGCGCATCACGCAGACCCGGTCGGCGACCTTCTCGACCACGGTCAGGTCGTGGGTGATGAGCAAAAGCGCCATGCCGTGCCGTTCCTGCAGCTCGCGCAGCAGCCCGAGGATCTGCGCCTGGATGGTGACGTCGAGCGCGGTGGTCGGCTCGTCGGCGATCAGCAGCGCCGGGTGGTTGGCGATCGCGATCGCGATCATCACCCGCTGGCGCTGGCCGCCGGACAGCTGGTGCGGATACTGGTCGATGCGGGCCTCCGGCTGCGGGATGTGCACCTCGCGCAGCAGCTGCAGCGCGCGCTTGCGGGCTTCTTTCTTGCCGACGCGGCGGTCGTGGGCGCGGATGACCTCGACGATCTGCGAGCCGACGCTGTACAGCGGGTTGAGGCTGGTCATCGGCTCTTGGAAGATCATCGAGATGCGCCGGCCGCGGATCCGCTGCATCGCGAATTCGTCGAGTTCGCCGAGCTCCTCGCCGTCGAGGACGATGCGCGCGTCGGGGTTGAGCTTCGCCCGCTGCGGGTCGTGCATCCGCATGATCGCCCGCGCCACCGTCGACTTGCCCGAGCCGCTCTCGCCGACCAGCGCCAGGGTCTCGCCGCGCGCGATCTCGAAGGAGGCGTCCTTGACCGCCTGCAGCTCCTTGTCGATCAGGCTGAAGGTGACGCCGATGCCCTCGGCGGCGAAGAACGGCGCGGCCGGGCCGGCCGACGGCTCAGGTTGCGCCATGGGGGTCGACCGCGTCGCGCAGGCTGTCGCCGAAGGCGTTGAAGGCGAGCACCGAGAGCACCACCATGCTCACCGGCGCCATCATCCACGGCGCCGCGTTGAAGGTCTGGAAGTCGAGGATCTGGTTGAGCATCAGCCCCCACGAGATCGCCGGCTGCTGGATGCCGACGCCGAGGAAGGACAGGAAAGTCTCCAGCAGGATGATCTCGGGGAAGTTGTAGGTCACCCACACGATCACCTGCGAGGTGGTGTTCGGCATGATGTGCCGAAACAGGATGCGGCGGTTGCCGGCGCCCACCGCCACCGCCGCCCGCACGTAGTCCATGCCGCGCATCGCCAGCACCATGCCGCGGATCTCGCGCGAGAACGGCGCCCAGCGCAGCAGCACCAGGATGCCGGCGAAGGCGATGAAGACGTAGGTCGAATCCGCCCGCGCCGGCAGCAGCGCCAGCAGCGCCAGGTACAGCGGCAGGTCCGGGAAGGACTGCATGAACTCGGTCACCCGCTGCATCACCAGATCGAAGTTGCCGGCGAAATAGCCGGCGCACAGCCCGACCGTCAGGCCGATGACCGCCGCGAGCATCACCACCGTGAACGCCATCAGCAGCGTCGTCGTCGTCCCGGCCAGCATGCGGCTGAACACGTCGCGGCCGAGATTGTCGGTGCCGAGCAGGTGCATGTAATGCCCGGCGGCGGCGTCCACCCCGAGCAGCCGCCGGCTGCCGGCGAGCCCGAACAGGCTCCAGTCGTCGCCCGGCGCGAAGAAGGTCAGCGGGAACTTCTGCTCCTTGTCCTCGACGTAGCTGAACTCGAAGGTCACCGGGTCCATCTCCTCGGTCCAGCCGTAGACGAAGGGCCGCGGCTGGAACTCGCCGTCGGCGTACAGCCAGTGGATGAGCTGCGGCGGATAGTACTGCCGGTCGCGGTGGTTGCTCAGCGCGTTGTAGGGCGTCAGCACCGCGTGGAAGATGCCGATCACCACGATCAGCACCACCAGGACCATGCCCGTCATCCCGTAGCGGTTGCGCCGCAGCCGGTGCCGCACCAGCTGCCAGTAGGTCAGCGAGGTCCGGCCGGCGCCAACCGCGTCGATCTCGAAGCCTGCGGCCGCGGGCTTTTGCTCCTCCGCCACGCCCGCGCCTCCTTAGTGCTGCCGCGCCGCCGCGTGGCGGATGCGCGGGTCCAGCAGCGCCAGCAGCAGGTCGGCGATCAGGTTGCCGACCACCAGCAGCGCCGCGACCGCGAGGAAGATCGCCGCCACCAGATACATGTCGCTTTGGTACACCGCCGCGAGGATAAGGGGGCCCACGGTCGGGATGCTGAGCACGATCGCGATCTCGATCTCGCCCTTGACCATGTAGTCGAAGCGCGTCCCCTGGTTCATGATGATCGGGTGCAGCGCGTTGGGCACCGCGTGCAGGAAGATCACCCGCCGCGGCGACAGGCCCTTGGCGACCGCCGTCTCGACGTACTGCTTTTGCATCACGTCCAGCAGGTTGCCGCGCATCATCCGCAGCGTGTAGGCCTGCCCGGCCCACACCGAGATGAACAGCACCGGCCACACGTGCAGGAAATAGTCCACCACCATCCCCCAGCTCAGCTCGTCCGCCAGCAGGTACTTGGGCGACTGCAGCGCCCCGATGTAGGGCGAGTGGAAGACGAAGGCCAGGAAATACAGGATCACCAGCGCGATGATGAACTTCGGGATCGTGATGCCCAAGAAGGCGATCAGCGTCGCGAAGAAGTCGCCGAGGCGGTTCTGGTGCGTCGCCGCGTAGATGCCCAGCAGCGCGCCGATGATCTGCCCGATCACCAATGTGATGATCGCCAGCAGCATCGTCCGGCCCAGGCGCTGGACCATCACGTCCGCCACCTCGCGCGACTGGCTGAACGACGGGCCGAAGTCGCCCTCGGTCACTATCCCCCAGATCCAGCTGAAGTACTGCTGCAAGAAGGGCTTGTCCAGCCCGTAGCGCTGCCGCAGCAGGTCGGCCTGCGGCTGCAGCTCCGCGTAGGACTGGCCGGTGAAGGCCGCCGTCCGCGACAGCCAGGTGTCGACGTAGTCGCCGGGTACCGCGTAGATTATCCCGAAGGCGACGAAGGAAATCGCCAGCAGCAGCGCCGCCGTCGCCAGGCTGCGCTTGAAAATGAACTCCAGCAGCCCGAGCACGTCGTCGCGCTCCGGCTGCTGGAGTGGGGCTTTTGCCCTAGCGGTCTAGTGGTTTATGTGCGGCACGACGCCCGGCAGCAGCTCGTCAAGCTGCTCGGCTCTGGCGGTCCACAGGCGCTCGCGCAGCAGGCTGTCTTCGGCCCACTCGAACATGAACACCGGGACGCCCGGGTGCGCGTTCTTGATCCGCTTGTTGATCAGCAGCGCCGCCGGGGCCTGCACCAGGCCGACCGTGTAGACGTTCGCGGTCCATTCTTTCAGGATGTCCCGGGCCGCCTGGGCGACTTCTTGCTGGTCCCACGAGGAGGAAAAGCGGTCGTAGGCGTCGAGCATGCGCTCTTCGAAGTCGAACAGGTTGCGGTTGCCGTCAGCCGCCATGTGCTGGGCCGGGCCGGTCGGCGAGACCGGCAGGTGCCGGGCCGTCTCCCGCGTCGGCACCAGCCAGTGGTTGCGGCGCAGCAGCCAGTTGAAGCTGCCGCTGTTCGCGACCTGGTCGATGTCCTCGACCGGCTTGTTGATGATCCGCACGCCGACGTCGGCCAGCATCGCGACCACCGCGTCCACCTGCTTCTTGTCGGTGGCTTCGGAGGTGTCGTACCACAGGTCGATCTCCAGGTCGCCGCCCGAGGGCAGGTTGCGGATGCCGTTGCCGTCCGTGTCGGTCAGGCCGACCTTGTCGAGCAGGGCTTCGGCGCCGTCCTTGTTGTAGCCGAAGTAGGAGATCACGCTGGTGTCGTAGTACGGCGAGCCCGAGGTGAGGCCGCCCGCCCACGGATGGGTGAACGGACCCCGCGCGATCGACTGGCCGACCGCGTCGCGGTCGATGGCGTGGCTGACCGCCTTGCGGAAGTCAAGGTTGCGGAAGAAACCCCGCAGCTCGCGGTCGACGGCGTTGTTGGTGCCAACCGTCTCGGACAGGTTCATCTCGATGTCCCAGCCCAGCACGCGCGGACCGAAGTTCGCCTTGGTCGGGCTGTCCGCCGCCTGCGACTGCTTCAGCGCCTCGACGTAGTTGCCCGGGTTCTCCATGTTCGAGAAGTCGCCGGTGCCCGCCACCGCCTGGGTGGTGCGGTCCGACCACGAGGACAGCTTGAAGTGCATCTCGTTGAAGTACGGCAGCTGGTTGCCCTGCTCGTCGACTTTCCAGTAGTAGGGGTTGCGGCGCAGCACGACGATCTCGTCCGGCCGGTGCAGCACCGGCGCGTACATGCCCAGCACCGGGACGTCGATCTTGCCGTTGTTGCCTTCGGCCGGCAGGATGTCGCGGTACTCGTCGTAGCTGTTCGAGGAGTATTTCGGGTGCTGCGGCTTGAGCACGTGGCTCGGTCCCGGGCAGCCCTGCAGGTAGGCGAGGCTGTCGACCCGCGCCGGACCCTGCGGGTCCTTGAACTTGAAGGCGAAGCTGTACGGCCCGAGGATCTCGAGCTCGGTGCCCTCGCCCATCACGCCGGGGTCCATCCAGGCGCCGACCTGGGCGTCAAGGACGTTGTCTTCCCACCAGAACTCGATGTCGTCAGTGTCGAAGGGGTCGCCGTCGGACCATTTCGCGCCCTCGATCAGGTGCATCGTCAGCACCCGGCGGTCGTTGGACCAGGACCATTCGCGCGCCAGGTTCGGGAGCGGGCCGTCCTGCTCGGAGGCCTTGACCTGCCACAGCGGTCCCTTGCGGACCAGGCATTCTTGCATGGTGATGTTGATGCCGCCCCAGCCTTGGTGCAGGCCCGCCATCCAGTTCCAGCCTTCCGGCCGGCCGCCGATGACGTGGCGGAAGACGCCGCCGTACTCGCCGACGCCGTCGACCATGGTGCCGGTCGCGAAGACCAGCGGCTCTTTCGGCAGGCGCTCCTTGACCGGCGGCAGCTGGCCCGAGTTCACCATCTCGGTGAGGTAGGGGGCTTCGCTGTAGCTCGGCAGCGCCCGGTAGTAGTAGAGCTCGTCCTTGCCGACGAGTTCCCACTCGAGCGAGGAAAGCGGCTGCTCGGGCGGCAGCGTGGTGGACGCGAAGGTCGAGGCCGCGACCAGCGACGAGGCGATTACGCCGGATACGGCCCTGCGGGCGGTGCTTGCTGTCTTCATTCCTTTCTCCCTTAAGAACGGACGGGGCTATTCTACACTGATATTGCCGAAGATGTTCTCGAGCAGCTCCTGGCGCCCGGATTTCGGCTGCGGATCGAGGCCGCGCTCGGCCACCAGCTTGGCGATGGCGTCCAGGTCCAGCCTGCCGGCCAGCAGGTCGGCGCCCAGCTCGCCGCTCCAGCCGGCGTAGCGCTCGCGGCGCAGCTGCTCGAGGCGGCCGTCGGCCAGCATCCGGCGGGCCAGCTTGAAGCCGCGCGCGCAGGTGTCCATGCCGCCGATGTGGGCGTGCAGCAGGTCGTCGGGCGCGATGGACTGGCGCCGCAGCTTGGCGTCGAAGTTGGTGCCGCCGGCGCCGAAGCCGCCGCCGCGCAGGATTTCGTAGTAGGCGAGGGCGCAGGCCGCGACGCTGTTGGGAAACTGGTCGGTGTCCCAGCCCGACAGCAGGTCGTTGCGGTTCATGTCGATCGAGCCGAACAGACCCAGGCTCTGCGCCAGCGCGATCTCGTGCTCGAAGCCGTGGCCGGCCAAGAAGGCGTGGCCCGCCTCGATGTTGAGCTTGTACTCCTTGTCGAGGCCGTGGCGGTGCAAAAAGCCGCTGACGGTGGCGACGTCGAAGTCGTGCTGGTGCTTGGTGGGCTCCTGCGGCTTGGGCTCGATCAGCAGCTGGCCCTTGAAGCCGATCTTGTGCCGGTGCTCGGCGACCAGGTGCAAAAAGCGGGCGAGCTGCTTTTCCTCGGCGGCGAGGTCGGTGTTGAGCAGGGTCTCGTAGCCCTCGCGGCCGCCCCACAGGACGTAGTTCTCGCCGCCGAGGCGCATGGTCGCGTCGAGGCAGTCCTTGACCGTCGCCGCGGCGTAGGCGAAGACCTCCGGGTCAGGGTTGGTCGCGGCGCCGGCCTGGTAGCGCCGGTGCGTGAACAGGTTGGCGGTCCCCCATAGCAGCTTCACGCCGCTGGTCTCCATCAGGGCGCCGAGGTGGTCGGTCATCTCTTCCAGGTTGGCGCGGCTTTGGGCGAAGCCGCCGCCGTCGGGCCGGACGTCGGCGTCGTGGAAGCAGAAGAACGGCGCGCGCAGCAGGGAGAACAGCTCGAAGGCCGCGTCGGCCTTGGCTTTGGCGCTCGCCATCGAATCGTCCTTGAACCACGGCCGGTCGAAGGTCGGGCCGCCGAAGGGGTCGGTGCCCGGCCAGCACAGGCTGTGCCAGTAGCACACCGCGAAGCGCAGGTGCTCGGCCATGGTCTTGCCGTCGACGACCTCCTCGGGGTCGTAGTGCCTGAAGGCCAGCTCCTCGCCGCCGCCCTTGCCCGCGTACGGGACGGGCTCGGTGATGGAGAACAGCTTCTCGGCCATGGCGGCCGGCTAGCGCTGGCGCTGGATGACGTCCGGCGCGCCGGGGTTGACGACGCGCTCCCAGCCGCGCTCATCGAGCAGCTCGTCGAGCGTGGCGGCGAGCTCGGTGGGCGAGCCCTGATGGTCGATGGACAGCGTCTCGGCGTCGTCCGGCTCGGCAGCCAGCCGCACGCCGTATTCGTTGTACATCCAGCGGTAGATCTCGCGCAGGGCGGGCCGCAGCGGCGCGTTGTCGAAGCGCACCACGATCGCCTCGTAGTAGTCCTTGGGCTGCTCCGGGTTGCTGATCCGCACCATGTCGCGGGCGTCCGCCGCCGCCGCAAGGAACGCGGCCGCCGCCAGCGCGAACGGCAGGACGAGGCGCTTGAGGCGCCCGCGCGTCAGGTTGCGTTGGTTCAAGCTGCCTGGTGCGTGGATCCGGGGGCGCGGCCGACGCCGCGCACCGGCAAATTATAAATCTTCCGCCGGCGCGGCGTCGTCAGCGGGCGCGGCGCAGACCGCCCCGCAGGGGGCGCAGGCGCCGTCGCCGGCGTCCGGCCGCAGGACGTTGAGCGCGGCGTGGTCGACCGGCAGGCTGCGGCCGTGGTCGGCGGCCGCGAAGGCCGCGGCCAGCGCCGCGAGGATCAGCAAAGAGCGGGCGCGGGACATCGCCTAGCCCTCCATCCCGAGGCGGCGGCGCAGCGCCAGGCCGGGGTGGGTGCCGGCCCAGGCCGCGGCGAACCACAGCCAGGCGTGCAGCGAGCCCGAGGCCGAGCCCGACAGCAGCGCGCCGATGTTGCAGCCGAAGGACAGGCGGGCGCCGTAGCCCATGAGCAGGCCGCCGGCGGCCGCGGCCAGCGCGGCCTTGGGCGCGAAGGGGACGCGCTCGGCGCCGCGGCCGGTCCAGATGGTCCAGGCCGCCACCCCGGCGAGCAGGCCGAGGTTCATCACCGAGGTCACGTCGGCGAGGACGCTGTTCGCCAGGTCCGCGGCCGGGCCCGGATAGCCCCAGAACTCGGTCTCGGCGACCGGCAGCCCGGCCATGTCGGCGAGCTTGGCGCCCCACAGCGCGTGGCCGTAGGTGATGCTCCACAGCCGGCCGGAGAAGAACAGGGTCGCGAGCATCAGCGCCACCGCCGCCGCGCAGCCGGCCAGCTGCCGCCGGCTCGGCCGCCAGGCCTTGCCGGCGCGCCGCGCGCCGCGGGCGATGACCGCGGCGATGGCCGCCAGCGCCAGCAGGTGCAGCAGCAGGGCGGCCGGGACGCCGAGGCGCTCGGGCAGGACGACCTGGCCGACGTTCGGGCGCGCGAGCCAGGCCGGCAGGTCCAGCGAGCCCAGCAGCGAGCCGGGCAGAAAGAACAGCAGCACCAGCAGCGCGTGCTGGTTGCCGCCGCCGGCGACGACCAGCGTCCCCGAGCCGCAGCCGCCGCCCAGCTGCATGCCGACGCCGAAGATGAAGGCGCCGACGATCACCGAGATCCCCAGCGGCGCGACGCTGCCGACGGTGTTGTCGACCTGCGCGAGCGCGGTCATCAAGACGATGCCCGCGAGCGCCATCAGCAACAGGGTGGTGACCATGCCGCCGGCCTCGCGGCGCAGGATGAAGCTCCGCCACGAGCTGGCGAAGCCGATGTTGCCCAGCAAAAAGGCCAGGCCGAGGCCGCTGCCGACGATGAACAGCAGCGCGTTGCGCTCGCTCGCGAACCATACGATCGCCAGCGCGGCGGCGAGGTAGGACGCCAGCGTCAGGCTGCGGACCAGGGCGACGGGCATCGGGGGCGGGCGCAAGGAAAATTCGTAAAAAAAAGGCGCCGGCCCGGAGAGAGAGGGGGGCCGGCGCCAGGGGGAGGGCGAGTCTACTCGCCTACCACCTTGTTGAGCAGCTGCTCTGCTCTGCTCGGTTCGTTGATGAGGGGGTTGGCCTCATCGCGGGTCCAGGCCACCATCGAGCCGTCGTACAGCACGACGTCCTCGATCCCGGCGACCTCCGACAGCGCGAACCACGCCGTCGCGGCCCAGTGGCCGGTGTTGCAGTACGAGACCAGCGGCCGGCTGCCGTCAGCCTGCCAGCCGTGGGCGCGGGCGAGCTTGAGCACCTCGTCCGTGGCCACGAAGCGGCCGGTGTCCGGGTCGACCAGGTCGGCCTGCGGCAGGCGCTGCGCGGTCGCGATCGCGCCGAAGGACAGGGCCTTGGGGTGCTTCTTCTCCCCGTTCCACTGCTCGTCGGTGCGGGCGTCGACCGGCTGGACCTCGCCGCTTTCGACCTTGGCCACCAGCTCGGCGGTGTCGATCACCAGCTGCTCGTCGACCCGCCCCGGGTAGGGCGCGGCCGCGGCCGGCTCGACCGCCCGGGTCTGCAGGACGTACTCGTCCTGGCTGGTCCAGGCGTTGATGCCGCCGTCGAGCAGCGACACCTTGTCGTGGCCGAGCACCTTGAAGGTCCAGTACACCCGGGCCGCCGCCCCGACGTCGGTGGAGTTGGCGCCGTACGGCACCACCACGACGTGCTTGGACGGGTCGATCCCGAGCGAGCCGATCTTGGCGTTGATGGTCTCGAGCGGCGGCAGCATGCCGATCACGTCGTCGACGGTCTCGCGCCAGCCGAACTCCCCGTAGGTGGCGCGGATGGCGCCGGGGATGTGGCCCTGGGCGTAGTCCTCCTCCTTGCGGATGTCGATGACGACGACCTGGCCGTCGCCGCGGTGCCGGTCAAGCCATTCGGCGTCGACCAGCGGCGCGGCCATGGCCGGCAGGCAGGACGCGGCGAGGACGGCGGAGGCCGCCAGCCGCAGGGGTTTGGTTTGTATTTTCATAATTGCTATACTCCTATGTGCGGATATATCAAAACCGAATTCTACAACATCTGCGCCGGAAATGCAAATCGGC
>MEIE01000110.1 GCA_001750625.1 Candidatus Amphirhobacter heronislandensis
GCCGGCCGCGACGACCTGCGGCTGGCGCGGGTCTTCGACTACGCCCGCGGCGCCGGCCGCTTTTTGAACGAGCGGCAGATGGTGGCGAAGTTCAAAGAGGAGGAGGGCCCGGTGGCGCTGACCCAGCCCTTCCGCATCGAGGGCGTCGGCCAGGAGTTCTTCGGCCTGCACTACGTCTACGACCCGGCGCTGCCCGCCGGCGCCATCGAGCCGCGGCTGGGCCCCGAGGCCCGGGAGCACCTGCGCGCGCTCGCCGCGGCGCGGGCCGCCGCGCCGCGCAACTACCACACCGCCGCCTTCCTCGACTCGCAGCTGCGCAACGCCACCGAAAGCCTGCTGCGGATCGCGCGGCGGCCGGCGGGCGCGCCGCTGCCTTCCGAGGACCGCGCCCTGCTCGACGAGCTGCTCGAGAATCCGGCCGGCCAGGCGGTGCTGCTCGAGGTCCTGGTCAAGAACGAGCCGCGCGGCAGCGTCGCCGAGGCCGAGGCCGCCCACGCCGCCGCCGCGGCGGGCTTTAGTAAAATGCGCCCGCTATTGCGCGCCCGCGTCCACCACATGCTAGCCCTGGGACATCTCAACGCCGCCGACCTGCCGGCGGCGCGCGCCGCGCTTGAGGACGCGCTGGCCGAAATGCCGAGCGTCTTCAACAACGAGGTGATCAAGGAACTGCTGGTCGTGCACTTCAAGATGGACGCGCCCGAGGACTACGCCGCGCTGCGCGCCGCCTACCGCCTGCCGCGCCCCGGGCGCCTGGTCGCGACCGCCGACGCCTGGTGCGCGCGGCGGCTGGGCCGGCCCTGCGGAGCCGAGTGAGGTAGCATAGAGCGCATGGCGCCGCTGCCGACGCTGGTCATCGCCGAGAAGCCCTCGGTGGCGCAGGACATCGCCCGCGCCCTGGGGATCCCGCGCAAGGGCGAGCACTTCGAGGGCGGCGAGTGGCTGATCACCTCGGCGGTCGGGCACCTGGTGGAGATCTACGACCCGGCGGCCGAGACCGAGGACTACAAGAAGGTCAAGGGCCACCGCCGCTGGTCCTTCGAGTCGCTGCCGATGCTGCCGCCGCGCTTCGCGCTGCGGCCCTCGAAAGACGGCGCCGCCCGCGTCCGCCTCATCGCCAAGCTGGCGAAGAAAGCCGGCGCGGTGGTCAACGCCTGCGACGCCGGCCGCGAGGGCGAGCTGATCTTCCACTACATCGCCTCGTATCTCGGCCTCGAGCAGCCGGTCCGCCGCCTGTGGCTGCAGTCGATGACTCCCGATGCGATCCGCACCGCCTTCGACGACCTGCGCGCCCACGGCGACTTCGCCAACCTGTGCAGCGCGGCGATCGCGCGCAACGAGGCCGACTGGCTGGTCGGCATCAACGCCACCCAGGCCCTGACCGCGCTCAACAACAAGGACGCCGGCGGCTTCAACCTCACCAACGCCGGCCGGGTGCAGACGCCGACGCTGGCGCTGCTGGTCGAGCGCGAGGCCAAGCGGCAGGCGCACGTCCCCGAGCCGTACTGGCACCACGACGCGGTCTTCGGGCTCGCCGCCGGCGAGTACGCCGCGCGCTGGTCCTGCGACCTCGGGCCCGAAGGCGGCGACCCCTTCGCCAAGAGGTCTTCGTGGCAGCAGCGCATCAAGGACGAGGCCAAGGCCAAGGAGCTCGAGGCGCTGCTCAAGGCCGAAGGCATCGAAGGCGAGGTCTTCGAGCAGAGCAAGGAGCGGCGCATCGGCGCGCCGAAGCTGTTCGACCTCAACGCCCTGCAGCGCGAGGCGAACTCCATGCACTCGCTGCCGGCGCGCCGCACCCTCGCCGCCGCCCAGGCGCTGTACGAGCGCCACAAGCTGATCACCTATCCACGCACCGAATCGCGCTACCTGCCAGCCGACTACGCCAAGGTCTGCGGCGACATCCTCACCGAGCTCGGCGGCGGCGGCGGCCAGCCCTGGAGCCTCGAGGCCCCGGCGCGCGCCGCCGCCGGCCGCCTCGACGCCGCCGGCAAGGCGATCTTCGACGATGCCAAAGTGACCGACCACTTCGCGATCATCCCGACCGAGCGGCTGCCCGGGCGCGAGCTGCCCGAGGTCGAGGCCAAGGTCTACGAGCTCATCCTGCGGCGCTTCGTCGCCGCCTTCCTGCCGCCGGCGGTGGTGAAAGAGACCGCCCGCGCGACGGTGGTGGATGGCCGCCAGGTCTACGTCGCCAACGGCCGCGTCATCGTCGACCCCGGCTGGCAGGTCGCGAACCGCCAGCGCAAGGAGGACAGCGTCCTGCCGCCGCTCGAAACGGGCGAAAAGGCGAAGGTCCTCGAGGCCGAGCTGCTGGCCAAGGAGACCACGCCGCCGGCGCGCTACGACGACGCCAGCCTGCTCGGCGCGATGCAGGGCGCGGCGAAGATGGTCGAGGACTCGGAGATCGCCAACGCCCTGAGCGAGACCGGCGGCCTCGGGACGCCGGCGACCCGGGCCGGCATCATCGAGCACCTGATCCTGTACGGCTACGTGGTGCGCAACGGCAAGGAGCTGGTGCCGACGCTCAAGGCCTTCTCCCTGCTCGAGATCCTGCGCGGCATGGAAATCGTCGAGCTGGTCCAGCCCAACCTCACCGGCGAGTGGGAGCGCCGCCTGCGCCGCATCGAAGAAGGCGCCGAGGGCGCCGGGCCCTTCATGGAGGACATCCGCGGCCTCGCGACCCGCATCTGCGACGTCGCCAAGGTCTACGACCCGGACGCGACCCCCGGCGACTACGTCGACCTCAAGACGCCGTGTCCGAAGTGCGGCGGCGCGGTCAAGGAGCAGTACCGCCGCTACCGCTGCGCGGGCTGCGGCTTTTACGTGTGGAAGACCATCGGCGGCCGCGAGCTCGCCCCCGCCGAGGCCGAGGAGCTGTTCGCCGGCGCCCGCGTCGGGCCCTTCGCCGACTTCCGCAGCCGCCGCGGCCTGCCGTTCACCGCCTGCATCGAGCTGCTCGAATCGGGCAAGGCCAACCTTTTGTTCGAATCGGACCTCGAGGACGAGGAGGACCCCGCCGAGCTGCGCGCGCTCGCGCCCTGCCCGAAGGAAGGCTGCGACGGCGAGATCCTGGTCGGCGCCAGCAGCTTCCGCTGCGCCAAGTCCTTCAACGGCGGCAGCTGCGACTTCAAGCTCGGCAAGACGATCTGCCGCAAGGAGCTCGCGACCGACGAGGTCAAGCCGCTGTTCGCAAGCCGCCGCAGCGCCCTGCTCGAAGGCTTCGTCTCCAAGCGCGGCAAGCCCTTCAAGGCCTA
>MEIE01000111.1 GCA_001750625.1 Candidatus Amphirhobacter heronislandensis
TCGACCGCCCGGGCCACGGTGGTCGACATCCAGGAGCACGGCGCTTTCGCGGAGCTTGATGATGGCTGCGTGGGTCTTCTGCCGGCGTCCGAGCTGGACTGGCTGGATCGCGGCGCTGATCCTTTCGAGCATCTTGAGGCCGGCCAGGAGATTGAAGTGAGGATCCTGCGCCTGTGCAAATACAAAGGGCAGGCGATCCTCGGCCTCAAGCACTGCATGCCAAATCCCTGGGAGGAAGAAATCGCCGGGCTCGACTTCGCAAACCTGCCCTTCAAGGAAGGCGACGTGCTCACCGGGACGGTCGGGGCCGTCAATGACTATCCCAAGCAGGAAGCCCGCATCCGCATCGGCGAGGGCGTCCATGGGACCCTGCGGCGCGACGACTACAGCTGGCACCGCTTCGGCCATCTTTCGCAGACCATCCGCGAGGGAGAGGAGCTGCAGGTCAAGGTGCTGGAGGTCGACGCGGCCAAGCGCCTGATCCGCCTCGGCGTCAAGCAATTGACGGAGGACACCTGGGACGAGCTCGCCAATGCCTGCCCCGCAGGCACGAAGGTTTTCGCCAAGGTCGCCAGCGTCAAGGAAGGCTACGCTTTCGTGGAGATCCGCAAAGGCGTCGACGGCCTGCTGCGCTCTTCGGAGCTGGACTACATGTCGGGTGGCGTCGCGCCGGCCGAACTGCTGGAGCCGGGCCAGCACATCGAGGTGATGGTGCTGGAGATGAACAAGGACACTAGAAGCATCATGTTGGGCCTCAAGCAGTGCCAGCCCAACGGTTCCTGGGACGAAATAAAGGAAGCTTTCGAGAATCAAAGCATGGTCGAGGGCGTCGTCAAGAAGCGCGTCAAGGGAGGCTATGTGGTGGAAGTGGGCGCAATGCGCGCGCTTCTGCCGAACTCGCTGGTGGACGTCTTCCCGCCCAAGTCCGACACCAACCTGGTCGGCCGCCGCGAGAAGTTCTACGTCAAGAGAATCAACGCCGTGCGGCGCTCAGCCATCCTCAACCGCCAGCTGGTCCGCGAACGCGAGCTCGCCGGCGATTTGGCCAACCTGCCGTTCAAGGAGGGCGATGTGCTCGCCGGGACGGTCGTGGCCGTCAAAGACCACTCTGACCAAAAGGCCTATGTCCGCATCGCCGAGGGCGTCCACGGGATCCTGCATCGCAAGGACTTCAGCTGGCACCGCATCGGCCAGATGTCCGAATCCCTCAGCGTGGGCGAGGAGCTGCAGGTCAAGGTCCTCGACATCGACGCCGAAGGGCAGTCGATCCGCCTCGGCGTCAAGCAGATGAGCAGCGACCCTTGGGAAGACATTGATAAGACCTATCCGGTCGGCGCGAAGATCTTCGCCAAGGTGGTCAGCCTCAAGGAGTACGGCGCCTTCGTCGAGATTGAGGAAGGAATCGAGGGCTTGGTGCACGTCTCCGAGATGGACTGGTTGCAGCGCAACGTCGACCCGGCCAAGCATCTCGAGCCGGGCCAGCGCGTCGAAGTGATGATGCTGAAGATGGACAAGGCGGCGCGGCGCATCTCGCTGGGCCTCAAGCAGTGCCGGCCGAATCCCTGGGAGGAGTTCAGCGCTTCGTTCAAGAAGGGCTCGCGCCTGCAGGGCAAGGTCGTCGGCGTCCAGAACAACCTGGGCTTGTTCGTCGAGCTGCCCGGCGGCGTCCACGGCCTGGCGCATCTGTCCAACCTCTCCTATGGCGACCCGAAGGGCCGCAAGGCGCTCGGCAACTACGAGGTGGGCGACGAGATCGAGGTGATGGTGCTTGAGGTCGACGTGGCCAAGCAGCGCATCGCGCTTGGAATCAAGCAGCTGGGCGAGGATCCGCTCGACGCCTATCGCTCCAAGTACGAGAAGCGCGAGCCGGTCACCGGCACGGTCAAGAAAATCACCGAGAGCCGGGCCTTCATCACGCTGTCGGACGAGGTCGAGGCGGTGCTGCCGATCAAGGAAGTCAGCAAGCGGCGCATCGACAAGATCAGCGACGTCATCGAAGAAGGCGAGGAGCTGCAGTTCGCGGTCACCGGCTTCGACAAGCGCGGCCAGATCACGGTCTCGCTGCGGGCGCTCGACCGGCTGGCCGAGCGCGAGGAGATGAAAAGACTCAAAGCAGCAGCCAGGGCCGAGCTGGAGGCGAAGTCCGCCAGCGCCGGTGCCTTTAGCAGCGTGCTGCTCGATGCCATCAAGGAGAGCCGGCAGGATTCGGTGGATGACGCCGAGCGCGAGGAAGAAGTGGGCATGGAGGCCGTCAAGGCGGGCTGACCGGCGCCCGCCCGCCCCGCCGCATCCGGCCCTGCGGCGGGCGTGGTATTAGAATAAAGGTCGGGAACAATGAAACAATCCACCATAGTCGACCGCCTCTACGAGGCGCATCCCGACTTGACCAAGCAGCAGATCGCCGACTCGGTGGCCCGCATCAATGAGGAGATCTCCAACGCCCTCGCCCAGGGCGGCCGGGTCGAGATCCGCGGCTTCGGCACCTTCTATCTGAGCTCGCGGGCGGCGCGGCGGATCTACAACCCGCGCTCGCGCGAAGGCTTCATGGTCCCCGGGCGCATGGTGCCCCGGTTCAAGCCGGGCAAACGGCTTCGGCTGAAGGTCGACGGCAAGCCGGCGCCCGCCGGCGACTAGCTCCGACCTGGCGGCGGCGGGCCGTGGACGACCTCCTCGACTGGCGGCTGCTGCTGGTCATCGCCGTGTTCGGCGTCGGCTGGGCGATCGCCCGGGTCGACATGGACCAGGTCGTCAGCAAGGCGCGGGTGGTCCCGGGCCTGATCATGGAAGGCATCGGCAGCCTGCTGCGCGGCCAGCGGCTGGAGGCGGCGCGGGCCTTTTTGGCGGCGGGCCAGCCGCTGGGGCCGGAGAACGCCGAGCTGCATTTCGCCGCCGGCGAGCTGTTCCGCATCCAAGGCGGCTACGAGGAGGCGATCCGGGTGCACAAGGTGCTGCTCGCGGCCGAGGGCCTCGATGAGGAGACGCGGGCGCGGGCGCGCTTCGAGCTGGGCCTGGACTACCAAAAGGGCGGCTTCCTCGACCTGGCCGAGCAGTGCTTCGGCCGGCTCGAGGGCACCGCGCACGCCGACGAGAGCCTGCGGCACCTGTTCAACATCCATCTGTACAGCCGCGACTGGGAGCGGGCGGTCGCGGACGAGGAGCGCTTCGCGAAGGACGACATCAGCTCCGAGCTGCGCCGGCATGTCATCGCGCAGCTGTACTGCGAATGGGCCTCCGAGGCGGCCGG
>MEIE01000112.1 GCA_001750625.1 Candidatus Amphirhobacter heronislandensis
AATAAACAACCGGATAAAATCCAGATTGATTTTGATAAGGTGCAGTGGATGTCTGATCGACAAGTTGCGTCAGAGATAAAAAAATCCGATGAGAATTTTCGATCATGATGCAAATTTCATATAAATTATCTCCATAAGTCCCTCAGATCGAGTCATCCAAGAACCGGGATGCGAACTATGAGCCATCGATCCCTGACCAGAATAAAACTGCGAGGCTATCGATCGATCGCAGAATGCGATCTGGAAATGCGTATGCTGAATATACTGATCGGAGCCAACGGTAGCGGCAAATCCAATTTTATCGGATTCTTCGGATTGGTCCGACAAATGCTTTTAGGCAATTTACAAAAAGCCGTGAGCAAAGCCGGTGGAGCCGATACACTCCTACATTTCGGGCGCAAGAAAACCGCCTCCTTGCAAGCAGAGATTCATTTTGGCGATTGCGGCTATCTCTTCTCGCTGGAACCGAATGCAGATAACCGCATGATCTACGCCGACGAAAGACTTTTCTGCAACGAAGAGCTAAACATCCCTGACACATTGAAATTTCTCCCCATAGGATCCGGTCATTTCGAATCAGGCCTCGATACCCTAAGGGATATTCAAACATACAACGATATAGCCCCGATCATGAAGAAGTTGCAGGTCCACCATTTTCATGATACCGGCGCATCATCGCCGTTGAGGAGACCTCATCCAATCCATGATAACGACAATCTCAGGTCAGATGCCGGGAACTTGGCGGCCTATCTTTACGATCTTCAACAATGCTTTCCCGATGATTTTCAGATAATCGTGAAATCGATTCGCCTCGTGGCACCGTTTTTCGAAAGATTCGTCTTGCACCCTCAATCCGATAATCCGGAGATGATCGAGCTCGAATGGCTCGAAGCGAATAGAGATATGCCCCTCGAGGCACACCACATTTCGGATGGCATGCTGCGCTTCATCTGCCTTGCGACGCTGTTATTGCAACCATCTTGCAAACAACCGGAAATCATCATTATCGACGAACCGGAACTGGGTCTTCATCCTTATGCCATCACCATATTGGCAGGATTGTTGAAATCCTTATCCCACAAAAAGCAGATCATCGTTTCTACACAGTGCGTCGATCTGATCTCCGAGTTTTCGCTGGATGATATCATTGTCGCAACCCGTGAAAACAATCAGTCGATATTGAAGCGACCGAAAAGCGATGCCTTACAGGATTGGCTCGAGGAATACAGCCTTGGCGATCTATGGAAAAAGAACCTTCTGGGCGGATGACCCTCTTGATCATGCCGATCCGCATCCATCCCGTCCAAGCCCCCCGCCGGAGTCGATCCCGCAACCTGCGGCCTCATGATGAAACCATCCTCTGCGTCAATGAGATATGGGGCACCGACATGAATTGCCTTAGGCACCGAAAAACAAGTCGCCGTCTCCTAGCGGCCATCGCCCACCGCGAGGACTTCGCTGTCTCGGTCCGCACGCTACTGCGCAAGGCATGCGATACGAGACACTGCAGCCGATCCGCCGGGGAACGAAAAAGCACATCGGTACCACCGGCAAGGGCATCGCCGTGGGACTTGCCCATCCGCCAAGACTTCCAAGGCAACACACGTTGGCCGGAGATCGACTCGTCGCTCTCCTTCGTCCGCTCACATAAGGCAAAATCTGTCCGAGCGATTCATCCGCAGTTCCAAGAAAAGCGGACTCCGGCTTGAAAACGGATCCCCGCTTCAAGGATCAGTGGCGAGTCATCCAACGGTTCGAGAACGAAGACAGCGAAAAACGAGCGATCGAACATCATGGATATCGCTCTCCAAGCCAGTTCGCACGAGACGAGACGAGACGGTTGAATTTCCGGTCGCCACTCGACCTTCATGGGTAGCCCAACGACCTTGGTGCGCTACACTCGGGATGTCGCATCCTTTGCCGAGCAGAGTCGCTGATTTCGAAGTGACAAAAGAGCGAAACGAGAGTCTGTAACGTATCCCCCCTCTTCGCGTTTCCTCGCATTCGGGTTGGATGGGATGGATTTGCGCAGGAATTCTGATTCGAAACCGCAATTTCCAAGGAGAACAGGACATGAGAAACGCACCGTCACCGGAGAGTCTGTCGCTGAGGGTCGAGAATTTCGGCCCGATCATCGAGGCCGAGATCGACCTTCGCCCCCTGACGGTATTTGCTGGCCCCAGCAATACCGGGAAATCCTGGCTGGCGATATTGATCTACGCATTGCATCGACACTTCGATAACCAAGAGATCGTCTCAAATAAAGCATCGAGAAAAAAGATCGATGAAAGTCAGTGTAAGGGTATATTGGAAGAATTTATCGAATGGGTATCGTCTTTCGAAAGAGTTTTGAAAGAGAACGATGACGGAAAGAAGATCGAAGTTCATCTGCCTCCCAAAATCAAACAAGAGATGCTAAAGTATATCGAACAATCCGGAGAGGGTATTGTGAATCATATTTGCAGATCTTTGGGCGTTGAATATCAGGGAAAACTGATTCGAAAATCAAAAAGGGATAGCAATGTCTCCATAGATATAACAAGAAAAATAGATGATAGTCAATTGATAGCCCAGTCGCTGAAATTTTGTATAAAATCACAGGAATTGAAAATAAAAATACCGGATGTGGTCTATTTTTTCAAACCCACTTTGACATTCATGACAGAGGAAATAGCGGAGGATATCCGCGAAGCCCTTCACCGAAAGAGCGACCCTGAAAGATATCAAGATCGACTGCTGTGGGAATATATTTATATGATCTCTTTCATGACGAATCAATGTATCGATTCGTGGTTTTCTCCTTTGGGCGATTCGGCATTTTATTTTCCTGCGGATAGAGCCGGCGTGATGCATGCCCACCGTACTATTGTCAGTGCAATTGTCGGCAACGCCGCTTCCGCCGGCATTCAACAGACGACGGCATCTACCGCACAACTTTCCGGTGTTATGGCGGACTTTCTTCAACACCTTATCGATATCGATTCCAATTCATATCCATCCAACCTACGTCATACGATAGAAAATCATGGCATCGAAATAGAAAAAAACATCGTTGGCGGGAAAATCGGTGTCGAACGAAGTCCATTGATCGGTTATCCGGAATTCACCTATCAGCCAACGGGTTGGAAAACACCGTTATCTTTGAATAACGCCTCCTCTATGGTATCGGAAATCGCTCCGATCGTGCTTTTCCTACGCTATAAGGTAATGAAT
>MEIE01000113.1 GCA_001750625.1 Candidatus Amphirhobacter heronislandensis
AGCGCAGGACCGCGTCGGCGCCTTCGCGCTGGCGGAGCTGTGCGGGATGTTCGCGTTCGTCGCGCTGTCCACCGACGGGAAAGAGCGCCTTGGCGGCAACGCCCTCAGCCAGTACGCCGAGTTCCTGCTCAAGGCCGAGGTGCTCAGCCAGGAGGAGCTGTCGGGGCTGTGGCAGCAGAACAGCGACCCCATCCTGCTAGTGCGCGGGACCCGCGAGGCCTGCGTTCAAACGGCGGCGGGCCTGCTGGGCGGGCAGGTGCGGTACGCCTTCCTCGAGCTCTTCAGCCAGGCCGGCGGCCTGCGCCTGACTCCCGGCGCCGCGGACCGCTGCCTGCGGCTGCTGGAGCGGCTGGAGAAGTTTCAGGCGCCGCTTACCGAGGAGGAGCTGGCGGCGCGGAGCGCCGCGGCGGACAAGAAGGATTTTCTCGGCATGGACGAGCTGACGGCGGCGCTGGAGCGGGCCGCCGCGGGGGGCGGCGACGCCAAAGAAGGCGGCCGCGCGCTGGCGAGCCTGGGCTGCGCGCTGTCCTACGGCATGGCCTACAGCTACGCGCGGGACTGGATCGGGCTGCCGATCTTCCGCCGCTACGCGGCCGCGGTCAGCGCCGCGGGCTTCCGCGGCCACCGCGAGCTGGCCAAGCTGTGGGATGAGGAAGACGGCGTCGCCAAGCCGATGCGGGAGGCCTGCCAGCAGGCCGGCCAGGAGGTGTCCTCCAAGCTCAGCCACTACCTCGGGCTGCTCGTCGCCGACGTGCTGGGCAGGACCGGCGGCGTGGCGCTTGGCGCCGGGGCCGCCGAGGAGGCGCAGGCGATGATCGAGCGCGTCCGCGCAGGCGAGGAGATGGTGGAGGAGGATGAGCGGCGGCGGCTGGACGAGGTCTTCGCGGCCGAGTTCAAGGGCCGCGCGATCTGGCTCAAGCAGGAGCTGCGGCGGATCGCCGGCGACGAGACCATCCACTAGGCATGGCGCCGCCGGCCAAAGATTCAGCGCCGCGCCTCGAGGGCGCCGCGCGCGAGGGCGTGCTGGCGCTCGCCGAGCTCACCGCCCAGGTGGCCGCCTACCAGTTCGCGGTCCAAAGCGACGAGGAGGCCGTCACCGAGATCATCGAGGGCTTCAGCGACTTCCTGGGAGGGAACGGCGTCGTCGACCGCGCGGCGCTCGCCAAGTTCTGGGAAGGCGACAGCAAGAGCAAAAAGCAGCTGGAGGCCGAGCGGCGCGCGCTCGTCGAGCACGCCGCCCGGCTGCTGAGCGAGCGCATGGCGAAGCTGTTGCTCGACGTCCTCGGCCGCACCGGCGGCGTGGCGCTGAGCGCGGCGGCGGCGGCGCGCGGCCGGACCCTGCTGCGGCGGATCGACGAGAACGGGCCGCTGTACAACGACGAGGAGACCGAAAAGATCTTCGAGCTGTTCGGCGGCGAGACCCTCACCACCGTCAGCCAGCTCGAGGACGCGCTGGCGAAGGTCAAGCCCGGGCCGGCGCCGGCGCCCGGCGCCCCCCTGGAGAAGGCGCGGCGCGAGGCGAACATCGCGACCTCCTTTTTCATCGCCTGCTTCGCGACCACCTGGACGCTGTTCATCGGCAACAAGGAGATCGGCAGCGCCCTGCTGGGCCGCTACTACCGCGCCCTGTGCGACCAGGGCCTCGCGACCGAGGCCAACCTCACGAAGATGCTGGACGACGAGCTCGGCGAGCTGCGGCAGGTGCACGAGCTCTCGTTCAAGGCCTTCGGCGACGTCGCCCGGCGCATGGGCGACTACACCGGGCGGGTCTACCTCGAGCTGGCCCACGCCTCGGACGGCATGCTGCTGACGCCGCGGGCGGCGCGCCGCGCCGAGACCCTGCTCACAAGGATGCTCAGCCAGGAGGACATCTTCACCGATGCCGAGGAGCGGCAGCTGGCCGCCGAGTACGGCGAGGAGATGCCCGGCGCCAAGGAGCTCGAGGCCGCCTTCGACAAGATCCTGCGGGCGGGGGCGCACTGACCGTGGCGGCGCAGGAGCAGGGCCCGGCGCCGGAGCTCGAGGGGCCGCGGCGCGGCATGGCGCTGGCGCTGGCCGGCCTGCACGCCCACTTCGCCGCCAAGCTGTTCAGCAGCCAGATCCAGGAGACCGTCACGCCGATGACGCTGGCCTGCATCAACGGCATGATGCGCAAGCGGGGCGTCATCCCCGCCAAGGAGATCGAGCGCTTCTGGAAGGCCAAGGGCGGCAAGAAGGTCCTGTACGCCCAGGAGCGGATCAAGATCGTCGAGGACGGCGCGGCGCAGGTGGGCGAGGCCATGGGCCGGCTCGTGCTCGAGATCCTCGCCGCGGGCGGCGGCGTGGCGCTGAGCGGCCGCGGCGCCGACCGCGCCCGGACGCTGGTGCAGCGGCTGGCGAAGGGCGGGCCGGTGTTCTTGAAGGACGAGTATTCCAAGATGTCCGAGGGCTGCGACCCGGAGGCCTTCAGCACCACCGAGGACATCAAGCGGGCGCTGCGCCGGGCCCGCGAGGGCAAGGTCCCGCTGGGCCCCGCCGACATCGACGACCCCAAGCGCGCCGCGGTCCTCACGGCCGGGTTTTTCTTCGCCTGCTTCGCGAAGTCCTGGACCTACATCATCGGCAGCGAGATCAGCACGCCGCTGCTGGGCCAGTACCAAAAGGTCCTGTGCGCCGAGGGCCTGACCACCCCCGAGCGGCTGATCAAGCTGTGGACCGAGGAGGAGGACGTCCAGGAGACCATGGAAGGCCTGACCCGCGAATGCCTCGGCGACGCCGGCGAGACCATCGGCGACTGCATCGTGCGGCTGTGCATCGACGTGATCGATGACGGCGGCGCCGACGGCGCGCCCCTGACCCCGGCGGCGGCCGCCCGCGCCGAGGAGTTCCTGGCGCGCATGGGCGCCGAGAACAAGGCCTTCAGCGACGAGGAGGCCGAGCGGATGGACGGCGGCTGGCACCAGGAGATCCCCCGCGACGGCAAGGAAGTCCAGGCCGCCATGGCGAAAATCGTCCGCGCCCAGGCGCACTGAGGCCCGGCCGCGGCCCGGCCGCGGGCCAATTAATATAAAATAGCGCCGTCCGCATGGGAGCGGATGGGAGGAAAAAATGAAAGCAAAGATCCTGGCGGCCACGATAGCCGCGGTCATCGGCGCCTCGGCGCAGGCGGCCACCGACCTGTCGATGTGGTACCACGGCGCGGGCAGCACGACCGAAAAAGCCCTGCT
>MEIE01000114.1 GCA_001750625.1 Candidatus Amphirhobacter heronislandensis
TGGCGACGAAGCGCTTGGCGCCGCCGCGCTCGCGGTGCAGCTGCGCGAGCTTCTCCTGCAGCGCCGCCTGCTCGGCCTTCGCGCCGGCCTTCTGCAGCTCCTGGACCTGGCCGCGCAGCGCCGCGACCTCCTCGAGCAGCGCCGGGCCCGGCTTTTTGAGCAGGCGCTCGAGGCCCTGGACGAGGGCGGCGCGCTCGCGCAGCTCGCGCTGGGTAGCGAAGCCGGCGTGCGCCTCGATGCGGCGGATGCCGGCGGCGACCGCCTCGTCGGCGCGGATGAACAGCTGGCCGATCTCGCTGGCGCTGCCGACGTGGGTGCCGCCGCACAGCTCGATGGAGAAGTCCGGGTCGATCTGGACCATCCGCACCACGCTGCCGTATTTTTCGCCGAACAGCGCCTTGGCGCCGCGGTCGATGGCTTCTGGGTAAGGCAGCTCCTCGATGACCACCGGGGCGTTGGCGAGCGCCTGGCGGCAGACCAGCGCCTCGACGTCGGCGAGCTGCTCGTCGCTGAGGGCCTGCTCCTGGACGAAGTCGAAGCGCAGGCGGTCGCCTTCGACCAGCGAGCCGCGCTGCTCGACGTGGTCGCCGAGCACCCGCCGCAGGGCCTCGTGCAGCAGGTGGGTGGCGCTGTGCGCCCGGCACACCGCCGTGCGCCGCTCGCGGTCGATCTGGCCGGCGAGCTCGGCCTTGCGGCGCAGCTCGCCCGCGACCACCCGGACCTGGTGGCCGTGGACGTCGCCGCGGACCTTGACGGTCGTGATGACCTCGGCCTGCTCGCCGCCGGCCCCGCGCAGGACGCCGCGGTCGCCGACCTGGCCGCCGGCCTCGGCGTAAAAGCCGGTCGCGGAGAGGACAGCCAGCCCGGCGTCGCCCTCGGCGAGGACCTCGACCGGCGCGCCCGCCTCGTCGTACAGCGCGAGCACCTCGCCGCTGGCCTCTTTCGCCGGGTCGCGCTCGAAGACGGTCGCCGGGCCGTCGTAGCCGACCGCCTGCAGGTCGACCTTGAAGCCGCTGGCCGCCCGCGAGCGCGCCTGCTGCTTGGCCAGCTCTTTCTCGAAGCCTTCCATGTCGACGCTCAGGCCGTGGTCGCGGGCGTAGCTGGCGGTGAGGTCGGCGGGGAAGCCGTAGGTGTCGTAGAGCATGAAGGCGGTGGCGCCGTCGATGCCGCCGCCGTCGCCGGTCCGTTTCTGCAGCAGGCGCATGCCGTCGTGCAGGGTCTTGGCGAAGCGCTCCTCCTCGCGGGCGAGCGCGGCGGTCACCTGCTCGAGGCGCTGCGCGATTTCGGGATGGGCGGCCGCCATCAGCTCGGCCAGCGGCGCGGCCAGCGAGGCGAAGAAGGGCTTGGTCGCGCCGAGCTGGTGGCCGTGGCGCAGCGCGCGGCGGATGATGCGGCGCAGGACGTAGCCGCGCCCCTCGTTCGACGGCAGCACCCGGTCCGCGACCAAGAAGGCCGCCGCCCGGATGTGGTCGGCGAGCACCCGCAGCGAGGCGCTGTCCGCCGGCGCCTCGCCGCCGGCGTCCTCCACCGCCTTTTTCGCCGCCGCGAGCAGCGGCGTGAACAGGTCGGTGTCGTAGTTGCTGGGCTTGGCCTGCAGCACCGCGCACAGGCGCTCGAGGCCCATGCCGGTGTCGACGCACGGCGCCGGCAGGTCGTGCAGGACGCCCTCGCCGTCGCGGTTGAACTGCATGAAGACCAGGTTCCAGATCTCGACGCAGTCGTCGGCCTTGGCCTCGTCCTCGCCCTCGAAGCGCGTCGCCTTCGGGTCGCGGTTGTAGAAGATCTCGCTGCAGGGCCCGCAGGGGCCGGTCTCGCCCATCATCCAAAAGTTGTCGGTGGTCGGGATCCGGGTGATGCGGCGCTCGGCCTCGGCCGCGCTGAAGCCGGCCTTCATCAGCGTCTCCCGCCACAGTGCCGCGGCGTCCTCGTCGGCCGGGACCGCCGGGCTGTCGGGCCCGAACAGCTTGCCGCCGCCAAAAACCGTCACCCACAGCTGCTCGGGCGCCAGGCCGTAGCCGCCGTCCGCGGGGTCCGCGGTCAGCAGCTCCCAGGCCAGCGGGATCGCGCGCTCCTTGAAATAGTCGCCGAAGGAGAAGTTGCCCAGCATCTCGAAAAAGGTGTGGTGGCGGCTGGTGTAGCCGACGTTCTCGAGGTCGTTGTGCTTGCCGCCGGCGCGCAGGCAGCGCTGCGAGGTCGCCGCGGTCGTGTACGGCCGCTTGTCGAAGCCCAGGAAGACGTCCTTGAACTGCACCATGCCGGCGTTGGTGAAGGTCAGGGTGGGATCGTCGCCCGGCACCAGCGGGCTCGAGGCCACCCGCTCGTGCCCGTGCCGCGCGAAGAAGGCCAAAAAGCGCTCGCGGATCTCGTTGCTGTCCATCGCCGCGAACGGATTCTATGCCCGCCGCCGGCGGGCCGGCCCTATTTGATGGGCAGGAGGATTTCGGTGACGTAGCCGTCCGGGCCGTCGGTTTCCGCGGGCCCCTTGACGTACAGCTCGTAGCCCTGGCGTGACTTGTCGAACTTGTGCTTGTTCATCTGCACGCTGCCGAAGGACTGGTGCCAGGCGTATTCCATGTAGTCGTAGCTGCCGGTGCAGGTCACCTTGTGGTATTTGCCGCCGGCGACCTCGAAGGGCGCGGCGCCCGCGGGCGGCGAGGCGCCTTCGGCCGGCTCGACGCCGTAGGTCACCGCGATCGTCTCGTTCCCCTGATCGAAGCTGTCGGTGCGGGTGACTACTGCGCCGCCTTCCTTGCGCAGCTTGCTGAGCGCGTCGAAGTGCTGGCCCATCTCCTTTTTCATGTCCTCGATGCTGCCCTTGAACGCGCGGCCGACGCAGCGCAGGGCCGGGCGCTCGCAGGGGCCGTCGAAGCTGAACTTCATCGTCGGCTGCGACGGGTCGATGAGGTGGCGCAGCCGCAGCAGGCCGCAGCCGAAGTCGCTGCGCAGCCAGCGGACCATGCGCCGGTTCATCCAGCGCATCACGAAGGGCATGCCGCTGTCGATGCGCCAGGTAACCTTGGTGCCGCCTTGGCCGTCGTCGGCGAAGGTCCAGGTGACCTTGGCCTGGGACTTGAAGGGCTTGACGAACTCGAGGCGCTGGATGGCGCGCCTGGGGGCGTCGAGCTCGGCGTTGGTGAGCTTGCCGGTGCCGATCTTGGGGCTGTCCCAGCTGTGCCAGCCGCCGGCCTGGAGGGCGGCGGG
>MEIE01000115.1 GCA_001750625.1 Candidatus Amphirhobacter heronislandensis
GGCGATGGGCGAGGACATAGACGGCGAGGACGACGACGACCGGCATGTGAAGCTCGAGTTCACGGCGGACGCGAACGTGCAGGCGGGCACGGTCATGGTCTCGGTGGGGCTGGAAACCCATGCCACCGGCTGTCCGGGCAAAACGAATTACCTGCCTCGCAATGGGCAGACGGTCGCTTACGAGGTGACGCTGTCGGACCGCGACCAGTGGGACCTCAGTCCCACCCTGGACCGCCTCACGCAGACGGCCGAGTTCAGCCCGGTCATTCACCATCGGCAGGAGCGGGCGGTCGCGACCGGCTACCAGTTCCATCGCAATTCCGTCGACTGCGAGAGCACCGACGTGGCCATCAAAGCCGGGGCGGACTATTTCAAGCTCGGCCTGTACAACGCCGCCGGCGCGCGCCAGGGCTCGCTGGCCAGAAGTTTCAGCGCCGTGGCGATGAAGCGCGGCGCCAACGACGCGGCCGACCGGCATGTGCGGCTGCTGATCGACGCGACCATGATGACGATCCAATCGGCGACGGTTGCAGTGGAAATCAAGCCGAACAGCTCGTGCACGGCTTCGTCCCTTCCCTTGGAACAGACGGTGTCCGTTGCGGTCAACGTCGCGGTGCCAGTGACGAAGTGGAACACTTACAACCTGCATGTCACCACCGCGGCGAGCATCTTCTCAGAGCGGGACCTGCATAACAATCGGAACGTGCAGGCCTACCTGCCGCCGCAGACGGGAATGGGCTTTCGGGCGGCTCCGGACCTGAATCCACCTGGCGAATGCGGCTCCATTGAGGTGAGCATGGTGAATCCGCCGCCTTTTCTGCGGCTGCTGCGCAGGCTGGACAATGGCCAGCCCACTCCCGGCGGCAATCAGTATTGGAACTGGCCAGCGACCAGCTATGGCGACGAGGCCATGAGGAATGGAATTCAGCGCGGCGGCGGCACAAGGGGCGTCAGGGCGATACTCCTGGTTTTCCCGCGGGACAGCGGCGTGGTCGGCGGCGTCCACGCCGCCACCGTCGTGGCCAAGCCAGCGCATGCGGACTGCCAAAACCATCTGCGGACGCCCTGGCCCTTGACCGTCGCCTACACGGTCACCATCCGCTCTTTCTGGCGCACTTTCGGCGGCGAGAACCTCTCCAGCAAGATGCTGCGCGGCGTCCTCGCCACCGCAAGCGCCGCCACCGACACGGGCGTGCGCCTGCACCGGGGCGTGAGCGCGTGCCAGAAGATCGACGTGAGGCTGGTCGGCAGCACGCCGAACCACATCAAGCTGCGCCCTTACGACAACAACGGCATGGCGCACGGCGGCGCCAACACCAGCTTCAGCAACCTGCATTCCGAAGATGGAGCCTTGGCGAGCCGCCACCTGCGGGTGTTCATCGACCCCCGCACCAACATCCCGGGAAGCACGGTGCCGGTGGAGGTGGAGTACAGGCCGAACGCCAGCTGCAATTCGAACACCGTTCCCACAGCCGCGCTGACGGTGAGCTTCAATCTCACGGTCACCGGCAGCGACAGCTGGCGCGCGCTGCCGCTCGAAGACAGCAGGGCCAACATCATCGCTCCGGCGGCGATCTCCGTCGCCACGACGCCTACTGACGCCGGCATCCGCATCCACCAGGCCACGGAGCACTGCGGCAGCATCGACGCCGCGCTCGCGACCGACGCCCCCGCGTACGTCCAGCTGGCGGTGTACCGCAACGACGGCACCGCTGACAGCTCTGTCAGCCCGGCCCGCAGCTTGGCGAAAATCACCATGAACAGCCCCGAGACGCCGGAGGCCAACCGCCATCTGCGGCTGCTGATCCAGGCGGGCGCGACGGTGCCGGAGGGCCGGCATCGGGTCAACGTCACGCTGTCGCCAAACGGCACCGACTGCAATTTTGCCGGCGTGGCCGGCTCCCGCAGCTTTGGGTACGACCTGACCTTCCAGACGCCCTGGGTTGACCTGCCTGGAAACACGATGCGGTCTTATACGGAGGCCGAAATAGGCAGTTCAGTACGATTTAGGGACCGGGGTGGTAGCGTGCGCATACTCACCCAAAGCAATCAGGTGTTTCGCAAAGCCCCCAGCGCCAGCTGTCAAGTAGCCAACCTGCAACTCCTCAGTTCCGGTACAGACGGCTGGCCTCTAGGACTGAAGACGGTGGCGATTTCGGAGCAAGGCAACGTAATCTGGGCTCTCGAACCGTGGAATACCAACGCTCCCGGACGGGTGACAATCATCAACAATGTTCCGCTTGCGAGCGTCCGAGTGGGAATCTACAACGTGTATACTCTCCGAAATTCTTATTGGGGCGGACGCGACTATCGATACACGCTGCGGGCGGTTTCGGGATCGGGCGGCGACTGTCCCAGCCCGCCAGTGACCTTGGACAGCGTACTTGACCTCAAAGAAGCAGCTACGGGGGGCGGAAGAGTGGGCAGCTTTACGTATGGCGGCGGTAAAAACGAGAACAATGGCCGTGGCGACCTGTCCGTAGAAGCCATTAAGAGCGCGACGGTCGCGGTCGAATCCGGCATTGTCTTCCACCCCGTAGAGCGATGTCACGTAAGCTCCAGATTGGCTTATGGCGCGCCGAGCTGGCTGCAGCTGCGCAAGTACCGCCTCGACGACACGCCGGACGGCGGGGCGGGCGTGCGCTTCGACCGTTACCACGAAAGGGCCGTGCGCGTGCAGATCAAGCCGGGGGCCACGGTCGAGCCGGGGACCATCACCTTCACGCTGATAGCAAGATTGGAAAGGTCGGGATGTCCTTCAAACCTCACCTTTGTTCATGTGGAGGGAGACCAGTTTCTTCTCCGCAGGCTGACCATCCGGTCGCAGACGGAATGGCTGTCCTTGGACGAGGACGAGCCCTCGGCCCGGCAGTTCGCGCGGGTTGAATTCAGGAAGCCCGGCTCTGAGGTCGACACGGAGATGCGCTTCCATCGCAGCGCGGCGGCGTGCCGGATAATCGACGTAGGGCTCAAGTCGGGCGCGCCGAGCGAAGCGAAGCTGCGGCTGCACCAGGCGGACGGCACGCCAGACGGGAATTTCGCGACGTCGTTTTCGAAGGTGCGGATGGAGGCGGGCCACGCCGACGACCGGCACGTGCGGCTTTATTTCGAGCGCTTCGACGACGTTCCGACCAGCCTTGCGGTGGTGACGGTCACGGCGGCCGCGGCGACCGGCG
>MEIE01000116.1 GCA_001750625.1 Candidatus Amphirhobacter heronislandensis
GACGCTCTTCCGATCTTCGCCCATCCGATCGAGGCGAGTGGAAGGGGGCGGTGATCTGCGTCGCCTCGCCCCTCGAATCGCGTTTCGTTCAGGCAAGGATTTGCGATCCGGTTTTCGTCGATCCCGAGAATTCGAGAAGTCGGGGATGATGCTCGTCTTCGATCTCTTGCCGACCGGCATATCGGGAAGCGAGCCTCGTCGAAGGATCTCTTCAGGTCCATGATCCGAACGAAGCGGGAGCCGGATAATGAAAGCCAAGCGCAAAAGCCCGAGCATGACGAAAAGGTCTTTCCGGTGAACCGAAGCGCGAGAACGAGTGCCCTGGAGGGTTGCATCGTCAGCGGTCGGCTGGCTGCGGGCAGGCTTGATGATTCGCAGGTCGCCCCGCCGCTTGGCGAGACCGATACCCCGCCCTCGCTCATCATCGCCCCTGCGCCCCTTGCCGAGACGGTGCAGATCGGCGGCATCCAAGATACGAAGCCCCTCGCCGAGGCTTTTTCGCTTCCCGCCGAGGATTTGGAGCCCGGGCGATGGGTGTTGGCGGAAGCGTCGGGGGAGAGGATCATCCTCGCTTGGGCCGGCCCCGGACAATGGCTGGCGATGAGCGATACGATCTCGGCGGCACGGATTATCGAGCGAGCATCGAAGGCGATCGAGGCTTCCAAAGGCACCGCGATCGATCTTTCCTGCGCCCGCACATCGATCCGCTTGGCAGGCGCCGCCGCCCCCGAACTGCTCGCCGGGCTTTGCCCCATCGATATCGAGGCCTTGGCTTCGGGGGACAGCCTTTTCACCTCGGCCCAAGGCTTCGACATCCACCTCTTGGTGATGGCTCGGCGAGAATTCCGGCTCGCAGTCCGGAGAAGCCTTGCGCAAGCGATGTGGGAGACGCTCCTTCGATGCTCGAGAGCCTTCGAAGTCGAGGTCGGCGCTTTGCCCTGAACCAAGGCTTCGGCCATGATCGCTCGGCGCCGTTTGAGGGAAAGTGAAGAAGATATGAGCGACAGACGGGAGCAAAAAAGGCATAAAAATCCTTTCGCTATAATGTAAGCCCTCTCTCGAGTCAATTCGATGTTCAGAAGATCAAGTGAGAGATGGCTTTGAAGGAGGTTTGCTTTGATTTTTCATGATGAATTCAAAGAAGGTCAGGCAAGTCTAGATGGGTAATCAACAAAGGATAGGAAAAGAACCTATCGGGATCGAAAACTGAAACGGGGAGAGAAAATGTGACTACTGAAAGAAAAATTGATTCAAAAAAAGGAGGGTGCTCCGTACTGCTCTTTGTAATCGCAATTTTCATTTTATCTATTGCCATATTCGGAGCTGATAAAGTATTTGGGTTCATCATAGCAATTATAATCGTTGTCGCAATAATCGCTGGTCTAATTGCTAACCATGAGGAAGCTGAAAGAGAGAGAATAGAGAGTCAACGAATCAGAAGAGCCGTTGAGGAAGAGGAGGCACGGATTCGCCAAAAAGCGGGGATTCCGGAAGTCGAGAACCCATACCAATACCGTCGGGAGATACCTTCTCCGACTCGGGTAAAGTCTTTTTCAAGTCCTCCCCGGACACGATCCGGGTACTCTCGACCAAAATCTCCTAAGATGAGAGAGTGGCTTTACCGAAAACAAGGAGCGGAATGTCGGGGATGTGGTAGAGCGTTTCATCTCAAATCTCTCGAGGTCGATCATGTCATAGCTAAGTCGCTAGGGGGGAACGATCACCCTGAAAATCTTCAGCTCCTTTGCTCGAGCTGCAATCGAATTAAGGGGAATCGAGGAATGGATTATCTTCTTGAAAGACTGAGATCGAGGAAACATTTTTGATGTTCCTATTCAAGATCGTTTCGAATCCTTTGATTCATTACCCCGATTCTTGCCAACGGCGGGGTGAATCTCCCGTCCGAACATTGGCAAGTCGCCGATTTTCGTCAGATCAGGATCAAGGAGATCCGAGGTGAGCTATCAGGTCTTGGCCCGTAAATGGCGCCCTCGCGATTTCGGGCAGATGTCGGGGCAAAGGCATGTCGTGCGAGCGTTGGTCAATGCCCTCGACACCGACCGCGTTCATCACGCATTTCTCTTTACCGGCACCCGCGGGGTCGGCAAAACCACCCTCGCCCGCATCCTCGCCAAATGCCTCAACTGCGAGCAAGGGGTGAGTTCGAAGCCCTGCGGCGAGTGCAGCGCTTGCCTCGAGATCGACAGCGGCCGCTTCGTCGATCTGCTCGAAGTCGATGCCGCCTCGCGCTCGAAGGTCGACGAAACCCGCGAGTTGATGGAGAACGTCCACGTCGCCCCCACCCGCGCTCGCTATAAGGTGTACCTCATCGACGAGGTTCACATGTTCTCCGAGAAGAGCTTCAATGCCCTGCTCAAGACCTTGGAAGAGCCCCCTTCCCATGTCAAGTTTCTGCTTGCGACCACGGATCCGCAGAAACTCCCGATCACCGTTCTTTCGCGCTGCCTGAAGTTCAACCTCAAACGCCTTCCCTCGGCGGAGATCGCCGCCTATATCGAGAATATCCTCGCCAAGGAATCGATCGACTTCGAGGCCTCGGCGCTGGCCGAGTTGGCGCGCGCCGCCGACGGGAGCATGCGCGATGCCCTGAGCCTGCTCGATCAGGCCATCGCCCACGGGGGCGGGAGGGTGGACCAAGAGGAAGTGCGGGCCATGCTCGGGATGGTGGATCGCAGCCGCATCGTCGATCTGATCCGTGCCTTGGCATCGAGCGACGCTCCGGCGACGATGGCGGTCGCCGCCGCCATCGCCGAGGATGCGGTCGATTGGCGGGAGGTGTTGGGGGAAATGGTCAACACCCTGCATCGGGTTGCGGTGCGGCAAGTCCTGCCGCCGGCGAAGGACGGCGATTTCGAATCGGACGAAGCGATCGACACCCTCGCCGAGCGACTGACGCCGGAGGATGTGCAACTGTTCTACGAGATCGCATTGCGTGGCCGCCGGGATCTCGCCTTGGCTCCGGAACCCCGCCTCGGCTTCGAGATGACGGTGATCCGCATGCTGGCCTTCGAGCCGGAATCGGTCCCGACCGCCCCCGATGCCCCCCGACCGCCCGCAGCCAGACCCTCGGGTCCGGCCGCTCAGCGATCGGCAACCCCCTCGGATGCCCCGCT
>MEIE01000117.1 GCA_001750625.1 Candidatus Amphirhobacter heronislandensis
TGCCAGGCCGGCGCCGGGTGCTCCTCGTTCAGCGCCGCGATCGGGTCGAAGCCGGCGTCCAGCCGCGTCTTTTCCTCCCGCAGGGCGCCGGACAGGTCCATGTCGACGCCGTGCGACACCGCGACGTCGTCGCTGCGCTTGCGGTACAGCAGCAGCTGCCGGCGCACGAGGGCGTCGATCGCCCGGACCGCCGTCCGCTTCTCGTCGCCGGCGTGCTCGAGCAGCCTGCGGCTGAGGCGGGCGCGCTCGCCGCCGGCGCCGATGGTCAGCAGCGCCGCCGCCGCGATCACCTCGCGCTCGGCGTCGTTCGCCGCCTTCGACAGCGCCGCCTCGGTCTCGAGCCAGCGCTTGTGGGTGCCGCCGATGCCGCTGTCGGTCTGCATCGCCGGCGCGAAGAACGAGTACAGCTCGTGCATGCCGGTCGGCCGGTCCAGGCCGGCGCCGTAGATGAAGGAGAACACCGTCCGCTCGTTCTGCGCCAGCCGCGCCGCGATGCGCGGCAGGGCGTGCAGCGCCAGCGGGTGCAGCGGCGCCGCCGCCGCAAGGGTCGCGGCGAGCTCGGCGTCGCTGGCATGCCCGGCGAACAGCCCCAGCGCCCGCAGCTCCTTGGCCTGTCGGCGCAGGCCGCGGGCGTCGGGCTTGACCAGCAGGCCGTGCCGGGCGTCGACGATCGAGGCGATCAGGCGGTGGATCTCCTTGCTGTCCTCGACGAAGCGGATCGCCTCGAAGCGGCCTTCGATCTTGCGCAGGCTGTTGCTCGCGCTCTGGCTGACGTTCGCGGTGTAATTGATGAAGTTCTGGTGCAGCAGCAGCGTTAGCGTCGCCCGCGGCGCCTTTTGCCGCGCCGCCCACTCGGCCAGCTGCTGGATCTCCAGCATGCTTTCCAGCCGTCCCAGCCGCGCCAGCTCCTCGATGTGCCGGCCGAACTCGTCCCACACGATCGCCACCGGGTCCAGCTTCGCCTTGGCCGCGTGCTCGAGGATGCTCGCCAGCAGCCGCGGCAGGCTCGCGTTGCGCCGCAGTCCCGGCAGCTGCGGCTTGGCGGCGGCGTGCAGCGCCGCCGGCAGGTCGCCGCAGTGGCCCTCGAGCGCGATCGCGACCCCGCGGCCGCGGCCGGCGAGGCGCTCGTCGATGAGGCGGCGGTCGGCGCGGTGCTCGGGGCCGATGCGGCCGGCGATGGTCCGCAGCGCGGCCCGCGCCGTGCGGTCGTTGCGGACCAGCAGCAGCGCGGCGCCGGTCGCGAGCGACTTGCCCGAGCCGTAGGCGGCGGTGACGATGCTCGCCGCGCTCGGGGCGCCGGCGTAGACCGCCCGCAGCACCCGCAGGCTGTTGCCGGTCGGGTGGTGGTGCTCGAAGCGGCCCGGCTCGGCCAGGTCGAGCCGCAGGCTGATCGACTTGAGGTGCTGCTCGCGGCCGGCGGTCACGAGGCCGCCTTGCGCGGCCGGTTCCGCGGCTTCTTCGCGGCGTAGGCCAGCTGCAGCCATTTGACCGGCGGCAGGCGGCGCAGCCGCAGGCTGCGGCTGCCGGCGAGCTGGTCGAGCGCGAAGTCCTTGTCCGGCAGGCTGGCGGCCGCCGCCTGCAGCTCCTCGCCGTAGGCGTCGAAGCTCAGGCCGAAGAGCCGGTACGGCCCGCAGGGATCGGTGAGCGTCCCCTCGATGTCGACGTCGGCGTGGCGCTTGCCGTCGAGCTCCTCGCCGCGGCGCTCGAGCATGCGGGCGAAGGCGTAGGCGAGCACCGCGCCGGGCAGCTCGCGCCGCTCGCGGCTGCGCTGGTAGTAGCCGCTCGCCGGGCTGTAGGTCAGCAGCCCTAGACGCCGCAGCGGGCATTCGCTGCCGTCCTCGGGGTCGACCGGCTCGGGCGGGACCGCGGTCGCGTAGCTCGCGAGCAGGCAGCCGAGGTCGCGGGCGCGGGTGTCCGCCGAGGCCTGCTTGGGCGAGCTGTGCTCGGCCCACTGCCGGAACTCGTTGAGGCAGGCGCCGCGCTCGAAGCGCTCGGCGGCGTAGGAGCTGAAGAAAAAGCTCCACACCGCCGGCCCGCCGGGCCGGGTCGCGAGGTTGACGTGCAGCGCCCACCAGGTCGCGCGCTTGAGGAAGTAGGGGTCTTTCTTGGCGACGAGCTCCCCGAGCTTGGTGAGCCGCGGCGGCGCGCCGCGCTTGACGCGCTCGGCGAGGCCGGCCTGGACCAGCCAGTGGTTGATCGACTTGGCCATGTTGCTGCCGACCCCGAGGGCGTCGGCGAGCTGGGCGCCGGTGAAGGCCGCCGGGTCGTCCTTGAGCAGCCGGATGCCGTTCGGCAGCCAGTTGGCGCGCAGCGCGAAGGTCTCGTGTCCGCCGAACTTCAACTTGCCGCTTTCCTTTTCTTCTCTCCGTCCAGCAGCATTTTATAGTTTGCGCCCGCCAGGCGCGCCGCCTCCTTCGCCTGGGCGGGGGTGTTGTCGATGGCGAAGGAAAACCGCAGGCTGGCGTAGGCCTCGGCCTCGCTGAGCCCGATCGCCCGCAGCACCGGCGAGGGCTCCGGCCGGGCGCTGGTGCAGGCCGACACCATCGAGCACTGCACGCCGGCCGCATCCAGCCGCGCCAGCATCGCCAGGCCGTCGACGCCGGCGAAGCGCAGGCTGGAGGTGTTCGGGACCCGGTGCGCCGGGTCGCCGTTGACGCGGATCCCCTCGTGCTTGAGCAGCGCTTTTTCGAAGGCGTCGCGCAGCTGGGCCAGCTTGCGGACCGCGGCCTTGAAGCCGAGCCGGCGCAGGCGGGCGGCGATGGCGAGTCCCGCGAGGCCGGGCAGGTTCTCGGTGCCGGCGCGCAGGCCGTGCTGCTGGTCGCCGCCGTGCAGCAGCGGCCGCAGCAGGCCGCGGTCCGCGCAGGCGAGGGCGCCGACCCCCTGCGGCCCGTGGAACTTGTGCGCCGTGAAGCTGACAAAGTCGATCGGGACGCTTTCCATGTCGATCGGCAGCCGGCCCACCGCCTGGGCGGCGTCGACCAGCAGCTGCGCCTGCCGCTCTTCGCAGACCGTCGCGATCTCTTCAATCGGCTGGACGGTGCCGATCTCGCTGTTGGCCCACTGGGGGCGGCGAGCTGCTCCGGATCGACGCGGCCGCCGGCGTCGACGCCGAGCAGTACCAGGCCGCAGCCCTGCGCCGCGAGATGGCGGGCGGGCGCGAGCACCGAGGAGTGCTCGACCGGGGTGGTGATGATGCGGCCGGCGGCGCCGTGCCGCTGCCAGAACGACTGCAGCGCGAGGTTGTTGGCCTCGGTGCCGCCAGCGGTGAAGACCAGCTGCTCCTCGTCGGCGCCGAGCAGCTCGGCGGTCTCCTGCCGGGCGGCCGCGAGGACGGTCTGGGCGACGCCGCCGCGGGAGTTGGGGCTGGACGGGTTGCCGTACTTGGCGCCCATCGCCTCGCCGACGGCGGCTATGACCGGGGGCAGGGGGCGCGTGGTCGCGTTGTTGTCGAGGTAGATGGTCCCGGGCATCGCTGCTTGGCAATTGTAAACCATGGGAA
>MEIE01000118.1 GCA_001750625.1 Candidatus Amphirhobacter heronislandensis
CGGCGATCAAGGACGCCAAGGCCGTCACCATCTGGTGCGAGAGCTTCGGCCAGTACATCGCCTCGGCCAACTTCGACCTCGGCGCCGCGGGCTCCTAGCCCTTCGCCTGCAGCATTCCCAGCAGCCGGCGCCACGGGCCGCCGGGCGGCGGCGGCGTGGTGAACACCCGGCTCGCCGCGCTGCCGTGTTCCTGCAGCATTTCGGGGCTGGGATTGACGAAGTGGCTGACCTTGGCGCCGGCGAACACCGGCGGGTCCTGCCGGGGCGAGTCGCCGGCGTACTCGTACTCGGTCTCCCGCGCCCGCGCCAGCGCCCGCAGCGCTTCGGCCTTGCGCACGCCGATCAGGTTGACCTCGGCGCTCGCGGCGAGGATCTCGGCGAACTCCAGGCCGTGCGCTTCGGCCAGATGGGCGGCGGCGCGCTTGGCCTCGGCCGCGGCGGCGCCCGAGGCCAGCACCAGCACGCAGTCGTCGCGGCTCTTGGCGTAGGCGATCAGCTCGGCGTTCCATTCGAGCGTCGCCATGTCCAGCGGCTGCGTGGCCGCCAGCCGGTTTTTCAGCAGCAGCCGGCCGCCGCGCAGCAGCCACCAGGCCAGCGATGCGGCGCGCAGCGGGTTGCGGCGCAGCAGCGCGGCGGCGCCCAGCTGGGCGAGGTCGCCCTGGTGCAGGGTGCCGTCCAGATCCAGCGCGAGGATGACCGGCTTGGCGGCGGCGGCCATGGCCTCAGGCGGCGACGCAGGCCGGGTCGATGCCCGCCGTGTCCACCGGGGTCCGCCGGCCGCTGGCGATCGAGCGCGCGGCGGCGGCGGCGATCAGCTCGGCCAGCAGGCCGGCCCCGATCGGGATCGGCGGCGGCTTGCCGCGCCGCAGGCTGGCGGTGAAGGCATCCAGCGCCGCGGCGTAGGTCGGCGCGTAGTGCTCCTGCCAGGTCGACTTGGGGGCCGCGGCCTCGGCGACGCCGTCGGCGCGGACCCTCACGCAGGCGTGCGCCGGCGGGAAGGAGCACTGCAGCATCCCCTTCGAGCCCATGATCTCGACCCGCTCGTCCTGGCCGTAGGGCGCCCGGCGGCTGAAATCGAAATGGCACAGCGCGCCGTCGGCGAGCTCGAGGGTGATCATCGCGGTGTCATGGTCGTCGGCCGCGGCGAGCTCGGGGCAGAACAGCCGCTTGCCGGTCGCCTGGACCGCCACCGGCAGCTGCCGCGTCAGCCAGCAGGCGAGGTCGAAAAAATGCGCGCCCTTGTCCCGCAGCAGGCCGCCGGATGACTTGACGTAGGCCAGCGGCGGCACCTTCTCCGAGCGCGACACCAGCTTGACGATCTCCACCTTGCCGACCTGGCCTTTCTTGACGCCGTCCCGCAGCATGCCAAACTGCCGGTCGTAGCGCCGGTTGAGGGACACCATGCCGTAGGCGCCGCGTTCGGCGGCCAGCTTCGCCAGCCGCCGGCTCGCGGCGAGGTCCGCGCCCAAGGGCTTCTCGCACAAAAAGGGGACGCCGGCCCGGACGCAGGCGGCCGCGGCCGCCGCGTGCGCCGCCGCCGGCGAGGCGATCACCACCGCTTCGGCGGCTCCCGCCGCCAGCATTTTGCCCAGCTCCATGCGCCGGGCGCCGGTAAGGCGGCTCACCTGCGCGGCGGCCTTGGGGTCGGGGTCGCAGACCGCCGCCAGCTCGTGGCCGGCGGCGACGATGTTGGCCGCGTGCCGCCGGCCCATGCGGCCGGCGCCGACCAGGGCCAGGCGCATCGCGCGCCCCCTCAGCCGCGGGCGCGGATCGGGCCCAGCCGCTCGCCGGCGAGGATGTGCCAGTGCAGGTGCGGGACCTCCTGCTGCGCGTCCGGCCCGCAGTTGGCCAGGATGCGGTAGCCGCTGGCGGCGACGCCCAGTTTTGCCACGGTCGCGGCGACCGCGTCGGCCAGGCCGATGCGCTCTGCGGCAGGCGCCCGCGCGAGGAAATCGGTGAGGTCGACGTAGGCGCCCTTGGGGATCACCAGCACGTGCACCGGCGCCTGCGGATTGACGTCGGCGAAGGCCAGCGCGTGCTCGGTCTCGAGCACCTTCTCGCAGGGGATCTCGCCGCGCAGGATGCGGGCGAAGACGTTGCTCTCGTCGTAGGCCGGCGCCTCAGTCATCCTCGTGCTCCTCGAAGTCGATGACCTCGCCGGTCTTTTGGTAGTGGGCGATCTCGGCGAGGTTCTTGATCTTGTCGCCGATGCGCTCGAAGTTCTTGGCGATGAACACCGTGTTGATCACGGTGTAGACGCTGTTGACGCCCTTGTCCATCGACCAGGCCTTGCTGGCCTTTTCGAGGTCGTTGTTCTCGATGCCCTCGAGGTAGGTCGCGAACATCTTGCGGGTGCGCCGGCCGAGGTCCTTGACCATGTCCTTGAAGGCCACCTCGGTGTCGCGCTCGGCGAGCCGGGCGTTGCGGCGGCCGATGTTCTTGGCGTGGTCGGCGAGGCGCTCGAGCTCCTGGGACATCTTCAGCGAGCCCATCAGGGCGTGCAGGTCGTGCGCGACCGGGTTGTGGCGGGCGAGGATGCTCGCGACGCTGCCGGTGACGCTTTCTTCGAGCCGGTTGATGCGGCCGTCGGCGGCGTAGATGGCGCGCGCCTGCTCGCGGTCGCCGCTGTCGATGGACTTGCAGGCCTCGTCGAGGGCGTTCATGCACAGCTCGGCCATCTCCTGCAGCTGGGCGCCGACGCCGCCGAGGGCCTCGTTGAAGCTCGGGTTGGTGTGGTGGGTGGGAACGAAGCTCATTTCTTGGTAGATTATATCGCGGAGTGGGGAAATTCTCAGCCGATGCGGCCGGAGATGTAGGCCTCGGTCTGCTTGTGCTTGGGCGAGTCGAAGATGTCGCGGGTCAGGCCGTGCTCGATCAGCTCGCCGAGGTGGAAGTAGGCGGTCCGGGCCGAGGTCCGCGCCGCCTGCTGCATCGAGTGGGTGACGATGACGATGGTGTAGGCGCGCCGCAGCTCGTACATCAGCTCCTCGATGCGGGCGGTGGCGATCGGGTCGAGCGCCGAGCACGGCTCGTCCATCAGGATCACCTCGGGGTTGACCGCGATCGCCCGCGCGATGCACAGCCGCTGCTGCTGGCCGCCGGACAGCCGCGTCCCCTGCTCGTCGAGCTTGTCCTTGACCTCGTCCCACAGGCCGGCGCTGCGCAGGCTGCGCTCGACGGTCTCGTCGAGCGCGGCGCGGTCGCGGACGCCGTGGATGCGCGGCCCGTAGGCGACGTTGTCCCAGATCGACTTGGGGAAGGGGTTGGGCTTTTGGAAGACCATGCCGACCCGGTAGCGCAGGTCGACGACGTCGAAGCCCCGCCGGTAGATGTCGGCGCCGTCGAGCTCGATGCGGCCGGTCACCTGGCAGGTCTCGATCAGGTCGTTCATGCGGTTGAGGCAGCGCAGGAAGGTGGACTTGCCGCAGCCCGACGGCCCGATCAGCGCGGTGATCTCCTTGGGCTGGACGTCGAGGCTGACGTTCTTGATCGCCTGGAAGGCGCCGTAGTGGACGTTGACCTCCTGGCAGCTGAACACCGCCGCCGGCTTCGCTTGCTCGGTCCCGCCGCTCACAGCAGCTTCTCGAAGCGCCGCCGCAGCCAGATCGCGGCGGCGTTCATCGCGAGCAAAAAGGCGATCAGCACGCAGATCGCCAGCGCCGTCTTTTCGACGTAGCCGCGCTCGGGGCTGTCGGCCCAGAGGAAGATCTGGACCGGCAGGGCGGTGGCGACGTCGCCGAAGCCGGTCGGGACCGCGACCACGAAGGCGACCATCCCGACCATCAGCAGCGGCGCGGTCTCGCCGAGGGCGCCGGCCATGCCGATGATGGTGCCGGTCATGATGCCGGGCATCGCCGCCGGCAGCACCTGGTGGACGATGCCCTGCAGCCGGGTCGCGCCCAGCGACAGCGCCGCGTGCAGCAGCGAGTCGGGCACCGCCTTGAGCGCCGCCCGCGCCGCGATGATGATGGTCGGCAGGGTCAAAAAACCGAGGACCATGCCGCCGACCAGCGGCGTCGAGCGCGAGACGCCGAAGACGCCGATCAGCACCGCGAGCCCTAAAAGGCCCATGATCACCGAGGGCACCGCCGCCAGGTTGTTGATGTTGACCTCGATGAAATCGAACACCCGGCTGCGTGGCGCGAGCAGCTCGAGGTAGACCGCCGCGCCGACCCCGACAGGGAAGGTCGCGATCAGGGTCACGATCAGCGTCAGCAAAGAGCCCATCAGCGCGCCGCCGATGCCGGCGGCCTCCGGGTCGCGGGAGTCGCCGGCGGTGAAGAAGCGGCCGTTGAAGCGCAGCGCGGTCCGGCCCTCTTCATGCAGCCGGTCGAGCAGGGTCGCCTGGCGCTCGGACAGGTTCAGGCCGCGGCCCGCCGCCCCGGGCAGGGCCTCGAAGGCTTTGAGATGCAGCTCGGCCGCCGAGGCCGCCGGCAGCCAGACCTCCTTGGTCGCGCCGACGAGGGCCGGGTCGGCGGCGACCGCGTCGCGCAGCTGCAGCGCGGCGCCGAAGCTCAGCAGCTGCTGGGCCTCCTTGCGCGCCTTGCGGCCGGCGTCGGGGGCGAGGTCGGCGCGGGCGGCCTGCTTGACGAGCCGGGCGTAGGCGAGGGCGTCGTGCTCGCCCGCGGCGCCGATCACCGCCGGGTCGAAGTGCACCGGCAGCTGGATCTCGGCCCGCAGCAGCGCCCGCCAGCCGTTGACCGCGACGTTGCCGAGCAGCCCGGCCAGAAACAGCAGCGCGATGACGATCGAGGCCTTGCCGGCGAGCACCAGCAGCCGCTCCTGGCGGTAGCGCCGCGCCAGGGCGGGGCGGACGGCCTCAGTCATAGCCCTTCTCGTGGTAGCGGCGGACCATGTGCAGGGCGACGACGTTGAGCAGCAGCGTGAAGGCGAACAGCGTCAGGCCCAGCGCGAAGGCCGCCAGGGTCTTGGGGTCGTCGAACTCCTGGTCGCCGACCAGCAGGGTGACGATCTGGGTGGTGATGGTGGTCACCGACTCGAAGGGGCTGGCGGTGAGGTTGGCGGCGAGGCCGGCGGCCATCACCACGATCATGGTCTCGCCGACGGCGCGGGAGAAGGCGAGCAGGAAGCCGGCGACGATGCCGGGCAGGGCGGCGGGGATCGCGACCCGCAGTGCGGTCTCGCCCTTGGTCGCGCCCAGCGACAGCGAGCCGTTGCGCAGGTCCTGCGGGATGGCGTACAGCGCGTCCTCGGCCAAGGAGGCGACGAAGGGGATGGTCATGACGCCGAT
>MEIE01000119.1 GCA_001750625.1 Candidatus Amphirhobacter heronislandensis
CATCGCTCCCAGCAGTCAGGCTGATTTCCGGGGAACCGCCAAGGCGCGCCGGGGAGGAAACCCCTTTGCGCAGTCCCAGCTGCGGTTTTTTAACAACTATTGCAGGCCGCAGGGCTTTTTTGGGCGGGGCGGCCGCCGCCAGGGCGGGGTTTTGCCGCATAATAGCCCTGAGATCCTTTCCCTTCAGGAAACCTTCCAAGGAAGACGGTCAGGCCGGGCCTGCGGGGCCTGCGGCCGCGGACCGCGTGCCAGCGAGGCCAACTGAGAGTTGGGCCGCCGCCGCATGAACCGCCAGACCTTCATCATCATCTACCTCGGCCTGCTGCTGGGCACCGGCCCGGCGGCGATCGACAGCTACGCGCCGCTGCTCAGCCTGATCGCCGCCGACCTGGACATCGCCGTCGCCAACGCCCAGCTGGGGCTGTCGACCGCGCTGTTCGCGATGGGCGTCGGCCAGATCTTCATCGGCCCGGCCGCCGACCGCTGGGGCCGGACCAAGCCGGTCTACGCCGGCCTGAGCCTGTTCGTCATCGGCTCGGCGCTGGCGCTGATGGCGCCCAGCGTCGAGCTGCTGCTGCTCGGCCGCTTTTTGCAGGGCCTCGGCGCCGCCACCGGCCAGATCCTGGTCCGGGCGATCCTGCGCGACCTGTTCACCGGCCAGGACCTGGCCCACGCCACCGCCTCGGTCACCGCGATCATGGGCGTCGTCGTCATCATGTCGCCGGTCACCGGCTACCTGCTCGCCCACGCCTTCGGCTGGCGCGCGATGTTCGGCGCCTTGCTGCTGTACGGCGGCGTGCTGCTGGCCGCGACGCGCTGGGGCTACCACGAGACCATCACCTTCGTCAACGACGACGCCCTCAAGCCGGCCGCGATGCTCGCCGCGGCGCGGCGCATCGTCGTCCACCCGCAGTCGCTGCGCTTCTTGCTGGTGCTGCTGGTCGGCGGCTTCGCGATGTTCTCGTACGTCATCAGCGCGCCGGTGGTCTACGCCACCAGCTTCGGCGTCACCGGCACCAAGTTCGCGCTGCTGTACGCCACCATGGGCGGCGGCGCGCTGTCGGGCCAGATCCTCAACCGCTGGATGATCCGCCGCATCGGCACCGTGCCGACGATGGTGCTGTCGCTGGCCTGCGCGGCGGCGGCCCTGTTCACCGGCCTGGTCCTGCAGCTGCTGGGCGTCCTCAACGCCTACGGCTTCACGGCGGTGCTGTTTTTGTTCGCCGCCGGCTTCCTGATCGCGGTCTCCAACGCCACGGCGCTGGTGATGGATCCGCACGGCAACTACGCCGGCTTCGCCGCCAGCCTGGTCGGGACGCTGTCCTTCGCCATCGGCTCGCTCACCGGCACCGCGATCGCGCAGTTCGCCGCCGGCGACGCCGCGGTCGTGCTCGCCTGCATGCTGGCGAGCGTGCTGGCCTGCCTGGGCTTCGCCGCGAGCTGGCTGTGGCAGGCGCGCCACCGGCATGCCGAAGAGCAGCTGCATTACGCCAAATAATAAAATCGCCGCGCATGACGGACGCGGCGTGACGGCACAGGACAGCGACGCCGCGGCCGCGGCCGGCGGCGAGCCCGTGGTCTCGGTGCTGCTGCCGCTGTACAACGAAGAGCGGCGGCTGCCCCGCACCTATCCGCAGTTCCTGGCCTTTCTCGACGGCTTCGCGCCGGCCGGCGGCGCCGAGCTGGTGCTCGCCGACGACTGCTCGGCCGACGGCACCTGGAAACTGATCGAGGGCCTGGCGCGGGAGCGCGAGGACGTGGTCGCGGTCCGGGTGCCGGTGCACGGCGGCAAGGGCGCCGCCCTGCGGCTGGCCGCCGCCCGGGCCCGGGGGCGCTCGCTGCTGGCGGTCGACTGCGACCTGTCGACCGATTTTTCCTTCTACCCGCCCTTCGCCAAGCTGCTACAAGAGCACGACATCGTCATCGGCTCGCGGCGGGTCGCCGGCGCCGACGTCACCAAGAGCCAGAACCTCTACAAGCGCTGCGTGGGGCAGATCGCCCAGTTCCTCATCAACCGCCTCAACCGCTGGGACTACGGCGACGTCAACTGCGGCTTCAAGCTCTACGGCCCCCGCACCCTGGGCCTGTTCCGGCACACCGTCCTCGACAGCGTGCTGATGGAGAGCGAGATGCTCAACTTCGCCCGCCTCGCCGGCCTGCGGGTCAAAGAAGAGCCGGTGGTCTGGACCAACGACGAGGAGACCCGCATCGGCATGCGGCAGTACCTGCACGCGATGCTCGAGCTGTGCTGGATGCGGCTGCGCTTCATCCTCGGCCGCTACGACGTCGCCGCGATCAAGGCGGCGGTGGCGGACGCGGACGCGGACGCCCCGGCAGCCAAGACCCCAGAGGCATGAGCGGCCTGCCCGAGCGGCCGGTCGCGGCCTTCGACGCCGAGACCGTCCCCGACGCCGAGCTGCTGCGCCTCGCCCACGGCCAGCCCGACGCCAGCGACGCGGACATCGCCGCCCTCGCCAAGCAAAAGCAGCTCGAAAAAACCGACGGCCGCAGCGACTTCCTGCCGCTGGCCTTCCACCAGGTGGTGGCGGTCAGCATCGTCCTGCGCGGGACCGACGGCGCCATCCAGATCGTCTCCAAGGCCGCGCCCGCCGATGAAAAGACCATCATCGAGGGCTTCTTCGCCTGGATCGCGCGCAGCCAGCCCCTGCTGGTCAGCTGGAACGGCAAGGGCTTCGACCTGCCGATGCTGGCGCTGCGCGCCCTGCGGCACGGCGTCGACGCCAGCGGCTACTGGCGCGGCCCGCCCGGCGGCAAGTGGGACCCCAAATACGTCAAGCGCTACGACGACGGCGCCCACGCCGACATCATGGATTTCCTGTCCCACTACAACCCCCGCAACGCCGCCAGCCTCGAGCACGCCGCCCTGCTGTGCGGCCTGCCCGGCAAGATGGGCTACGAAGGATCGCAGGTCGAGGGCCTGTACCGGGACGGCAAGTTCGACGCGATCCGCGACTACTGCGAGCTCGACGCCCTCAACACCTACCTGATCTGGCTGCGGCTGCAGCTGTCGACCGGCGCGCTCGACGCCGCTGGCCGGACCGAGGAGTTCCTCGCCGGCGGCGCCCCGCACCTGCAGGACTTCTTGCAGAAGTGGCGCGCCAGCCGGCCGGCCGAGCCCGCGGCCGAAGAAAAAGGCGCCTAGGCCGCCGCGTCCCAGGGCTCGAGCACGTAGCCCAGGCAGTCCTGCCGGACGATGCCGGCGTCCGCGACC
>MEIE01000012.1 GCA_001750625.1 Candidatus Amphirhobacter heronislandensis
GATGAGCGATGACGGAAGAAAAAGATCAAACAGAGGAAAGGCCCGAAGACAATCCCTATTGGGACGTCCATCCCCTGTCCTACTGGCGCTACCCCGCCTGGGATCTGCCAGACATGTTCCGGGCTTCCAGGGACAGGCTGAAACGCGAGTGGCGCGAAGCCATCAGCGAGGCGAAGGGCGAAGAAGACTCTCGCTGAGGAGCGGCGAGCCTTCCCTCATAAGGCCGGCGCGGCTTCGACGGCCGCTGCAAGGCGCCAAGCGGTCGCTTAGGCCGGCCGCCGCAGGGATATAATTTCCCGCCACGGGAGGACGGGCATGGCGCAGCAGGAACTGGCGGGCAGGACCGCCGTGGTCACCGGAGCGGTCCAGGGGATCGGCCGGGCCATCGCCGACGCCTTCGCGGCCGCCGGCGCCCAGGTCGCGGCCGCCGACGTCAACGCCGCCGCCTTCCCGCCGGCGTCCGAGCTGCCCGAAGGGCTGCGCTTCGTCCAGCTGGACGTCACCGACGACGCCCAGGTCGCCGAGGTGGTCAAAGCCGCGGCGCCGGACATCCTCGTCAACGTCGCCGGCGTGGTCCACCACGGCGCCGCGCTCGAATGCTCGGACGCGGACTGGGAGCAGGCGATGCGGCTGAACGTCCGCAGCGCCTTCAAGATGTGCCAGGCGGCGTTGCCGGCGATGGTCGAGCGCCGCGACGGCTGCGTCATCAACATCTCCTCGGTCGCGAGCAGCCTGCTGGGGGTCCCGGCGCGCTGCGCCTACAGCGTCTCGAAGGCGGCGCTGCTGGGCCTGACCCGCTCGGTGGCGGCCGACTACATCAAGGCCAACGTCCGCGCCAACGCCATCTGCCCGGGGACGGTGCGGACGCCGTCGTGGGAGCAGCGGGTCCGCGACCTGGCCGCCGCCGAGGGGATCAGCGAGGAGGAGGCGCTGGCGCGCTTCGTCGCCCGGCAGCCGCTCGGCCGGGTCGGCCTGCCAGGCGAGGTGGCCGCGCTGGCGGTCTATCTGGCCTCGCCGGCGGGCTCCTTCGCCACCGGCCAGGAATTCAGCATTGACGGGGGCTGGTCGGGGGTCAAGTGAGACCGCCCCCGCCTGTGCTAAAATACCCGCCCTCTATTGACTGGTAGTTGACAGCATCAAGCGCAACAGCCTGCAGCGACCCGGCCTCGGCCGCTAGCTGATCCACCGAAGCCCGGCTTCCCCGCCGCGGCCTTGGCGGGGCGGCTGTCCCGCGTTTTCGCGGGATGGCGTCTGGCGCTGGCGGCGACTGGTCGATGGCGAGCCCATGTAGCTCAGTGGTAGAGCACTCCCTTGGTAAGGGAGAGGCCATGAGTTCAATCCTCATCATGGGCACCGTCGGGACAACGAGAATGCGATGAAGACATGCAGTTTCCATAGCTCCGCGCGCGCCTTCGCTGGCGCGGGGACGCCTGCGCGCGGGTCGATGGCCTGCGGCGGCGCCATTGCGTTCGCGCGGTACGGTAGGGTTTGAGCCATGACGGCGGAGAAAAAGAGCACTAAGCCCGCGGCGAAGAAAGCCGCGGCCAAGAAGCCCGCCGCGAAGAAGCCGGCGGCCAAGCCTGCGGCGAAGAAGCCGGCGCCGGCCAAAAAAGCCGCCGCCAAGAAAGAGGCGCCGGCCAAAAAAGCCGCCGCGGCCAAGAAAGAAGCCCCCGTCAAGAAAGCTGCCGCGGCGAAAAAGCCGGCCGCGCCGAAAAAAGACGCCGTCAAGAAAGCCGCGCCGGCCAAGAAGGCGGCGCCGGCGAAGAAAGCCGTCCCGGCCAAGAAAGCGGCCGCGCCGAAAAAAGCCGCCGCCGCCGCCGCCAAGAAGCCCGCCGCCCGGCCGGAGGTCCAGACCTCGCTGCGCATCCGCCTGCGCGGCTACGACTACCGGCAGCTCGACCAGGCGACCGAGATCATCGCGAGCACCGTGCGGCACTCGGGCGCCTCGGTGCGCGGCCCCGTGCCGCTGCCGACCACGATAACCCGCTTTGACCTGCTGCGCTCGCCCCACGTCGACAAGGACTCCCGCGAGCAGATCGAGATTCGCACCTACCACCGCCTGCTCGAGATTCCCAACCCCTCGGAGAAGACCACCCAGGCGCTGGCGGACCTGCAGACCCCCGACGGCGTCTCCTTCAACATGGTGCTGCGGTGATGAAAACCCTGCTCGGCGTCAAGATCGGCATGTCGCGGCTGTTCCGCGACGACGGCGTCGCGGTGCCGGTGACGGTGCTCGACCTGTCGGGCAACCGCGTCTGCCAGCTGAAAAAGGCGGACGGCCCCGACGGCTACGACGCGGTCCAGCTCGCCCACGGCGCGCGCAAGAAAAAACGCCTCAGCGCGGCGGCCATCGGCCACCGGGCCAAGCACAAGGCGGGCCTCGCCCGCCGCCTCAAGGAAGTCCGCTGCGAGGCGGCTGAGCTCGAAGGCCTCGAGTCCGGCCAAGAGCTGGGCCTGGACGCCTTCGCCGAAGGGCTGCTGGTCGACGTGATCGGCGTCAGCAAGGGCAAGGGCTTCGCCGGCGGCATCCGCCGCCACAACTTCCGCTCCGGCCGCGCCAGCCACGGCACCTCGCGGGCGCACAACACCGTCGGCTCCACCGGGCAGTGCCAGGACCCCGGCCGCGTCTTCAAGGGCAAGAAGATGCCCGGCCACCTCGGCGACCGCGGCTGCACGGTGCGCAACCTGCCGATCGCCCGCGTCGACCTCGAGCGCAAGCTGCTGTTCGTCAAGGGCGGCGTCCCGGGCGCGAACAATGCGCAGATCGCCGTGCGCGTCGCGCGCATCCAGAAGAACGGAGCGGCCTGAGCATGGAACTCGTGCTGCTCGACCGGGAACTCAAGCGGACCGGCACCGTCAACGGTTCGGACGCGCTGTTCGACCGGCCCTGGAACAAGGCGCTGGTGCACCGCATCGCGACCGCGCAGGCCGCCAACGGCCGTGCCGGCACCCGCAAGCAGAAAACCCGCGCCGAGGTCAAGCACACGACCAAGCGCCTGTACCGCCAAAAAGGCACGGGCCGCGCCCGCGCCGGCATGTCGTCGAGCCCGACCCGCCGCGGCGGCGGCCGCGCCTTCCCGGCGCACCCGCGCGACAGCCAGCGCAAGGAGCTCAACCGCAAGGAGTACCGCGCCGGCATGGCGACCCTGCTGTCGCAGCTCGCCCGCGAGGAGCGGCTGTTCGTCGCCGAGGAGCTGGCGGCGGCCGAGGTCAAGACCAAGCCCTGCGCGCGGATGATCGACGCTTTCGGCGCGCCGAAGAGGCTGCTGTTCGTCGACACCGACTTCGAGAGCAACTTCGCGCTGTCGGCGCGCAACATCAAGCAGGTCTCGCTGCAGCCGCTGGCGCGGCTGCTGTCGACCGACCTGATGCGGAACAGCCGGGTGGTGCTCAGCCGCCGGGCCTTCGACGCCATCGGCAAGGCCTGGGCCTCATGAAGACGAGCGCGAGCGCCGAGCGTCCGTACCGGGTGATCGTCGGGCCGGTGGTGACCGAGAAGGCCACCGCCCTCGCCAGCGGCCAGGACGGCACCTTCGCCTACGTCTTCGACGTGGCGCCGGACGCGACCAAGCCGCAGATCCGCCGCGCGGTCGAGAAGATCTTCGAGGTCAAGGTCGCGAGCGTCCGGGTCGCCAACCTCAAGGGCAAGCTGCGCGCGCTGCGCCACCGGGGCGGCGGCCGCCGCATGGGCCGGACGCCAATGCGCCGCCGCGCCTACGTCAGCCTGCAGGACGGCCAGAGCATCGACTTCTGGTCCTTCGGCGGCGAGGGAGCCTAGACAATGGCGCTGCGCAAGGCCAAGCCCACCTCGCCGGGACGGCGGGGCCGGATCACCGTCGTCCGCAAGGGCCTGCACAAGGGCGGCCCGAAGAAGTCGCTGCTGGCGGGCAAGGCCCGCACCGGCGGCCGCAACAACGCCGGCCGCATGACGGTCCGCCACCGCGGCGGCGGCCACCGCCGCAAGCTGCGGACCATCGACTTCCGCCGCGACAAGGACGGCGTCGAGGCGGTGGTCGAGCGCATCGAGTACGATCCGGGCCGCAGCGCCCACATCGCGCTGCTGCGCTACGCCGACGGCGAGCACCGCTACATCCTCGCGCTCAAGGAGATGCGCCGCAACGACGTGGTCGAGAGCGGCGAGAACGTCGCGCCGAACAGCGGCAACTGCATGCAGCTGCGCTACATCCCCAAGGGCAGCACCGTGTGCTGCGTCGAGCTCAAGCCCGGCAAGGGCGCCCAGCTCGCGCGGGCGGCAGGCAGCTCGGTGCAGTACGTCGCGCAGGAAGGCGAGTACGCCTTCATCCGGCTGCGCTCGTCCGAGATGCGCAAGGTGCACGTCCGCTGCCGCGCGGTGATCGGCGAGGTCGGCAACGCCGAGCACAATCTGGTCAAGCACGGCAAGGCCGGCGCGGTGCGCTGGCGCGGCCGCCGGCCCCACGTCCGCGGCATCGTCAAAAACCCGGTCGACCACCCGATGGGCGGCGGCGAGGGCCGCAGCAAGTCCAACAAGATCCCGTGCAGCCCGACCGGCGTCCCGGCCAAGGGCTACCGGACGCGGCGCAACAAGCGCACGCAGTCGATGATCGTCAACCGCCGCCGCAAGCGCAGGAGGTAGCGACCGATGTCCCGTTCCGCGCGCAAGGGGGTGATGGTGGACCATCACCTGCTCAAAAAGGTGCTCAAGGCCCAGGAGACCCGCGATCCGCGTCCGATCAAGACCTGGTCGCGGCGCTCGATGATCACGCCGGACTTCGTCGGCCTGACCATCAGCATCCACAACGGCCGGCAGCACGTCCCGGTCCTGATCAACGAGAACATGGTCGGCCACCGGCTCGGCGAGTTCTCGCACACCCGGACCTTCCGCGGCCACCCGACCGGCGCCAAGACCGCCGGCGGCAAGAAGGGAGGCAAGTGATGGCCGCCACCGCCTACCAGACCTACGTGGCCCGCAAGCGCAACAGCCGCGGCTCGCCGCGCAAGATGCAGCTGGCGGCGGCGCTGATCCGCGGCAAGGCGGTCCAGGAGGCCTCCGACATCCTCGACTACTCGATCACCAAGTCCAGCCGCATCCTCAACAAACTGCTGGGCGCCGCGATCGCGAACGCCGAGCAGTCGAACGCCGACGTCGACAGCCTGCACATCGCCGAGGTCCGCGTCAACAAGGGCATGGTGCTCAAGCGCTTCAAGGCCAGCGGCCGGGGCCGGGTGCGGGCGAACTGCCACCGCTACACCCACATCGACCTGCTGCTCGAGGACCGCTCGGCGCCGCTGGCGGCTGAGGTCAAGGAGAAGAAACCGGCGGCGGCTGAGGACAAGCCGGCCGCGGAGGACAAGGAGTAGTCATGGGCCGCAAGATCAACCCCAACGGCTTCCGCCTGGCGGTGCACCGCAACTGGACGTCGCAGTGGTACGCGCCGAAGCGGCAGTTCGCCGACTGCGTCCACCAGGACTACCTGATCCGGCGCTTCATCCGCAAGCAGTGCGCGACCGCGATGATCTCGAAGATCCAGATCACCCGGCTGTCGACCCGCTCGGGCCCGACGATCCAGATCCAGGCCGCGCGGCCGGGGATGATCATCGGCTCCAAGGGCGAGGAGATCGACAAGCTGCGCGAGCGCATCCGCCGCATCACCGGCATCGCCGACACCACGGTCGACGTCAAGGAGGTCCGCAACCCGGACGCCGACGCCAACCTGATCGCGCAGAACATCGCCTCGCGCATCGAAAAGCGCCAGCGGGTCCGCCGCGTCATCCAAAGCGCCTTCCAGGCGATCGCGCGCCAGCCGGCGATCAAGGGCGCCAAGATCCGGGTCAAGGGCCGCCTCGACGGCGCCGACATCGCGCGCAAGGACTACCGGCACGAGGGCCGGGTGCCGCTGCACACCCTGCGGGCGAACATCGACTACGGCTTCGCCGAGGCCAAGACCACGATGGGCCAGATCGGCATCAAGGTCTGGATCTTCCTGGGGGAAAAAGCGGTGCGGACCAAGGAGCGCCGGCACTCGGTGCTCGGCCCGGGCGAAGAGGGCGCGGCGGAGACGGCCGATCCGGCCGAGCTGCTCGCGGCCGAGGAGCAGCGCCGCAAGGGCGAGCCGAAGGCGGTCAAGGAAGCGAAGGCCGAAGGCGGCGAGCAGGAATTTTTCGACGACGAGGACATGGAGGGCTTCGATGCAGCAGCCAAAGACGCTTAAGTACCGCAAGCGCCACCGCAGCCGCAACCGCGGCCTGGCGACCAGCGGCAGCGCCGTGAGCTTCGGCGAGTTCGGCCTGCGCAGCAACACGCGCGGCCGGATCACCGCGCGGCAGATCGAAGCGGCGCGGCGGGCGATCACGCGCGAGTGCAAGCGCGCCGGCCGGGTGTGGATCCGCGTCTTCGCGGACAAGCCGGTGTCGCAGAAGCCGGTCGGGGTCCGCATGGGCAGCGGCAAGGGCAACCCGGAGTTCTTCGTCGCGGAGATCAAGCCGGGCAAGATCATCTACGAGCTCGAGGGCGTGCCCGAGGAGCTGGCGCGCTCGGCCTTTCGGCTGGCGAACGCCAAGCTGCCGATCGCGACGAGCTTCGTCCGCCGCCACCGCGCGAGCTAGGAGGAGGACGATGGCCGACATGAAGGAGCTGCGGGCCAAGGAGCCGGCCGCGCTGCGGGCGGACCTCGAGAGCATGCAGCGGGCGCTGTTCGCGCTGCGGGTGGGCATGGCCAACCAGGCCGCCGCCAAGACCTCCAACCTCGGCAAGCTGCGCCGCGAGATCGCCCAGGTCAAGACCGTCATGCGCGAAAAGCACGGCGCCGCGCCCGCGGCCGCCGCCGAGCAGGCCGCCGCCCCCGCGCCGGCCGAGCAGCAGCAGGAGAAATCTGAATGAGCGCGAAGGAAGGCAAGACGGTGCGCCGGCTGACCGGCCGGGTGGTCGCCGACCAGGCCGACAAGACGGTCCGGGTGCGGGTGCAGCGCATCACCAAGCACAAGCTGTACGGCAAGGTCATCCGCCGCGACGCGGACTTCCTCGCCCACGACGAGGACAACAGGTACGCCAAGGGCGACGAGGTCACCATCGAGGAGCGCCGCCGCTTTTCCAAGCGCAAGGGCTGGATCGTGGTCGGCAAGGCGGAGAAGGCGGCGTCATGATCCAGATGCAGTCGGTGCTCGAGGTCGCGGACAACTCCGGCGCGAAGCGGGTGATGTGCATCAAGGTCCTCGGGGGCTCGAAGCGCCGCTACGCCCGCATCGGCGACCTGATCAAGGTCACGGTCAAGCAGGCGCTGCCGCGCAGCAGCGACGACCGCCGCGGCGCCGCGCGCGGCCGCGAGGAGGTCCGCAAGGGCAACGTCTACAACGCGGTGGTGGTCCGCAGCCGCAGCGGCATCCGCCGGCCGGACGGCACCTTGGTCAAGTTCGACCGCAACGCCGCGGTGCTGCTGTCGAACAAGAAAGAGCCGCTGGGCACCCGCATCTTCGGGCCGGTGCCGCATGAGCTGCGCGCCAAGGACTTCACCAAGATCATCTCGCTGGCGCCGGAGGTGATCTGATGAACAAGATCCGCAAGGGCGACATGGTGAAGGTAACCACCGGCACCAGCAAGGGCGAGACCGGCCAGGTCGAGAAGGTCGTGTTTGACAACGGCCGCGTCACCCACGTCGTGGTGACCGGGCTGAACATCAAGACCAAGAACAAGCGTCCCAACCCGGCGGCCAACGATCCCGGCGGCCAGGTCAAGATCGAGGCGCCGATCCACGTCTCGAACGTGATGCTCTACTCCGAAGAGCGCAAGAAGGGCGAGCGGGTCCGCATCAAGACCGGCGAGGACGGCAAGCGCTACCGCGAATACGCCGGCGGAGGCAAGGTGGCCTGATGAGCCTGCGGCAGCTGTACCACGAGACCATCGTCCCGCGCTGGCGCGAGGAGGACGGCCTCAAGTCGCCCTTGGCGGTGCCGCGGCTGGTGAAGGTCACGCTCAACATGGGCCTCAAGGACGCCCTGACCGACAAGCAGGCGCCGACGGCGGCCGCGAACGAGCTCAGCCTGCTCGCGGGCCAGCGCGCGGTCGTGACCAAGGCGCGCAAGTCGATCGCGGGCTTCAAGCTGCGCGAAGGCTCGGTGCTCGGCGCCAAGGTGACGCTGCGCCGCGGCCGCATGTACGACTTCCTCGACCGGCTGATCCGCATCGGCATCCCGCGGGTGCGCGACTTCCGCGGCCTGCCGGCGCGCTCCTTCGACGGCAACGGCAACTACAGCCTGGGCCTGTCCGAGCACATCGTCTTCCCCGAGATCGACATCGAGAAGATCCATCGCATGCGCGGCCTGGACGTGACCATCGTCACCAGCGCCCGCGACGACGCCCAGGCGCGGCGCCTGCTGCTGGCCCTGGGCATGCCCATCCTGACCCCGCCGTCCCAGCAGAACTAACACGGAGGACCCGGCCATGGCACGCAAAGCAGTCCTGATGCGCAATGAGAAGCGCCGGCTCCTGATCGAGCGCTACGCCAAGCGCCGCGAGGAGCTGCGGCGGATCCTGCGCGACCCGCGCGCGGACGCCGCCGCCAAGATGCAGGCCCAGACCGAGCTGCAGAAGCTGCCGCGCGACTCCTGCAAGGCGCGCTACCGCAACCGCTGCCGCATCACCGGCCGTTCCCGCGGCGTGTTCCGCCGCTTCGGCATCAGCCGCTCGATCCTGCGGGAGCTGTCGATGAACGGCGAGATTCCCGGCGTCACCAAGTCGAGCTGGTAGGAGGGCAGGCACGATGGCCATGAGCGATCCGACCGGCGACATGCTCGCCCGCATCCGCAACGCGCTGGCGGTCGGCCACGACACGGCCGAGTGCCGCGCGTCGAACTTCAACGCGGCGGTGCTGCAGGTGATGCAGGACGAGGGCTACATCCTCGGCTACCAGCGCAGCGAAGACAAGCGCAGCATCCGCATCGCGCTGAAATACTACGGCGGCAAGCCGGTGATCGAGCTGATCCGGCGGGTGTCGCGGCCGGGGCTGCGGCAGTACACCGGCACGGCCGGCATCAAGCCGGTGCTCGGCGGCCTGGGCATCGCGATCGTCTCGACCTCGCAGGGGGTGATGAGCGACGCGGCGGCCCGCCGCGCCAAGGTCGGCGGCGAAGTCATCTGCCACGTCGCCTAAGCCATGTCCCGCCTCGCCAAGACGCCGATACCGCTGCCCGCCGGGACGACGGCGACGGTGGCTGGCGGCGCGATCACGGTCAAGGGCAAGCTCGGCGAGCTGCGCATGGCGGTGAACGAGAACATCGAGGTCACCGCCGACGACAAGCAGATTCTGGTCAAGAAGGTCCGCGACACCCGCTTCGCGCGCAGCCTCGAAGGAACCTTCGCGCGGCGGCTCGGCGGCATGGTCGCCGGCGTGACCGAAGGCTGCGAGCGGACGCTCGAGCTGGTCGGCACCGGCTACCGGGCGAGCGTCGAGGGCGGCGCGGTCAAGCTGGAGCTGGGCTTCTCGCACCCGGTGAGCTACGAGTGCCCCGCAGGCGTCGCGGCCGAGACGCCGGCGCAGAACCGCATCGTGCTGCGCGGCATCGACAAGGCCAAGGTCGGCCAGGCGGCCGCGGACCTGCGGCGCTTCCGGCCGCCCGAGCCCTACAAGGGCAAGGGCGTCCGCTACGAAGGCGAGCACATCAACATGAAGGAGACCAAGAAGAAATGAAGACGCAAGCCCAGGGCAAGCGCGCCGCGCGCCTGCGCCGCGCCGCCGAGACCCGCGTGCGCATCGCCCGCGACGGCAAGCGGCGCATCGTGGTCCATCGCAGCGGCCGCCACACCTACGCCCAGCTCATCGAGGGCGACCGGGTGCTGCTGAGCTCCTCGACGCTCGACAAGGAGCTGCGCGCCAAGATCAAGGCTCCGCACACGGTGGACGCGGCCCGCGAAGTAGGGACCAGCCTCGCGGCGAAGATCGCGGCGGCCGACCTCAACGCCAACCTGGCCTTCGACCGCAGCGGCTTCAAGTACCATGGCCGGATCAAGGCCCTGGCCGAAGGCATGCGCGCCGCCGGAGCGAAGTTCTGATGGCCGCGCCCGCAGGCAACCGGGGCGGCGGCGGCAAGGACGCCGCCACCGAACAGCCGGAGTTCAAAGAAGCGACCTTGGCGGTCCGCCGGGTCAACAAGGTCGTCAAGGGCGGCCGCATCCTGTCGTTCTCGGTCTACGTCATCGTCGGCAACGAGGACGGCCGGGTCGGCTTCGGCAAGGGCAAGGCCCGCGACGTCCCCGAGGCGCTCAAAAAAGCGACCGAGGCGGCCAAGCGCGCGATGATCACGGTCAAGCTGCACAACGGCACGATCTACCACCCGGTCTACGGCAAGCACGGCGCGACCACGGTCTACCTGCAGCCGGCCTCGCAAGGCACCGGCCGGATCGCCGGCGGCTACATGCGGATGGTCCTCGAGCTGGTCGGCATCAAGAACGTCCTGGCGAAGATCATCGGCTCGAACAACCACAACAACGTCGTGCGCGCGACGATGGACGCCCTGCAGAAGATCCGCTCGCCCGAGGAAATCGCGGCGCGGCGTGGCAAGAAACTGGACGAAATCCTGGCGAACCACCACTCGGTGTCTTAAGAGATGGCGGACGAAAACAGCCAAGAGCAGGCGGCGCTGAACCGCCTGGCGCCGGCGCCCGGCGCCAAGCATCCGCGCAAGCGGCTTGGCCGCGGCATTGGCAGCGGCACCGGCAAGACCTGCGGCCGCGGCCACAAGGGCCAGAAGTCGCGCGCCGGCAAGAAGATCAAGTTCGGCTTCGAGGGCGGGCAGATGCCGGTGCATCGCCGCATCCCGAAGCGGGGCTTCAGCTCGCGGCGGGCGGCCGACTGGCTGCGGCTGCCGACCGGCGCGCTCGCCGGTCTCGAGCCCGGCGAGGTCACGCTGGCGGCGCTGCGCGCCGCGGGCCTGGCGGGGCCGCGACACCGGCTGGTGAAGTTCTACTCCTCGGGCGCGGTCGCCGCTGGCTACCGGCTGGTCGGCCTCGCGGCCACCAAGGGGGCGCGCGCCGCGATCGAAGCGGCGGGCGGCGCGGTCGAGGCCGCGGCGCCGGCGCAGCAGCCGAAGGAGAGCTCCAGCTAGGCGCATGGCCCGCGGCGGCGCCACGGCGGTAAATTTCCAGGACCTGCGGCGGCGGGTGCTGTTCGTGGTCGGGGCCCTGGTGGTCTTCCGCATCGGCTCGCACGTCCCGCTGGTCGGCATCGACGCCTCGCAGCTGCGCTCGCTCTTCCAGGAGGGCGCCGGCAGCCTGCTGAACTTCCTCAACGCCTTTTCCGGCGGCTCGATCTCGCGGCTGTCGGTGTTCACGCTGGGCATCATCCCCTACATCACCGCCTCGATCATCATGAACCTGGCGGCGGCGACGGTCCCGTCGCTGGAGCAGCTCAAAAAAGAGGGGACGATGGGCCGCCGCAAGCTGACCAACTACACCCGGCTGGGGACGGTGGCGCTGACCGCGATCCAGGGGACCTTCGTCGCGATCGCGCTCGAGCGCTTCGACATGGCGCACGATCCCGGCCTGCTGTTCCGCTTCACGACCGTGATCGGCCTGGTGGCGGGGACCATCTTCTTGATGTGGCTGGGCGAGCAGATCACCGAGCGCGGCATCGGCAACGGCATCTCGATCATCATCTTCGCCTCGATCGTCGCCGGCCTGCCGCAGGCGATCGCCGAGATCGGCCTGCAGGTCGGCAACGGCGCGATCAACCCGCTGACCGCGATGCTGATCCTCGCCGGCTCGCTGGCGCTGATCGCGGGGGTGGTCTTCGTCGAGCGCGGCCAGCGACGGGTGCCGCTCAACCACGCCAAGCAGCAGCGGCAGATGGGCGGCCGCATGGCCCCGGGGCAGCGCTCGCACCTGCCGTTCAAGATCAACATGGCCGGGGTGATGCCGGCGATCTTCGGTTACGCGGTGCTGTTCTTCCCGGCGCAGATCGTGGCCTTCTCCGAGGGCGGCGGCGCCGAGTGGCTGCGCGACCTGACCGCGGCGATGGACCGCGGCCAGCCGCTGTACCTGCTGGTGCTGGCCTCCTTCTTGATCTTCTTCACCTTCTTCTACGTCGACCTGACCAGCAACCCGAAGGAGACCGCCGACACGCTGCGGCGCAGCGGCGCGGTGGTCCCGGGCATCCGGCCGGGGCCGCGGACGGCGACCTACATCGAGGACATCGTCAAGCGCCTGACCCTGATCGGCGCGATCTACATCACGCTGGTCTGCCTGATTCCCGAATTGCTGGTGGTGCAGTTCGCCGGCTCGCTGACCAACTTCGTGCTGCTGTTCGGCGGCACCTCCTTGCTCATCATCGTGGTGGTGGCGATGGACTTCATGGAACAGGTCCAGCACTACATGATGACGCAGCAGTACGGCAACCTGCTCAAGAAGGTCCCCGGCGCGGCCGCCGGCATGGGCCTGCCGCGCTAGAGCCATGGCGACGTCCAAGCGATTCGTGACCTACGGCGAGGTGATCGCCTCGCTGCCGAACAACCTGTACCGGGTGAAGCTGCCCGAAGGCCACCTGGTGCTGTGCTCGATCGTCTACCAGATGACGCGCAAGCGCATCAAGGTGGTCCCCGGCGACACGGTGACGCTCGAGATCACCGCCACCGACCTCAACCGCGGCCGCATCGTCTACCGCGGCAAGCGGGAAAACCACCATCCGGCTGGCCCGCCTGGGGTAAAATAGGCGACTCGCAGCCATGAAAGTCAAAGCCTCGGTCAAGCGCATCTGCCGGCACTGCCAGCTGATCCGGCGCGGCCGCGTGATCCGGGTGATCTGCAAGAACCCCCGGCACAAGCAGCGCCAAGGCTAGCCCGCTCCGCCGCCGCATGAGGTCCAGCCGCCGCGCGGTGCTGGTCGGCGCCGGCCTCGCCGCCACCGGCTTGCTGCTGCCCCGCCGCGCCGCCGCTTCCAAGCTCACCGTCGGCTACGTCTACGTCGGGCCCAAGGACGACCTGGGCTACAGCCAGACCCACGCGGTCGCGGCGCAGCGGGTCGCGGCGATGCCCGGCGTCGAGCTGGTTGAGCAAGAAGAGGTCCCCGAGAGCGCGAGCGTCCGCGCGGCGCTCGAGGCGATGATCGTCGAGCGCGGCGCCCGCCTGGTCTACCCGACCTCCTACGGCTACTACGACCCCTACGTCCTCGAGCTGGCGGCGCGGCACCCGGAGGTGTACTTCCGCCACGCCGGCAACCGCTGGCAGGAGGGCCACCCGCCGAACATCGGCAGCTACGTCGCCCACATGCACGAGGGCCAGTACCTCGCCGGCGTCATGGCGGCGCAGGCCGCGCCGAACGGCAGGCTGGGCTTCGTCGCCTCGTTCCGCTACCCGGGCATCATCCGCAGCGTCAACGCCTTCGCGCTGGGCGCGCAGCGGGCCAACCCCGAAGCGACCCTGCGGGTGGCCTTCATCGGCGGCTGGACCAACCCGGCCAAGGAGGCCGAGATCGTCAACCTCTACGCCGACCAGGGGCTTGAGGCGGTGGGCTGCTCGCTGGACTCGTCGCGGACGGTGGTGTCGACCGCGCGGGCGCGGCGCGTCTACGCCTGCGGCTACTACCACCCGATGAAGGAGTTCGGCGGCGAGTACTACCTGACCAGCCCGCTGGTCGACTGGGCCGCGCTCAACATGCGCACGGTCAGCCAGGTCCTCGCCGGCGAGCGGCCGCCCAACTATTTCGAAGGCGGCCTGGCCGAAAGCATGGTCACGCTCGACTACGACAGCCCGCACATGGACGGCGCGGCGGCCGCGGCGGTGGAGAGGGCGCGGGGCGAATTGGTGGTCGGCGGCCGCTCGATCTGGACCGGCCCGATCGTCGACAGCGAAGGGATTGAGCGCATCGCGCCGGGCGAGGCCGTCCCGCGCGGCGACGTCCGGCTCAAGAGCATGGACTGGTTCGTGCGCGGGGTCCAGGCCTAGCGCGGCCGGCCAACGCGCCGCGGCGGCGATGCCCGGACAGCGGCGGGCGCGGCGGCTGGAGACGGCCGCGATCGCGGCGGCGGCCAGCCTGCTGGCGCTGCTGGGCTGGCTGTTGGTCGCGGCGGTCACCGGCCTGCCGGCCTTCGCGAGCCTGGGGGTGCTGCTGCGCGGCTCCTTCGGCTCGGGCTTCGCCCTGCGCCAGACCTTCGAGGCGGCGACCCCGCTGCTGCTGACCGGCCTGGCGGTGGCGCTGCCGGCGCGGGCCGGCCTGCTGGTTATCGGCGCCGAGGGGGCCTTCGTCATCAGCGCGCTGGCGGCGGCGGTCGCGGCGGCCTGGCTGGACGGCTGGGCGGCGCTGCCGCTTTTGCTGGGCGCGGGGGTGCTCGCCGGCGCGGCCTGGCTGGGGATCTGCGGCTGGCTCAAAAGCGCCCGCGGCGTCCATGAGGCGGTCTCGAGCCTGCTGCTGGCCTACGTGGCGGTGGCGCTGGTCAGCCATCTGGTCGAAGGCGTCCTGCGCGACCCGGCGAGCTTCGACCGGCCGACCACCGCGCCGATCAGCGTGGACGCCCAGCTCGGCAGCTGGGAGGGCCTGCACGCCGGCCTGCCGCTGGGCCTGCTGGCCTGCCTCCTCGCCTACGCCGCCGTCAGCCACAGCCGCTGGGGCTTCGGGCTGCGGCTGGCCGGCGCCAACCCGGCGGCGGCGCGCTTCGCCGGCATCGACGTCGGCCGCCTGACGATCGCGATGTGCGTTCTCAGCGGGGCGCTGGCGGGGCTGGCGGGGGCCCTGCAGGTGGGCGCGGTGGCGCACAGCGCCGGGCCGGCGCTGGCGCTGGGCTACGGCTACGCCGGCATCCTGGTGGCGATGATCGCGCGCGGCGACATGCGGGCGGTGATCGCCGCCGCGGTGCTGGTCGGGGCGCTGGAAGCCGGCGGCGGGGCGCTGCAGCGCGAGCTGGGCGCGCCGGCGGCCTCGGCGAAGATGATGGAGGGGCTGCTGTTCATCGCGATCGTGGTCTGCGGCTGCGCCCGTGGCCCGCTGGCGCGCTGGCTGCTGGCGCGGGAGGCGCGGCGGTGAGCTTCGAGCTGCTGGCGCTGGCGCTGCTCGGCGGCCTGCTGCGCATCGGCCCGCCGCTGATCTGCGCCGCGGTCGGCGACTGCCTGACGCAGCGGGCGGGCCGTTTCAACCTCGGGCTCGAGGGCGTCGTCCCCTGCACGGCGGTCCTCGCCGCGCTCGGCGGCCAGCACGGCGCGGGCATCGGCGTGCTCGCGGCGGTCGCCGGCGGCGCGGCGCTGGCCGGGCTGCACGCGCTGTGCTGCAGCCTGCCGCGCAGCAATGAAATCGCGGTCGGCATCGCCTTTTTGGTCGGCGGCACCGCGCTGGCGCGCTTCGTCGGCGACGGCCAGCTGGCGGTCGCGCATCCGTCGCTGCCGCAGATCGACCTCGTCGTCGAGGCGGCCGGCCGCAGCCACGTCCTCGGCCTGTCCTGGCTGCTGCTGGCGGCCCTGGCCGCTGCGGTCCTGATCCACTGGGGCCTGCGCGCGACCGGCGCGGGGCTGTTGCTGCGGGCGGCGGGGCAGCCGGGCGGGGCGGCGGCGCTGGCGGCGTCCGGCCGCAGCCAAACCCTGCTGCAGCTGGCCGCGACCAGCGCCGGCGGGGCCTTCGCGGGCCTGGCGGGCGCGCACCTGGCGCTGTTCCATCCCGGCGGCTGGTCCGACGGCCTCGGCGCGGGCGTGGGCATCGGCGCGGTCACCATCGTCTTCATCGCGCGGGCGCGGCCTTTGGTCGCGGTGCTGCTGGCGGCCGGCTTCGCCGCGATCGTCGCCTTCGGCCTGGCGCTGCAGGTCGCGCTGGGGACCGGCGGCTACCATCTGTTCAGCGTCCTGCCGTTCATCCTGGCCCTGCTGGTCATGGGGACCGCGCGGCGGCGGCCCGGGCGCGCATGACCGCCGCGCCGATCAGCGTCCGGGAGCTCGCCAAGGCCTACGGCGCGACCGCCGCGCTGCGGGGCGTCAGCTTCGATTTCGCCCCCGGCCGCATCCACGGCCTGCTGGGCGAGAACGGCGCCGGCAAGTCGACGCTGCTGCGCATCCTCGCCGGCGCCGAACGCGCTGATAAAGGCACGGCCGGCGTCGCGCCGGCGGACGTCATCCTCGCGCCGCAGCACGGCTCGCTGCTCGCCGAGCTGACCGTGCTCGAGAACTTCGCGGTCGCGCGGCCCGGTCTGGGGCGGGTCGCCTGGAGGACGGTGGCCGCGCAGGCGGCCGCACGCCTCGCGGAACTGGGCGTCAAAGTGGATCTCGACGCGCCGGCCGGCCGGCTCGATCCCGCCGTCGCCCGGCTGGTGGAGTACGCCCGCGCCCTGTGGCTGGACCGGCCGCTGGTGCTGCTGGACGAGCCGGCGGCCCTGCTCAACCAGCCGCAGGCGCAGCAGCTGTTCGCAGCGCTGCGGCGCCAGGCCGCGGCGCGCGGGACCGCCTTCGTCGTCAGCTCGCACCGCATCGACGAGCTGCGCGCCGCCGCGGCCGAGCTGCACGTCCTGCGCGCCGGCGCCGTGACCCTGTCGCGGCCGCGGGACGAAGCCTCCAATGCCGATCTCGCAGCAGCGATGTTCGGGACCGCCGCCACGCCGCCGGCCCGGCCCGCCGCGCCCGCGCCGGCCCGCGCCGGGCCGCCGGTGCTCGCCGTACGCGGCCTGGCGCTGGCCGGCCAGCCGCAGGCGCGCATCGACCTCGAGCTGTTCGCCGGCGAGGCGGCCGCGATCGTGGGCATGGCCGGCAACGGCCAGCGCGAGCTCATGGACGTGCTCTGCGGCCTGGCCCCGCCGGCCGCGGGCGCCGTCGAGCTGTATGGCGCGCCGCCGCCGCCCGGCGACCTCAAGCACCATGGCGTCGGCCGCCTGCCCAGCGATCCGGCCGCCGCCGCCGCCGCCGCCTCGATGACGGTGGCCGAGAACGCGGCCATGCACGAGCACGTCGGCGGCGGCTGGCGCCGGGGCCTGCAGCGGCTGGCCTGGAGGGACTGCGAGGCCAGGGCCGCCGCGCTGATCGCCGCCGAGCGGCTGGCGATCGGCGGCGCGCGGGACGAGTTCGGCTGGCTGTCGGGCGGCAATCAGCGCAAGCTGCTGCTGGCGCGCGAATGCGGCGGCGATACCCGGCTGCTGCTGGCGCGCAATCCCGAGGCCGGCCTGGACCTGCAGGCGGTGGCGGCGCTGCGGGACCGGCTGGCCGCCGCGCGCGCGGCCGGCGCCGCGGTGCTGCTGATCGCCGAGGACCTCGACTTCGTCGCCCAGGCGGCGGACCGGGTGCTGCTGCTCGAACGCGGCGGCCTGGCCGAATTGCCGGCCGCGAACTGGCGGGAGGAGTTCCACCGCCGCGTCAATGCCTGACGGGCGGGCCTGAGATCTAGGTTATGCGCTTGCGCTTGCGGCGCAGGGTCGGACGGCCGAAGTCGTCTTCGTCGTCCTCGTCATCATCGTCCGCGGCGGTCGCCGGCTCGCTGGGCTTGGATTCCGAAGGTGCGGGCGCGGGCGGCGGCGCGGCCTGAGGAGGCGGCGCGGCTGGAGCCGGAGCCGGGGCTGGCTTGGGCGCGGGCGGCGGCGCGGCGGCCGGGGCAGGCGCGGGTGCAGGCGCCGGGGTCGCAGGTTTGGGCGCAGGCGCAGGCGCGGCTGCTGCCGGAGCAGGGGCGGCCGGCTTGGGCGCGGGCGGCGGGGCGGCG
>MEIE01000120.1 GCA_001750625.1 Candidatus Amphirhobacter heronislandensis
GCTTTATGAACGCTTGCGGCCTGCAAATAGTTGATTTGCGCCTGTCTACGATAAAGGGGCCTCTATCGTCGCCGACCGGGTTTTGTCGACGCTATGGCGTTGCGAACCGAAGCATGTCAACGATAACGGCCCTCCTGGCGTTGATTTGCTCCTTTTATACGCGGTTCGCGCCGCACTGGGTCAAGGTCGTCCCTCATTTACCAGCAGCTGGCAAATAGGCCGGGCGCAACCGCAATGCGCAGCCAGAAATAGACTTGTAATATAATACCCCCGCAGGCGTGGCAACAACGACGGGCTTCAAACTCAAATTCCTTTAACCAAGGAGCTCTGCCCGAACAGAGTATATTTGAAACCGCAATCCCCCGTCAGGAACTCTGTTCTCGTAACAGAGCGCGTTTACCGTTTCGCCAAACCGCCACGCCTGCTTCATCCCTCAAAGAAAAGCCCGGCCATGGATCAAAGAAGCGGCACACCTGACCCAAAGCATCCTCCCGCGCCGCAATCGCTGGCGAAAGTCGTGCCTATCGCAGGCCTAGTCCAAGCCATGATCGAGGAAATCAAAGCGTTCAAAGAAGGCCGCACATCGCCACTGCCGCTGGCCAAGCTCATTCCCATGGCCGGGCTCATCCAGGCGATCGTCGATGAAGTTAGAGCGTACAAGGAAGGCTCCGCACCGCCGTCTGCCGACAAATAAGGCGCGGACGTCCCGCCTTCGGCCGGCAGGCCCCGAGCCGGCGCAGGGAGCCAAAAGGGCCGATTATGCGATAATTAAGCCTGCAGACGTATTGCCTTTCACCGGATATTATTAGGATCATGGTATAATACGCATCCCAGCGGAGAGTTGGCAGAGCGGTCAAATGCGTCGGTTTTGAAAACCGAAGTGGATTTTCCACCGGGGGTTCGAATCCCTCACTCTCCGCCCTCTAAAGGCGAAACCATGATCAAAGAACTGCCAAGCATCTACCCGGGGAAGCACATCCCCTACAACAGCTACACGGCCTTCCTGCCTGCCGACCTGTACAGCGCCGCCGAGCTGGAGCTCGACGGCAAGGTGCGGGAGCAGGCCCAAAAGGCGCTGTGGCAGCTCGGCCGGCTCGCCCACGCCATCGAGGAGACGCCGGACCCCGACGCCTTCGTCGACGCCTGCAAGCTCAAAGAAGCGGTCGAGACCAGCCGCATCGAGGGCACCCGCGCCGACGCCCAGGACATCTACGTCGCCCGCCTGACCGGCAAGGCCGACTGCGACCCGCTCGACATCGCCGAGATCGAGGGCTACGCGAGGGCCCTGGACCGCGCCCTGGAGCTGCGCAAGGAGCTGCCGCTGGGCTGCCGGCTGCTGCGCGAGGCGCACGCCGCCCTGCTCGACCAGCCCCGCGGCCACCACAAGGCGCCGGGCGAGTTCCGCAACGTCGAGGTCTGGATCGGCGGCCGCACGCCGGAGAGCGCCTCCTACAACCCGCCGCCGCCCGGCTACGTGCCGCAGGCGATGGACAACTTGGAGAAGTTCATGCAGGACGACGACGTGGCGATGGACTCCATCGTCAAGCTGGCCCTGCTCCACTACCATTTCGAGGCCATCCACCCTTTTCGCGACGGCAACGGCCGGGCCGGCCGGATGATCGTGGCGCTGTTCCTGCAGGCCAAGGGCTGGCTTGAGCGGCCCGCCCTGACCATCTCCTTTTTCCTGTTCGGCCGCCGATGGGAGTACTACTCCCACCTGAACGATGCGCGGCAGTCAAGCCAGGGCGTGAACGACTGGCTGCTGTACTTCATCACGGGCATCGCCTGCGCGGCCGAGATCGGCGTCGATGCGGCTCTGGCGATGGCTGAGCTCAAGGCCGACTGCGTGGCGAAGATCAAGGCCAGCGGCGGCCGCCAGATCGAGGCGGACCTCGCCTTCCTCGACCGCCTGTTCAAGTTTCCCGCCGCTTCGATCGCGTCCATCGAAAAGGAGCAGGGCGTGCCCAGGCACGTGGCGTCGCGGATGCTGCAGCGCATGGCAGCCTTGGGAATTCTCGTCAAGTACTCCGCCAGCAAGAAAAGCAGCGTCCACACCTTCAAGGACTACATAGACGTTTTCGCCAATAATAGGAAAATCGTTCCTGCCGGCGCCACCGTATCAATGCAAAGCTAGCAAATTCTCCGCACCCTCAAATCAGCGATGGCTGAAGCGGAGTTAAAATTTGCCGCAATCCGGTTGTATTGATGTTATTCGAAAAACTAGAGTACCAGCGGCAATGTGTTGACAACATTGTCAAGGCCTTGGCTGGATGCGACTTCGCTGGCTGCGACTTCAGCCCCATGGTGGAAAACCTGAAGGAGCTGGAAGTCCCTTTCCCTAGCGAAATCAATCCTCGCAAGAATCAAATAGACGTCTTGATGGAAACCGGCACCGGCAAGACCTTCACCTATCTCAAGACGATCTTCGAGCTCCACCGGCTGTTCGGGCAGAACAAGTTCATCATAGTGCTGCCTCGCGTGGCGATCAAGCTGGGCGTCATCCAAAACATCCGGCTGACCAAGGAGTATTTCTACAATGAATACCAGCGGCACTTGGATTTCATCAATTATCCGAAGGACGGCCTGGACTGCATTCACAATGATTTCATAAACAGCAGCCGGCTTTCGGTCATCATCACCACCAACAGCGCTTTTAACTCGAAGGATCGCAGGATCAACAAGCAGGATGAAAACCTCCTCGGAATGCGCAGCACTTGGGAGGGCATCGCCAACAAAAAGCCAGTCGTCATAATCGACGAGCCCCATCTTCTCAAAGGTTCAGAAACAAAGCGCGGGCTCGCGAAGCTGGACAAATCTCTGTTCATTCGCTTTGGCGCGACCTTTCCCACCGATTCGGAAAACAGCATCGCGAACCTGGCTTATGCCTTGGACAGCAAGGCTGCATTTGACAACCGGCTGGTCAAGAAAATCGGCGTCAGCACGGTGTTCGACGCGAATGAAATGAGCAATATAGAGGTGAAGAACATAGTGCGCGGGGACAGTTTCGATCCATCATCCGCAAAGGTGATGTCATAGGGGCAAAAACCAAACTGAAAGATTACTCGCAGGTCAGCGTCACCAAGATAAACGCATCCAGCATCGTCCTGAGCGACGGGCGACGGCTGGAGCCTGCAAAAGCTGGCTACAACCTTAGCGACCGTCAAATACGCAGCCTGCTTGAACGTTCTGTGGAGCACCATTTCCAAAAAGAAGAGCTCCTGTTTGCGCAGGGGATCAAGGCTCTGTCGCTCTTTTTCATACCCAATGTATCTGACTACCGGGACAGGGAAGGCAAAGAAGCCAGGGTCAAAAACATGTTGCAAGCAGCGATGAGTATAGGGCCTATCTCGATAAGGATTATGACGAGGAAGGCCGTCTGAGAGTCCATGAGGGATATTTCGCTGGCGACCGCGGAAGCCTGGAAAAAAGAGAAGAGGACGGGGTCAATCAAATCCTCAACAATAAGGAGGCGCTGCTTTCTTTCGACTCTCCCTTGCGCTTTATATTTTCCGTATGGGCGTTGCAGGAAGGATGGGACAATCCTAATGTTTTCACCATATGCAAACTTGCCAGCACCGGCAAGGAAATAAGCAAACGCCAGCAAGTGGGCCGCGGGCTGCGCATAGCCGTCAACCAGGCGGGCCGGCGTCTAACCCATCGTTATTTTGATGAGGACGATGACAAGTTCCATGATGTCAACAAGCTGGACGTTGTCGTTTCAGGAGCGGAGAAGGATTTTATTTTCGGCATCCAAAAAGAAATTCAGAAGGCTAGTCAAAC
>MEIE01000121.1 GCA_001750625.1 Candidatus Amphirhobacter heronislandensis
AAATCCACGCATGAGCCAATCCCAAGCGATGAAAATCTCCACGAGCCAGCGCCTGCTGGCGGCCGTCCTGCTGCTCGCGCTGTGCGCGCTGCCGACCGCAGCCCACGGCCCGTCGGACTACGCGGACCTGTTCGAGGAGGCCAGCAAGTCGGTGGTCAGCGTCAACTCGGTGACGGTGCTCGACGGCAGCCAGCAGCAGTTCCCGTTCTTCTTCGGGGTGCCGGAGAACAACAACGGGCTTGAAAGCCCCTTCCGCTCCTCGGGCTTCGGCTCGGGCGTGATCATAACGCCGGACGGCTACATCCTGACCAACGCCCACGTGATCTTCGACGACCAGGAGAACCAGGTGGTCGACTCCATCGAGGTGATCCTGCACGACAAGCGCAAGGTCGCGGCCGAGGTCATCGGCTACGACCGCTACTCGGACATCGCCCTTTTGAAGATCGACGTCGAGGACCCCCTGCCCGCGGCCAAGATCGGCGATTCGGACACGCTGCGCATCGGCAACGCGGTCCTGGCGATCGGCCACCCGCTGGGCCTGGACTACTCGCTGACCTCCGGCGTGGTGTCCTCGCTCAACCGCTCGCTCGCCGGCGGCGACTCCTTCGAGCGCTTCGTCCCCTTCATCCAGACCGACGCGGCGATCAACCCGGGCAACTCCGGCGGCCCGCTGCTGAACGCCCAAGGCGAGGTCATCGGCATCAACTCGCGCATCTTCGCCGGCCGCGGCGGCGGCTTCATCGGCTACTCCTTCGCGGTGCCGATCAACCTGGCGATGAGCGTCCAGACCAAGCTGCGCGGCACGGGCACCATCCGCCGGGGCATGCTGGGCGTGACCTTCAACCCCGAGGGCATCACCGAGGCCGACGCCAAGGTCTGGGGCCTGGGCGACGACGTCCGCGGCGTGCTGGTCAACGAGGTCATCGAAGGCACGGGCGCCGAGGCCGGCGGCATCGAGCCGGGCGACGTCATCATCGAGTACGACGGCAAGGCCATCAACGACCCGAACGACTTCCCGCGCTTCATCGCGGACACCGAGCCGGGCACCGAGGTGCCGATCAAGCTGATCCGCCAGGGCGAGGAGATGGTCCTGCCCGTGACCATCGGCGCGATCGATGACGGCGGCCGGCTGGCGCTGCTGGACGAGGGTGGCGACGACGAGGAGTCGGGAACGCCCTACTGCATGGTGCTTGAGAACCTGAGCGCCGAGCGCAAGCGGGCCATCGGCCAGACCGGCGGCGCGCTGCTGCAGGGCTTCGACATCGACAACTGCAGCGACGACGTCCCGCAGGAGATGTACAAGCTCAAGGGCGGCGACATCATCATCGGGGTGATCATCGAAGGCAAACTGACGGTGGTTGAGAACGCCGATGCCCTGCGGGAGGTGCTCAGAAGCCTGAACACCGACACGATCGGTTTCCGGATCATCCGCGGCAACAGCCGGCGGCCGTTCTTCATCACGATTTCGCTGAACACCTGATTGCGGGAGATGCAAAGAGGGAAGTAGGAAAGTGAGGCGTTCCGCAATGGAATGCGCTAAAATATAAGTTCGCTAGAAGGAGCGAGTTATGAGACATGTTACCCCCCCCCTACCATAACAGGAGCCGCCTGCTAGCGGTTCTGTTTCTAATTCTCTGCGGCCTGCCTGCCGCAGCACATGGCCCAGCGGACTATGCCGCGCTCTACGAGGAAACTAGCAAATCAGTCGTCTACATCGAGAATGAGGCTGGTTTGGGTGCCGGCGTAATCATCTCTCCCGATGGGTACATCCTAACAAACGCTCATGTAATCTACGATTACGAAAGTTATCAAGCGCTTGATTCCTTCGTATTGTTGCATGATTACAGCGATGCGGAGGCGGAGATCATTGGCTATGATCACTATTCAGACATAGCTTTGCTAAAGATTGAGGTCGATGAGCCTTTGCCTGCAGCGAAGATTGGAGACTCAAGTGAACTGAAGGTGGGCAACGCTGTACTGGCAATTGGTCACCCGGAGGACTTTGACTACTCTCTAAGTACAGGAGTGATTTCCTCAACCGAACGTTTTGAGACTGGACCCAACTTAGGAGTTCCGGCTCTCTGCAGGCTTCCTTGGCTTCAAACTGATGCAGCGATTAACAGCGGGAACTCCGGCGGGCCTTTGCTAAATGACAAAGGCGAGGTTGTTGGCATCATAAGCTGGGGAAATACTGCAGGAGATGACAGCGGCCTTAACTTTGCGATGCCTATTGACTTGGCTATGCTGATTCAGGACTGGTTGCGCGATTCGGAGACGGGCACTATTCCTTGGGGTGTTCTGGGCGTATACGTCGATTACGTTGTGAATGAGGATGATGTCTATGGGCTTTGGGTGAATCAAGTTAATAGGGATTCGGGAGCCGAAGCCGCTGGCATCCAGGTAGGTGATTTAATAATCGAATATGACGGCCTGCCGATTTACGATACATATTTTGGATGCGAGTTAGAAGGAACTCAAATCCCGATTACATTAATTCGAGATGATGAGGAAATGATCTTGTCGGTAACTCTTAGTGCGATTGGAGACGAAGGTTTCCTGCGCTAGCTAATCATCGAGATGTTGTGCTTAGAGATTGCGAGTTAGCAATTCGCAGGCCTCAAGCGCGAAATAGCTCAGCACCCCGCTGCAGCCGGCGCGCTTGAAAGCCAGCAGCGATTCGAGCACGGCGTCCTCCCGCTTGAGCCAGCCCTGCGCGCAGGCGCCGGTCAGCATGCTGTACTCGCCTGACACCTGATAGGCGAACAGCGGCACCTTCACCTGCCCCGCCAGCATGCCGATCACGTCGAGATAGGGCATGCCGGGCTTGACCATCACCATGTCGGCGCCCTCTTCGATGTCCAGCAGGACCTCCTTGAGGGCCTCGGCGCTGTTGGCGCTGTCCATCTGGTAGGTCCGCTTGTCGCCCTTGAGCACGGCGTCGGACTTGATCGCGCTGCGGAACGGCCCGTAGAAGGCCGAGGCGTA
>MEIE01000122.1 GCA_001750625.1 Candidatus Amphirhobacter heronislandensis
ATCCACGTCGGCGCCGACGGCCTGGTCAAAGCAGAGCCCGAGGCCGGCGCCAAGGACATCGACTGCGGCGGCGCCTGGCTGTCGCCGGGCTGGACCGACCTGCACGTGCACGTCTGGCACGGCGGCACCGACATCTCGGTCCGCGCCGCCGACGTGGGCCGCGCGACCGGCGTCACCGCCTTCGTCGACGCCGGCAGCGCCGGCGAGGGCAGCTTCGCCGGCCTGCGCGAGTACGTCCTCGACCGCTGCGAGGAGACCGTCCGCGCCTTCGTCAACATCTCCTCGATCGGCCTGGTGTGCTGCAACCGCATCCCCGAGCTGCTGGACGCGCGCTTCATCGACGTCGGCCGGACCATGGCGGTGATCGAGGCCAACCGCGACGTGGTCTGCGGCGTCAAGATCCGCGCCAGCGGCGTCATCGTCGGCTCTTGGGGCGCCGGGCCGGTGCGCATCGCCAAGCGGGTCGCGCAGATGGCCGGCCTGCCGCTGATGGCCCACATCGGCGAGCCGCCGCCGGTCCCCGACGAGGTCCTCGACGTCCTCGAGCCCGGCGACGTGGTCACCCACTGCTTCAACGGCAAGCCGGGCGGCTCGCTGACCGACGCGCCGGCGGTGTTCGCGCTGGCGAAGGAGGCCGCGGCGCGCGGCATCCTGATGGACGTCGGCCACGGCGCCGCCTCCTTTGACTTCGACGCGGCGCGCCGGGCGATCGACGGCGGCCTGCGGCCTTATTCGATCTCGACCGACCTGCACCGCGAGAACATCGACGGGCCGGTGCACGACATGGCGACCACCATGGCCAAGCTGCACGCGGTCGGCCTGGACTTCGAGGAGTGCGTGGCCGCGGCGGCGGCGCGGCCGCGGGACTTCCTCGGCCTGGAGGCGGGCGCGGCGCCGGGGGCGCGGGCGGACTACACGGTCTTCGACTGCGTCGACTGCGACCTCGAGGTCCGCGACAGCATGGGCAAGAAGCTGCGGCTGCGGCGGATGTTCGAGCCGCGCGTCCCGAACTAGCACTCAGCGCCGTTTCCGCATCGCCGCCGGGCATGCGGGCCCGCGCGTGAGGATGTGTGGTGAAAGGATAAACCCAGCCGGTTCCTTCAGCTAGGCAGCGAATCCGACTTCAGTAAACCTTGCGGTCTCGAATCCCGTCCTTCCACCACACGCTGTAATTTTATGCCATTGCAGGAGGGATCCTCCCGTCCAGCCAGAGGTGTGGTGAATTTGAAAAAAACAAAGCCTATTGGGACCGGCCAGTTCGCGAAATCTGCTGTATATCAGCGATTCAGATCCGCTCGCCTTCACCACACATTCCTATTTTACGCCATTGAGAATATCGCGGCGCCCGTTGGCTGGAAGGTGTGGCGAAATCGAAAAAACCGGTTATCGGAGTCAGCCGGTTTGCGGGACGCCGCAGTGTAATTCGCGATTCGGCGCCCGCCGCTTTCGCCACACGGTAGATATTTTACACTATTGCGGAGGAGCTTGCGGCCGCTTGGCCGAAGAGCGACCCAGGCCCGATGGGCGTGGGCGCCTTCCATTCCGCCCGCCTTCAAGCACTAGAATGAAGAGATGGAAGCAGGCAGGCCCAAGGCGCTGGTCACCGGCGCGAGCGCCGGCATCGGCAAGGAAGCCGCCGCCGCGCTGGCGCGCGCCGGCTACGCGGTCACCGCCGCCGCCCGGCGGCGGGAGCTGGTCGAGGAGCTGGCCGCAGCGCTGCGCGCCGAGGGGCACGCGGCCGAGGCGCTGGCGCTGGACGTCGCCGACCTGGGCGCCGCCCGGACCGCGGTGCAGGAGGCGGGGCCCTTCGCCGCGCTCATCAACAACGCCGGGATCATCGGGCCGCTGGCGCCGCTGGCGGAGGCCGACCCGGACGAGTTCGCGCGCTGCCTCGCGGTCAACCTCGCCGGCGCCTGGAACATGGCGGCGGCGGTGCTGCCAGGGATGGCGGCGGCCGGCGGCGGCGCGATAATCAACCTCAGCTCGGGGGCGGCGGACGCCCCGGTCGAGGGCCTGGCCGCCTACTGCGCCTCGAAGGCGGGGCTGGCGATGCTGACGCGGGCGGTCGACCTCGAGCACGGGGAGGCCGGCGTGTTCTGCTGCGGCCTGCGGCCCGGCATGGCCGCGACCGCGATGCAGGACGAGATCCGGGCATCGGGCGTCGACAACCGCATCGCGCGGGTGGCCAAGGACCAGCTGCTGGATCCGGGCATCGCCGCGCGGGCGGCCGTGTACCTCGTCAAGGAGCGGCCGACGCGCTGGCGCGGCGCCGAGCCCGACGTCCGCGACCCGCAGTTCCAGCAGGACGCCGGCCTGTGAGCGCGGCCAAGCGGGCGGTCGTCACCGAGCACGCCTTCGAGGACCTCGCCGCCGAGCGCGAGGCCGCCGCCGCCTGCGGGGTGGAGCTCGAGGACTGCCAGTGCAAAGGCGGCGAAGACGTCGTCCGCGCGCTGGCCGGCACCGACGCGGCGCTGGTGCAGCTGATCGAGGTCCCGGCGGCGGCGGTCGCCGGCATGAAAGAGGGCGGGACGCTGATCCGCTACGGCGTCGGCGTCGACAACATCGACCTGGCGGCCTGCGCCGAACGCGGCGTGCGGGTCTGCAACGTCCCGGACTACGGCCTGGGCGAGGTCGCCGACCACAGCGTGGCGCTGCTGCTGGCGCTGCTGCGGCGCCTGCCGGCGCTGGACGCCGAGGTCCGCGCCGGCGGCTGGGACCTCAAGCCGGCGCTGGGGGCGGCGCCGCCGCTGGACGAGTGCGTGGTCGGCACCCTGGGCTTCGGCCGCATCGGCCGCGCGGTGCTGCGGCGGATGCGCGCCTTCGGGGTGCAGGTGATCGCGCACGACCCGGTGGTGGATCCTGAGGACATGCGCGCCGAGGACGTGGCGCCGGTGGAGCTCGACGAGCTGTTCGCGCGCGCCGACGCCGTCAGCCTGCACGCGCCGGCGACCGCCGCGACCCGGGGCCTGGTGGACGCGGCGCGCATCGTGGCGATGAAGGACGGCGCCCTGCTGGTCAACTGCGCCCGCGGCGGCCTGGTGGACGAGGAGGCGCTGGCGGCGGCGCTGCGGGCCGGCAAGCTGGCCGGCGCCGGCCTCGACGTCTTCGGCGCCGAGCCGCTGCCGGCGGCGTCGCCGCTGCGCGGCGCGCCCAACCTGCTGCTGACGCCGCACGCCGCCTGGTGCTCGCGGGCCTCGACGGCGCGGCTGCAGCGGCTCGCCGCCGAGGAGCTCGGCCGCGCGCTGCGCGGCGAGCCGCTGCGCTGCGAGGTGCGGCCGGAACGATGAGCCGGCTGGCCGCCGAGATCGCGGAGATGCCCGCCCGCCTGTTGGCGGCGGCGGCAGAAGGGGCCGACGGCGTCGGACGCGCCGCCGCCGACTGGCGCCGGGCCCGGCCGGCGCTGGTGATGACGGTGGCGCGGGGGACCTCGGACGCCGCCGCGACCTTCGCGGCGCGGCAGCTCGCGGCCGAGGCCGGGATCCTTACAGGCTCGTTCACGCCGTCGCTGGCGTCGGTCGGCGGCTTCACGCACGCCGGCGAGGGCCTGCGGGTGCTGGCGATCTCGCAGTCGGGGGCGAGCCCCGACCTGCGCGCCGCCGTCGAGGCCTTCGCGCCGCCGACGCGCTGGGCCCTGACCAACGCCGCCGGCTCGCCGCTGGAGGAGGCCGCGGCGATCCGCATCCCGATGGGCGCGGGCCCCGAGGAGAGCGTGGCCGCGACCAAGAGCTTCGCCTGTTCCCTGCTGCAGCTGCAGGCGCTGGCGCGGGCGCTGGCCGGCGCGGCGGCGCCCGATCCCACCGCCGCCGCCGCAGGGAACAGGCGAAGC
>MEIE01000123.1 GCA_001750625.1 Candidatus Amphirhobacter heronislandensis
GGCGAGGGGATCTTCCCGCCGCCGGCCTTCAGCCTCGAGGCCGCCGGGGTGCTGGCGCCGGACGCCGCCGCCGCCTTCGAGCTCGCGCCCGACGATCCGGAGTCGATCATCTGGCAGAACCTCAAGATCGCGACCTGGCGCGCCCGCGATCCGAGCCGGGAGTTCTACCCGGTGGTGCTCTTGCAGGAAAACCCCACCGCCGGCCTCATCCCGGTGACGCTGCGGCCGGATTTCCGCGCCGACGTCAGCCGCGGCTACCGCCTGCAGTGGTTCGCCCTGTCCCTCGCCCTGCTCTGCGCCTGGGGCCACTTCATGTGGCGCCGGCGCCGTTCTTCGCGACATGCCCCGCCGCCGCCGGCTTGAGTTCCTGCTGATCGTCGCGATCGCGGCGGGGACGCCGATCGCGGCGACCCTGCTGTACCTGTTCGCGCCGCCGGGCGGCACCACCAACCACGGCGAGCTGCTCGCGCCGGTCGAGCTCGACGCCGCCCTGCTGCCGGAGCAGGCGCCGGACTGGCAGCTGCTGGTGGTCGGGGCGCCGGCCTGCGACGAGGACTGCCAGGCGCGGCTGTGCGCCATCGCCCAGGCGCGGCTGGTCAACGTCGGCGAGCTCGAGCGCGTCGGCCGCCTGTGGCTGCTCGACGGCCCCGGGACGCCGTCCGAGGAAATAGCGGTGCGGCCTGGCTGCGGCCGGCAGCTGCCGGCGGAGATCCCGATGACCGTCCCCGACATCGACGTCCGCGCCGGCGTGCAAGTCCGCCGCGCCACCGCCGCCCAGCTCGCCGCCCTGCCGGCGCCGGCCGCATCCTTCGCCGCCGCCGACTACATCTACGTCCTCGACCCGCTGCGCCGGGTGATCATGCGCTACCCGCCCGACGCGCCGGTCAAGGACATCGCCTCGGACCTGCGCCGGCTGCTGCGGCTGTCGCAGCGGGCGGGCTGAGGCGGTGCGCGCCCTTAGGCTGCTATTGCCGGCGGCGGCGCTGTTCGCGCTGCTGGTGGTCACCGTCGGCGCCTACACCCGCCTCAAGGACGCCGGCCTAGGCTGTCCGGACTGGCCGGGCTGCTACGGGCAGCTGGTCGGGGTCCCGGAGCTCGACGCCGCCGGGACCCCCATCGATCTGGAAAAGGCCTGGATCGAGGTGGCGCACCGCTACGTCGCCGGCGCGCTGGGGCTGCTGATCTTCGCGCTGGCGGTCATCGCCTGGCGGACCCCCGCCGCCCGCCGGCTGCGCTGGCCGGCGGCGGCGCTGGTGGCCCTGCTGGTGTTCCAGGCCGGGCTGGGCGCCTTGACGGTCACCGAGCTGCTGCAGCCGGCGATCGTCACCGCCCACCTGCTCGGCGGCCTGGCGATCTTCGGCCTGCTGGTGGTCCTGGCCACCCAGGCGCTGGAGCTGCGGACCGCGCCGCCGGCCAAGCTGGGCCGGCCGGCGGCGGCCGCCGCCTTGGCGCTGCTGGTCATGCAGATCGCGCTCGGCGGCTGGGTCTCGACCAACTACGCCGGGCTGGCCTGCGGGGCGCAGTGGCCGGCCTGCGGCGCCCCTGGCGCGCTGGAGTTCGACGCCAGCGGCTTCGCCCCCGGCCGCGAGCTCGGCCGCGACAGCGCCGGCGCGCCGCTGACGCAGCGCGCCTTGATGAGCATCCAGTGGGCGCACCGGCTCGGCTCGTACCTGGTCGCGGCCGCCCTCGCCGCCCTCGCCTTGCTGCTGTGGCGTGATAATAGAATCGCGGCAGCAACGCTGCTGGCGCTGCTGCTTTTGCAGTTCGGCATCGGCGTCTACATCGTGATGAAAGCCCTGCCGCTCGCCGCATCGCTGTTCCACAACACCGGCGCCGCCCTGCTGGTGGCGTGGTTCGCGGCCTACCTGCCGGCGGCCGGCGCCGCGGCGCGGGCGGCCAGGGAAAAAACGTGAGCGGCGGCGCGGTCCTGCAGCAGGCGCCGGCCGCCTGGGCCGACTACTGGCGGCTGACCAAGCCCAAGGTCGTCGCGCTGATCGTCTTCACCGCGCTGGCCGGCATGGCCTGCGCGCTGGCGCTGGGCGCAGGCAGCCTCGGGCCCGTCGGCCTGGTCGCCGCCCCCGCCGGCATCGGCCTCGCCGCCTTGGGCGCCGCGGTCGCGAACTGCCTGCTCGAGCGGCACATCGACGGCCGCATGCGGCGGACCGCCGGCCGCGCGACCGCGACCGGCCGCATCGGCTTCGTCCCGGCGGCCGCCTTTTCGCTGGCGCTGCTCGCCGCCGGGCTCGGGCTTTTGCAGCTGTACGCGAACACGCTGACGACGCTTTTGACGCTCGCGACCTTCGTCGGCTACGCCTTCATCTACACCCTGGCGCTCAAGCCGCGCACGCCGCAGAACATCGTCGTCGGCGGCGCCTCGGGGGCGATGCCGCCGGTGCTGGGCTGGACCGCGGTCACCGGCTCGGTCGACTTCCAGCCCCTGCTTTTGTTCTTGATCATCTTCGTGTGGACGCCGCCGCACTTTTGGGCGCTGGCGCTGTGCCGCATCGAGGACTACGCCAAGGCCGGCATCCCGATGCTGCCGGTCACCCACGGCGAGCGCTTCACCCGCCTGCAGATCCTGCTGTACAGCTGGGCGCTGTTCGCCGCCGCGCTGCTGCCCTGGGCCACCGGCATGGCCGGCGGCCTGTACCTCGCCGCCGCGGTTGTTGCGGGCGCGGTGTTCTGCTGGCTGGCGCTGCAGATCTGGCGCACCGGCGCGAAGAAGGACTGCTGGGCGCTGTTCAGCTACTCGGGCCCCTATCTGCTGCTGCTGTTTTTGGCGCTGATCGCCGACGCCGCCCTGGCGCGGCTGGGCTAAAAGGACCGGCCGTGACGGCGGGCGCGGAGACCATCGACCTCGCGCTGTACCGCGACCCGGCGCTGCTGCTCGACGAGCACGGCGCGGTGCTTGCGAGCAACCGCGAGTTATGTTCAGCATCGAGACCCTCGGCGCCGAGGTCCTCAAGGCCTTCGAGGCCGCGAGCCAGGGCCACTTCGCCGACACCTTCACCCTGATCGAGCGCCGCGACGGCGTCTCGGACTGGCGCATCACCTGCGTCCCCGCCCCCGGCGGCCGGGTGCTGCTGCTGCTGACCAGCCGCGCCACCGACATCGCCTTCTTCGACCCGCTGACCAAACTGCCGAACCGGCGCTCGGCGATGGAGCGGCTCGAGCGGGAGTGGGAGCGCTGGCAGCGGTCGCGGCGCGAGTCCTTCGGCATCGCGCTCGCCGACATCGACCACTTCAAGAACGTCAACGACACCTACGGCCACGACACCGGCGACCAGGTCCTGCAGATGGTCAGCGACGCCTTCGCCAGCTCCCTGCGCAGCGGCGACTGGGTGGCGCGCTGGGGCGGCGAGGAGTTCCTGCTGCTGTTCCACGACGCCGACCGCGCCGGCGTGCTCGCCGGCTCCGAGCGCTGCCGCACCGAGGTCGAGCGCGAGCCCTGGCGCAGCCCGGCGGGGCTGAGCATCGACGTCACCGTCAGCCTCGGCGCGGTGACGGTGGACGAGTCCTACGCCGGCGACGACAGCGCCGCCGCCCTCGAGGCCATGCTCGCCAACGCCGACCAGCTGCTGTACGACGCCAAGCACGAGGGCCGCAACCGCTGCATCGTCCAGGGCGCCGGCGAGCGGCTGGCCTGGAGCGGCGCCGAGATCGACGCCGCGCTCGCCGCCGGCGACCTGCGCGCCGCCGCCAGCCCCATCGTCGACGAAAGGGGCGCGCCGGCCGGCCAGTTCTGGCGGCCGAAGATCAAGGACCTCGCCGACCGCGGCGCCAGCCACTTCTTCCAGTCGGCCCTGCGCGAGAACCGCGTCGACAAGGCCGAGGCCAAGCTGCTGGAGCTGGTGCGCGAGGGCGTCGTGAAGTACCCGGCCGCCGGCGGCATCGCGGTGGTGTCCTGCAACAGCAGCGTGCTGCGGCGCATCGGCGACTGCCCGGGCTTCCGCCAGGCCATCGCCGACCTCGCCGCCACCGGCGTGCAGGTGATGCTCGCCGCCAAGAACCTCGCCGAGCCCGGCCGCGTCCAGCGCGAGCTCGAGAAGGTCGCCGACGGCGTCGAGCTGTGCCCGTGGTACGACGGCAACAGCCTGGAGGCGTTCAGCCTCGCCGAGCAGTACGACCACATCATGCTCGAGCACCTGTCGGACGCCAAGCCGAAGGCCATCGACAATTTCCTGCGGCTGCTGAAGGACACCAGCTGCCAGCTGATCGTGTCCGAGGCCAAGAAAGAGGGGACCAAGCTGCCGCACCCGAACACGCTGTACCACTACCAGTAGGCGGCGGCCGCGCGGGCGGCGGGGTTATT
>MEIE01000124.1 GCA_001750625.1 Candidatus Amphirhobacter heronislandensis
AAATCGCTCGCCGACAGGCCGCGGAAAAAGCGCTTCAGGCGCCGCAGCAGGTAGCGGCTCGAGATCGCGAAGCCCGACGCCAGGTACGCCAGGCAGAACAGCAGGATCGCCAGCACGCCGAACTCCAGCAGCATCAGGGTGATGAAGGCGAAGGCCACCAGCACCGCCAGCATCATCGCCGGGGTCTGCACCCGCGCCCGCAGGTTGATGTCCTTGAAGCTGTAAAAACGAAAATCGCTGACCATCGTCGCCGAGATCACCAGCATGGTCAGCATCACCAGCAGCGCCTCGCCGAGGCTGGGCTCGGTCCCGACCACCAGCACCAAGGAGGCGACCAGGATCCCCGCCAGCGGCGACGGCAGGCCGCTGAAATAGCGCGGGTCCACCAGGCCGTGCGAGATGTTGAAGCGCGCCAGCCGGATGATCGCGGCCGCGCAGAAGAAAAACCCGGCGATGAAGCCGATGCGGCCGAACTCGTGCAGGCCCCACTGGTGGGCGAGCACCACCGGCGCCAGCCCGAAGCACAGGGCGTCCGACAGCGAGTCGAACTGCGCGCCGAAAGCGCTCTCGGCGTTGATCATCCGCGCCACCCGGCCGTCCATCGCGTCCATCACCGAGGCGATGATGATCGCGAGGCCGGCGGTCTGGAACTCGCCGTCGACCGCCTTGAAGATCGCGTAAAAGCCCAGCAGCAGCGCCAGCGCCGTGAACAGGTTCGGAATCAGGTAGACCACCCGCCGGTACTCGATGACCGGCACCGGGTCCTTCTTGTCCGGCGGCGGCTGGTCCCGCGGCGGCGGGCCGCCGCCGGGCGCCGCCTCAGCCATCCCTGTCGCCGGCGAGCAGCGCGAGGACGTCCTCGCCCCCGCTCACCCGGTCGCCCGGCGCCACCCGGATCTCGGCGTCCTCGGGCAGGTAGACGTCCACCCGCGAGCCGAAGCGGATGAAGCCGTAGCGCTGGCCGCGGCGGACCTGGTCGCCGGTCTTGACGTAGCTCATGATGCGCCGCGCCACCAGCCCCGCGATCTGCACGAAGGTGATCTCCTGCGCCGATTCGGTCCGCACCGCCAGCGCGTTGGCCTCGTTCTCGGCCGAGGCCTTGTCCAGCGCCGCGTTGACGAAGCGCCCCGGGGTGTACTTCGCCGCGACGATCTCGCCCGCCGCCGGGATCCGGTTGGCGTGGACGTTGAAGACGTTCATGAACACGCTGATCTTCTGCGCCGGGCGCTCGAGCAGCGGGTCCTGCGCCGGCCCGACCTCGATCACCCGGCCGTCCGCCGGCGCGACCACCGCTCCCGGCTGCGCCGGAATCGCCCGCTTCGGGTCGCGGAAGAACTGCAGCACGAAGACCAGCAGCACTCCCAGCGGGATCGCCAGCGGCGGCCAGGCCGCGGCCCCCGCCGCCAGCAGGACCACGGCCACGGCGACGTGGCCCCAGCCCTCGCGGGCGATGATCGGATGCCTGTCCTCGCTCACGCCGCGGCGGCCCCGCTCAGTTCTTGGCGCGGTCCACCAGCTTCTTCTTGCCCAGCCATTTCATCATCGCCCGCAGCTTGGCGCCGGTCACCTCGATCGGCTCTTCCCGCAGCGCCGCCCGCGCCCGTTTCAGCGCCGGCGTGTTGGTCCGGCCCTCGGCGATGAACTCCTTGGCGAAGGAGCCGCTGCGGACCTCGGCGAGGATGCGCCGCATCTCGGCCCGCGCCCGCTCGTCGATGATCCGCGGCCCGCGGCTGATCGCGCCGTACTCGGCGGTGTTCGAGATCGAGTAGAACATGTCCGCGACGCCGCCCTCGTACATCAGGTCGATGATGAGCTTGAGCTCGTGCAGGCACTCGAAATAGGCCATCTCCGGCGCGTAGCCCGCCTCGACCAGGGTGTCGAAGCCCGCCCGCACCAGCTCGACCAGGCCGCCGCACAGCACCGCCTGCTCGCCGAACAGGTCGGTCTCGGTCTCCTCCTTGAAGCTGGTCGCGATGATGCCGGCGCGGCCGCCGCCGATCGCGGCGGCGTAGGCCAGCGCCAGGTCGCGGGCCGCCTTGCCGCCCTGGTGGACCGCGATCAGGCAGGGGATGCCGCTGCCGTCGACGTAGGTCGAGCGCACCAGGTGCCCCGGGCCCTTGGGCGCCGCCATGATCACCTTGACGTCGGCGCGCGGCTCGATCTGGCTGTAGTGGATGTTGAAGCCGTGCGCGAAGCCCAGCGCCGCGCCCTTGCGCAGGTTGGGCGCGACGTCCCGCTCGTAGACCTCGGCCTGCAGCTCGTCCGGCAGCAGCAGCATGACCAGGTCGGCCTCCTTGGCCGCCGCGGCGATCTCCGCGACCCGCAGCCCCGCTTTCTTCGCTTTTTGCCACGAGGCGCCGTCCTTCCGCAGGCCCACGACGACCTTCATGCCCGATTCATGCAGGTTGTTCGCGTGCGCGTGCCCCTGCGAGCCGTAGCCGATCACCGCGATCGTCTGCTTTTTCAGCAGGCGGAGGTTGGCGTCCTTGTCGTAATATACTTTCATGCTGCTTTTCCCGTGCGGCCTTGTTCGCAGGCGGGATTCTACTTCTCTTGGCCGCATGCCCCGCCGCCTGACCGCCGATCCCGCCGCCGCCGCCGCCGTCCTGCGCGCCGGCGGCGCCGTCGCCTTCCCCACCGAAACCGTCTACGGCCTCGGCGCGCTCGCCGCTGACGACGCCGCGGTCGCGCGGCTTTACGCGCTCAAGGGCCGCCCCGCCGGCCACCCGCTCATCGTCCATCTAGCGGCGGCTGCCGAGCTCGGGCAATGGGCCAGCGAGGTGCCCGAGGCCGCCCGCGCCCTCGCCGCGGCCTTCATGCCCGGGCCGCTGACGCTGCTGCTGCCGCGGCGCCCCGATGTCGCCGTACGCGCCGCCGCCGGCCTGCCCACCCTCGCCCTGCGGGTGCCGGTCCATCCGGC
>MEIE01000125.1 GCA_001750625.1 Candidatus Amphirhobacter heronislandensis
GCCAATGCGTTCGACTCCCGCGTGCTGCCGTCATACTTGTGCAGCCCAAAGATCTGCTGGTCGTTCGTATACAGATCCACCTTCCGGGAGTCGCATCCGGCCGCCGTCCGGTGGTAGGCCAGGCCCGTCCAAGTGTCGGAGGTCGCCGCGTTGAGGGCCGCGTCCGTCAGGTCGTCGGCCGCGGTGCCGTCATGGTCGTTGCCGTCGACCCAGCTCGCCGGCGTCGCCACCGTCACCTTCCACTCCTGGGTCCGCGTGGCGGTCCCGCCGCAGCTTGAATTCCGTGATCCGGTCACCGACACCGTCAGGGTGCTGCCCGCCGCCAGCGTCGCGCCGGCCTTGAGCATCAGCTTGACGTGGTGGTTGTCTGCGCCGTCTTTAATCATGCGGATGTTGGTCAGCGACGTCGTCGACGGGATGCTGTCGTCCTCGTCATAGCGGACCAGCTCCACGCTGTCCGGCGAGTTGGCCCCCAGCGCCACGTCGATGTTCCGGCAGGTGGCGGGGCTCTTATGGAAGACGTAGCCGGTTTCGGTCTTGGTAGTGCTCTCGCCGATGATCACCGGCGAAAACACGGTACTAGCCTCGTCGCTGTGTGCGCCTGCGTCCTGCCAAGGATCGGCCACCGTCACTGGCCATCTCACATTCAGCTGGGTGGGCGTGATTTCATTGCAGTTTTTCGCGTTAACGTTTATCGAAATCGTCAAGGTCGCTTCACTGTGGCTGGTGTATGTCTCTCTGAAAAATATTCGAGAGTGTTGATCTGAGGGATTCGGATGGTCAAAAGCATTGTTGATGCCAAAACCTATGGTGGAGTCTCCATCATAAGGAATCAAGCCAAAAATAGTTTGGGAAGCCTGCTCCAGCTGTATGGTGACCGCGCTGCAAGCGTCCACGTAGCGGTCGAAAGCCAGTCCCGTGTAGGTCGGCTCCGACGCCGCGTTCAGGCCGACGGCATTGAGATTGTTGACCGGATCCGCGTCATGATAGTTGCTGTTCAGCCACGCCTGCGCCCGCGCCGCGGGCGGAGCGAACGCCGCCACCAGCAGCAGCAGCGCGAAGAACAAAAAGCCGGCCAAGCCGCCGCCGTTGCGCGTCATGATGCGGATTTTACTCTCCCTCATCATGCTTGCCGTCAGCCTGAAGTCATTGTCGGCCGCGCCGTAGCCCAGCGCCCAGCTGCGCCGCGCGCCCGCCCGCAGCCGCAGGCCCAGTTCACGCCCGGCGTCCACGCTCCAGCGGCCGTACGGCGTCAGCAGCCCGCCGTCCAGCGCCAGGCCGTAGCTGAGCCCCGCGCCGCCGCGCAGGCCCCTGCCGTCCTCGTCCGCCAGCGCCAGCGGCCGGCCGGCGTCCAGCTCCGTCAGCAGCCCGTCCGCGCCCGTCAGGCCGTAGCCCGGATCGGCCTCCAGGCCCAGGCCCAGGCCGCCGAACCGCGCCCCGAGGCGGAAGGACAGATCGTAGCCCTCGTAGCTGACGTCCTCGCTCAGCGCCTGCTGGTAGGACGCGCTGCCCGCCACCGGCCCGCCATTGAACTCCAGGCCGCCCGCGACCAGCAGGCTGTCGCCGACCGCGCCGTCGCCCCACATGTTCAGATAGCCGGTCTCAACGAAGGGGCTGAAGCTCGCCGCCTCGCCGAGATTGAAGACGTGCCCGTAGCCCAGCGCCAGCCGCAGGACGCTGCCCGCCGAGTCGAGGTTCCTCGCCGCGAGGTCTTCGAGCTGGTCCACATCGAACTCGCCGACCGCGTAGCTGCCGCGCAGCCGCACCTGGCCGTTGCCGAACACCGCCGCCCGCTGCGCCACGCCCAGCGCGTAGCCCAGGTAGGCGACGTCCTGCGCGTCCTGCTCCTCCTCGCCGGCGGGCCGCAGGACCAGCTCGCCGGAACCGGCCGCGATCGCCACCGCCAGCCGGCCGGCGCCGACGTCGAAGGCGGCGTAGGGCTGCACCGCCTGCAGCTCGAGCTCGTACTCGCTGGCGTCCTCGTTCTCGCGCTCCTCGTCGAAGCCGTACTCGGCGGTGGTGCTGTGCAGGCCGTAGCTGACGCCGGCGAGGACCGCGCCGAAGCGCCCGTCGAGGCCGACGTTCATGCTTTGGAGCTCGCCGTCGACGTAGACGCGGTCGGCGCCGGCGACCCCGCCGACGTCCCGGCGGCTGCCCGTCAGCCACAGGCCGACGTTCGCGCCGCGGCCGGCCGGGTTTTGATTGAGCCCCAGGGCCACCGACTGTCCCTCGAGGAACTCGCGCAGGTCGATCTCGCCGCTTTCGAGCTCATGCTCCTTCGCCGCGAGCATCTCCAGCAGGGCCGTCCCCGCGTCCGGGCTCAGCCGCGCGTCCGCCGCCGACCGGCTGAGGACCGCGTCGATGCCGCCGACGCCGATCGCCCGCGCCGCCGCCGCGCCGGCGTCGATCACCGCGTCGTCGCTCGCGACCGCGCTGCCCGAACGGATCATGACCAGCGCCCGCGCCGTCGCGCTGAGATCGGCGCCCGGCCCGACGTCGTCGATCGCGGTGATCGTCAGCGTGAAGCGCGCGCCCTTCGGCAGGCTGACGCCGCCGCGCGCGTACACCTCATAGGCGGCGCCGATGTTCCGCACCTCGAAGTTCGTCTGCGCCGCCGCGTCGAGCACGATCCGGACGTTGGCCGCGTCGTCGTCGCTCGCGTTGATCGTCAGGCCGGTCGGCGCCGACGCGCCCCGGTTCGGCTCGATCGTCACCGCGGTCGAGCTCAGGCTCAGCACCGGCGCGCCGTCGGCGATCTCCACGGTGATGAGGCCCTGGCTTTGGGTCTGCGTCCCGGTGTCGTCGGTCGCGGTGAACGCGATCGTGTAGCGCGCGCCATGCCGCAGCGTCCCGGCCGCGTTCACCCGCAGCTCGTAGGCGCCGGCGCCCTGCCGCGCCAAGGTGAACCGGCTCCGCGCCGCCGAGGCGAGCTCCACCACCACGTCGCTGTCGTCGTCGTCGCTCGCGTTGATCCTGATGCCCGTGGTCTCCGCGTCCGCATTGATGGTCACCGCCGTCGCCGGGCTGATTCTCAGCTGCGGCGGCGTGTCGATGTCGACGACGATCGGCACCACGTAGGTGAACGTCTCCGCGTCCGGATTGCGCCGGCTCGTGCAGCTCGCCGCCGCCGCGATCCGCAGCGTCGCGGTTATCGCTCCCGGCGGCAGGGCGCCGGCCTTGAACCGCAGCCGGACGTGCCGGTCGGTAGCGCCGGCCGTCGGGTCCATCAGCACCTCTTCGAGCTCGGCCGCGCCCGTGCCGTCGGCCGCGCCGGCGGCGCTGTGGGCCACCAGCTCCAGATGCTCGGTCCCGCTAAGCAGCTCGACGTCGCTCCGCTTGCAGTCGGCGCTGTTGCGGTGCAGCCGGATGCCGGTCTCGAGCTCGCCGTCCCGGATGGAGCTCTGCCGGAAGGAGGTCGCCCGCAGCAGCTGGCTGTCCTGGCTCAGCGTCACCCAGGCGTGGTCCGCCGGCGTGTAGACCGTCAGCTGGTAGACCGCCTCCTGCGGCCCCTTGGCGCAGGCTGAAGACAGGGTCGCGGTCACGCCGAGGACGCCTTCGGGCACGTCGGCGCCGGCGGCGAAGAACAGCCGCAGGTGCCGGTCGGTTGCGCCGCTGCCCGGCATCGCGACGCCGCTGTGGCTGCGCGCCAGCGCCACCCCGCTGCCGTCGCCGTGCAGGTCAAGGCCCACATAGTCCGGCGTGTCGGTCGACAGCGTCACGTCCACCGCATTCGGGCAGTCGTCCGCGCTGCGGTGGATCTGGATGCCGGTTTCGGTCGGCGCCGTCGAATCCAGCAGGTCGTACCTGCTGAACCGGCCCGTCGCATCTTCCTTGTCGTTGGCCCGCGGCCGCCAGGCCGTCGGCCCCTGCACCGTCACCAGCCACGCGAGGGTCAGGTTCTCCGGCTGCCGCCCGTTGGAGCAG
>MEIE01000126.1 GCA_001750625.1 Candidatus Amphirhobacter heronislandensis
GCCAACGACAACCACGTCAAGCTGATGTTCAAGGCGGGCGCGACGTTGACGGCGGGCGACGTGCTGACGATGACGGTGAACGGGACGAGCAACTCGAGCTGCGGCGTGAGCAGTTCGCAGAGCTACGAGTGGAAGCTGACGGTCGGGACGCCGGCGAGCTGGGCCGATGGCGCTGACCATGACGACACTGCGGCCGACGGCCTGACGGATTTGGATTTGAACGCGGCGGCCACGGACACTTACACGGGCCTGGCCTTCCACCGCACGGCGGCCGGCTGCGACGCCAGGCGGGCGGTGCTGGCCAGTTCGAGCAGGACGATCTTCGGCCTGCATAGGTACGATGGCAGCACAAGGGAAACCTCGGCGGTGGCGGACGACGTGCCGTTCACCGGGACCGAGCACGTGCGGGTGTACCTGCGCAGCAGCTACCGGCAGCACACGCCCGGGACCCTGCAGGCGTCGCTGGTGATCAGCGGCGACTGTGCGTCCGCGACGCGTCCCGCGCCGCTGACGCTGGCGTGGCCGGTGACGGTGGTGGTCGATCCCGCGCCGCAGCTGACGGTGACGCCGCTGACCGTGACGATCGTCCGCAGCGCGGCGACGACCGGCATCCGGGCGACGGCGACCGACAACGACGACACGGACGTGGCGGTGGCGATCGACGCCGCCGCGGCGCGGTTCTTCGAGCTGCAAGGCGCGGCCGGCCGCTACGAGCTGCGGCCGCGGCCTGACGCGCGGCCCGAGGCCGGAAGCTACACGGTGGCGTTTACCGCGACCGACGATGCTGGCGGCCCGGCGGTGACGGCCCAGGCTACCGCCGTGGTCGTGGTCCGGGAGGGCAGCGGCGGGGCGACGGAAGCCGCGGCCGTTGACGCCGGCGCCGCCGTGGTCCGGGCGCTGGGCATGGGCGGCATCGACGAGATTCTGGACCGGCCGGCGCCGGCGCCTGGCGCGGGAGCCGCCCTGCTCGAAATGCTGGCAGCCAAGGAGCATGAGCTCGAAAGCGGCCAGATCGACCTGGCGGAGTTCCTCGAGGGCCAGGCGGTGGCGCTGCCGCTGCAGCAGGCTCAGACCGGCGGGACCGGCTTCGGCGTCTGGGTCGCGGGATCCCGCCGCGACGTCGGCGGGGTGGACGAAGACGAGGCGGGCGCCGCGGTCTACGTCGATGGCGAGATGACGAGCACGAGCTTCGGGCTGGACTTCCGCTACGGCCTGATGTCCGCCGGCCTGGGCTACGGCCTGCACGAGACCACCGCCGCGTACGGCTACGAGAACACCCGCGGCGCGGTTCCCGAAAGCGAGTACGAGCTGGAGCTGCGGCTGCTGCAGCCCTACGCGGCCTTGGATTTCAAAGGCTGGCGGCTGGCGCTGGCGGCGGCTACCGGCGGCGGCGACCTGCTCCTGCGGCCCGACGGCGAAGATGAGCGGGAGCTCGAGGCCGACTACCTGGGCTACGCCTTCGGCGTAGCGCATCGGCGGCCGTTTGCCGGCGGCGGCGAACTGCGGCTGCGTGGCAGCTATTCGTCAGGCGAGCTCGACGTGGCGGAGACGGAAGAGGACGCGGCGGCGGCCAGCATGGACGCCGAAGGCAGCGCCCTGCGGATGGCCCTGGGCTACGGCCATGAGCTTGCGCTCGGACCGGCGGCGAGCCTCAAGCCCTTCTTCGAAGCCGGCCACCTGCTGCTGCAAGGCGACGGCGCGGTCGCCAGCAGCAGCGCCCTGCTGCAGGGAGGAATCGAGTTCACCGGCGGCCCGCTGGCCGGCGGCGTCTCCTACCAGCACGCCATCGGCGACGACCTCACCTTGGCCGGTTACGACCTGGCGCTGCGCTTCGGCTACCAGTTCGGCGGCCTGGGCCTGGGCTTTGAGGCCGATCCCGGCTACGGCCTGGCGGGGGCTACGGAGATGCTCGCCGATCTCGGCGCCGGCGAAACCCTGGCGCTGGATGAGCATGGCGGCGGCCTGCGCGGCGGCGCGGGGGTCAGCTACGGCTTGGCGGTGGACGGCGGGCTGCTGACGCCGTACGGCCGCTGGCGCGCTGGCGCCGGCAACGAACTGGGCCTGCGGCTGCGGGCGGGCGAGCGGCGCAGCTGGGCGCTGGGCTACGGCGCCGCGGCCGACGAGTTCAAGATCGAATACCGCCTCGGCGAGTAGCGGACCGCCCTGCGCGGCGCCGGTGCAAAAGCGGGCTGGCGCCGTTCTTGCCGGCCGAATGCGGCTAAAACAGGCCGGTTTGGGCGGGGTTTTGCAATGCCCGCCAAAATGTGTATAATGTAAGACATGAAAGGATTGGCCGTCAACCCCGCGCGCCTGCAGTGGTGCCTGCGGCACTACTGCCTGACGCTGGAGGAGCTGGCGAAGAGGGCCGGCCTCAAGCCCGCCGTCCTGCGGCGCGCGAGCACGGGCGGTCCGGGACTGACGGCGGATCAGATGGATGATCTCGCCTACGCGCTCGATTTCGACATGGGCTTTTTCATGGGGAAAAAGGGCGCCCCCAAGGACGAGCTGCGGGTGCCGCAGTTCCGCGCGGCCGGCGGCCAGCCGCCGCGCACCACGGACATGCTGCTGCTGCTGAAGCGGGTGGAGAATCACCGGGAATGTTTCCGAGGCCTCTTCGAAGATTTCCCCGCCCTGCAGCCGCGCAAGGCCGCCTACCCGCAGCTGCCGGCGGGAAATGATTATGCGGCCAAGGCCAAGGCGGTGCGCCGCTGGCTGCGTCTCAGCGGCGGGGAGGATTTCGCCGCGCTGAGGCAGAAGGTCGAGGCCAAGGACGTGCTGGTCTTCGTCGGCAGCGGCGGCCGCTTTGGCCGCTGGCAGACGCCGAAGGACCGCCGGGGCCGGGACCAGTTCAAGGGCTTCGCGCTGAGGCACGAGGTGCTGCCGATCATCTTCGTGG
>MEIE01000127.1 GCA_001750625.1 Candidatus Amphirhobacter heronislandensis
GCGACGGGGGCTTCGCTGGTCTCGCAGATGCCGCCGGTGCGCGAGGCGCTGCTCGCCTGCCAGCGCGACTTTAGGACCGGCCGCGGCCTGGTCGCCGACGGCCGCGACATGGCCTCGACCATCTTCCCCGACGCGGTCCTCGCGGTCTACCTGGACGCCGCCATGGAGGTCCGGGCGGAGCGCTTCCGCCAGCGCGCGGCGTCCCAGGGCCTGCCAGATGCTAAAATAGCCGCCGGCCTCAGCCAGTTCAAGGAGCGCAGCATGCGCGACGAACGGCGACGCGTCGCTCCCGTGCGGCCCGCCGCCGGCGCCGTCGTCATCGCCACCGACGAGCTGGACCAGGGCCAGGTCACCGAAAAAATCATCGAACTCTACCGCCAGCGAACGCAGCCTTGAGCATCATCAAACCCCCCAGGACGGCCCCGCGGGCCGCCGCCCCCGCCGCCGCCGGCGCCGAGGAAAGCTTCGCCGAACTGTTCAAGGCCGAGGAGCAGGCCGCCGCCGCCTTCAACGAAGGCCAGGTCATCGACGCGATGGTCGTCGCGATCGAGGACAAGAGCGTCCTGGTCGAAAGCGGCCTCAAGTCGCAGAGCCGCATCCCGCTCGAGGAGTTCCTCTCCGACGACGGCGGCATCGAGATCAAGGCCGAGGACTTCGTCAAGGTCAAGCTCGAGTACGCCGACGACGGCCGCGGCAACACCCGGCTGTCGCACCTGCAGTACCGCCGCGAGAAGGCCTGGAGCGAGATCGAGGAGGCCTTCGAGGCGCAGACCCCGATCGAGGGCGTCGTCAAGGAGCGCATCAAGGGCGGCTACTCGGTGCACGTCGGCGGCCTGCGCGCCTTTCTGCCGGGCTCGCTGGTGGACGTCTTCCCGCTCAAGTCCGAGACCAGCCTGGTCGGCCGCCGCGAGAAGTTCTACGTCGAGCGCCTCAAGCCCGAGCGGCACTCGGCCATCCTCAACCGCAAGCTGGTCCGCGAGCGCGAACTCACCGGCGGCGACCTCGCCAACCTGCCGTTCAAGGAGGGCGACGTGCTCGCCGGGACGGTCGTGGCGATCAACGACTACTCCGAGCAGAAGGCCTACATCCGCGTCGCCGAGGGCGTCCACGGCGTCCTGCACCGCGAGGACTTCAGCTGGCACCGCATCGGCCAGATGTCCGAATCCCTCAGCGAGGACGAGGAGCTGCAGGTCAAGGTTCTTTCAATCGACGCGGAGCGGCAGTCGATCCGCCTCGGCGTCAAGCAGCTCAGCGGCGACCCCTGGGACGACATGGAGAAGACCTACCCGGTCGGCGCGAAGATCTTCGCCAAGGTGGTCAGCCTCAAGGAGTACGGCGCCTTCGTCGAGATCGAAAAGGGCGTCGAGGGCCTGGTGCACGTCTCCGAGATGGACTGGCTGCAGCGCAACGTCGACCCGACCAAGCACCTGGAGCCGGGCCAGCACGTCGAGGTGATGATGCTGAGCCTGGACAAGGCGGCCCGCCGCATCTCGCTGGGCCTCAAGCAGTGCCGGCCGAATCCCTGGGAGGAGTTCGGCATCTCCTACAAGAAGGGCTCGCGCCTGCAGGGCAAGGTCGTCGGCGTCCAGAACAACCTGGGCATGTTCGTCGAGCTGCCCGGCGGCCTCAACGGCCTCGCGCACCTGTCCAACCTGTCCTACAGCGACCCGTCGGGCCGCACCGCGCTCAGCAGCTACAAGGTCGGCGACGAGATCGAGGTGATGGTGATCGAGGTCGACGTCGCCAAGCAGCGCATCGCGCTCGGCGTCAAGCAATTGGGCGAGGATCCGCTCAACGCCTACCGCGTCAAGTACGAGAAGCGCGAGCCGGTCATCGGCACGGTCAAGAAGATCACCGAGAGCCGGGCCTTCGTCAAGCTGTCGGACGAGGTCGAGGCGGTGCTGCCGATCAAGGAGGTCAGCAAGGCCCGCATCGACAAGATCAGCGACGTCGTCAAAGAAGGCGAGGAGCTGCAGTTCGCGATCACCGGCATCGACGACCGCGGCCGGATCACGGTCTCGCTGCGGGCGCTCGACCGGCAGTCCGAGCGCGCGGCGATGAAGAGCTTCAAAGAAGAGGTCAAGGCCGAGCAGGAGGCGAAAGCCACCAGCGCCGGCTCCTTCGGCAGCGTGCTGCTCGAGACCATGAAGGGCGGCAAGCAGGATGCGGAGGAGGCCGAGGCCAAGGACGCCGCAGCCGAGGAGCAGCCTGCCGCCGAAGCCAAAGCCGCCGCCGCCGCCGAAGAGCAGCCCGCCGAGGAAGCCAAGGCTTCCGCCGCGGCCGCCGAACAGCCAGAGCCGGCGCCGGCCGAAGCGCCGGCGGCTGAAGAAGCCAAGGACGCCGACGCGCCTGCGGCGGACGAAGCGACCGAAGAAAAAGACCCCGCCAAGTAAGCCGGCCGGCCCCTTGCCGGCTTAACGGCGGCGCTTCGCCGCCGCGCTACTGGAACTGGAACGCCGCTGCCAGCGGCGTTTAGCGGCCATTTGGAGGCCGGACTTGCATTTTGCCAAATCAGGGCTTAGATACTCGTCTGAGAAAGCATAGGAGCTTTTATGGACGACTACCAGACCAAGAAAAACCACAACCCGATCGATTTCAATGAAGCGGAGGAGCCAGGGCGGCAAAGCGGCCCGGCGATGAACGAAGCCGGAGGAGATTCCGGCGCAACAAGGCAAGACGACTGGTGCGACGGCGACATGCTGTACGCCGGCGCGCCGCACGAAGACGGGGACGCGGCCGGCCACGGCTGGGAAAACGAGTTCCCATGCGGCGATCTGGCGAACCTGCCCTTCAAGGCGGGCGATGAGCTGACCG
>MEIE01000128.1 GCA_001750625.1 Candidatus Amphirhobacter heronislandensis
GTTTGACGCAGGCGTGCACAGCAACGAGGCGACGGAGGGTCCGTTCTCGCCGGTGATCATCGGCGCCAGCACGGCCCGGACCGAGACCGGCCTGGTCTTCCACCAAAGCCCGGCGACCTGCCGGCAGATCGACGTGGCGCTGGCGGCCGGCGCGCCGGACAGCGTGGAGCTGGTGCGCTATGACGGCGCCAATCCAGCGACGACCACGGCGCTGACCGACATCTACATGGAGGCGGGTCAAGCGAACAACCACCATGTCAAGCTGATGTTCAAGGCGGGGGCGACGCTGACGGCGGGCGACGTGCTGACGATGAGGGTGGAAGGCACGCGGAACTCGACGAGCTGCACCGGCAGCAACAGCGGCAGCGGGCGCAGCTACGAGTGGAAGCTGACGGTCGGGACGCCGGCGGCCTGGGTCGACGGTTCGGACCATGAAGTCACCGCGGCCGACACTCTGCGGGACCTGCCCTTGAACGCGGCGACCAGCGACACCTGGACGGGCCTGGCTTTCCACCGGACGGCGGCCGGCTGCGACGCGCGGCGCGCGGTGCTGCATGCGGACAGCAGGACGATCTTCGGCCTGCACCGGTACAATGGCGGCACAAGGGAAACCTCGGCGGTGGCCAACGACGTGCCGTTCACGGGGGGCACGCATGTGCGGGTGTACCTGCGCAGCAGCTACCGGCAGCACACGGCGCGGACCCTGCAGGCGTCGCTGGTGGTGTCCGGCGACTGCGACGTCGCGACCCGGCCGGTGCCGCTGACGCTGGCGTGGGCGGTGACGGTGGCGCGCGACGACTCGAACGCATGGAAGCCGCGGGGCGACGACGAGGACGAAGCGAGCGGCAGCTTTAGCAGATTCGACCTGCTGGACTCCACCGCGCCGATCGCGACCGGGATCCAGATCCACCGCAGCTCGGACAACTGCGCGAACACCAACGTCGCCTTGGCCGCGCAGACTCCCGCCTACCTTGGCCTCGACGTCCACGGCGACGGCAGCGGCGTGGCGCTGGGGGCCAGCCATTCGGCGGTGCCGATGCCCGGGTCCGGCGCGGGCGACCGGCACGTGCGGCTGTACTTCGCGGCCGGCGCCAACGCGCACGCCGGCGTGCTGGCGGTGACCGCGACCATCAGCCCGGCCTGCGCCGGCTCAATCGCCACGCCGCAGCAGCTGGTCTACCAGCTGACGGTGTTCACGCCGGGAGGCAATTCCTGGGAGGTGCTGAACGACGACCAGCAGACGCCGAGCTCCTCGTCCTTCGCCTGGTCGGCCATGGTCGCCGGCCCGCTGGCGACCGGCATCCAGCTGCAGCGCAGCAGCGCCGACTGCCGGCTGACCGACGTCGTGCTGCTGGACGGCGCCGAGCATCTCGAGCTGGGCCGCTACACGTCCGTGGGCGTGGCCGACGGCGCGCCGGCGCCGCGGTTTGCGGCGGTGCGGATGGAAAATGGCGAATCGGCCAACCGGCACGTGCGGCTGCTCTTTCAGGCCGGCGCCCTGCCGCCGCCGGCGGTGACGGCGCGGGTGCGGATCGCGGCGAGCTGCAACGGCAGGCTCGATCCGGCGCCGGTGACGTTCAGCTACGTGCTCAACGTCAATGCGGACTTCGACCCGGTGCCGGAGCTGGCGCTGACGCCGCCGACCGCGACGATCGTCCGCGGCGCGTCGACCACCGGCATCCGGGTGACGGCGACCGACAACGACGACAGCGACGTGGCGGTGGCGATTGACGCGGCCGCGGCGCGGACCTTCGAGCTGCAAGGCGCGAACGGCAGCTACGAGCTGCGGGTGCGGACGGACGTGTCGCTGGTGGCCGACACTAGCCACACGGTGGTGTTCACCGCGACCGACGACGCGGGCTCCGGCCCGCCCGTGACGGCCCAGGCGACCGCCGTGGTCATGGTCCGGGAAGGCAGCGGCGGCGCGACGGGCACCGCGGCTGGCAACGCCGGCGGCTCGGTGGTCCGGGCGCTGGGCACCGCCGGCATCGATTCGATTCTCAACCAGCAGGGAGAAGGCGGAGGCGGGGAATCAACCTTCTTAGAGATGCTGGCGGCGAAGGAGCATGAGCTCGAAAGCGGCGAGATCAGCCTGGCCGAGTTCTTCGAGGGCCAGTCGGTCGCGCTGCCGCTGAACCAAAACCAAACGGCCGGCGGCAACGGCTTTGGCATCTGGGTCGCGGGAGCCCGCCGCGACGTCGGCGGGCTGAGCGAAGACGGCGACGGCGCCGAGGTCTACGTCGACGGCGAGATGACGAGCACGAGCTTCGGGCTGGACTTCCGCTTCGGCCGGATGCGCGCCGGCCTGGGCTACGGCCTGCACGGGACCACCGCCGAGTACGGCTACGAGGACCTCCGCGAGGAGACGCCCAGCGAGTACGAGCTGGATCTGCAGCTGCTGCAGCCCTACGTGGCGTTTGATTTCGGCGGCGCGCGGCTGGCGCTGGCGGCGGCGACCGGCAGCGGCGACCTGCTCCTGCGGCCCGATGGCGAAGACGAGCAGGAGCTCGAGGCCGACTACGTGGGCTACGCCATCGGCGTGGCGCACCGGCAGCCGGTGACCGGCGGCGGCGAGGTGCGGCTGCGCGGCAGCTACGCTACCGGCGACCTCGACGTGGCCGAGACCGACTCGGGCACGGCGGCGGCGATCAGGGACTCGGACGGCAGCGTCCTGCGGATGGGCGTGGGCTACGGGCATGACTTCGCGCTCGGATCGGCGGGGAGCCTCAAGCCCTTCGTCGAGGCGGGCTACCTGCTGCTCGACGGCGACGGCGCGGTCGACAGCAGCAGCGGCCTGCTGCAGGGGACCGCTGGCCGGCGGCGTCTCCTACCAGCACGCGATCAGCGACGACATCACCCTGTCGGGTTACGACATGTCGCTGCGCTTCGGCTACCAGTTTAGTGGCCTGGGCCTGGGCTTCGAGGCCGATCCCGGCTACGGCCTGACGGGGACGGAGGAGATGCTGGCCGATCTCGGCGCCGGCGAAACCCTGGCGCTGGATGAGTACGGCGGCGGCCTGCGCGGCGGCGCGGGGGTCAGCTACGGCCTGGCGGTGGACGGCCTGCGGCTGGAGGCGGGCGAGCGCCGCAGCTGGGGACTGGGCTACCGCGCCGAAACCGACGAGTTCAAGTTCGAAATCCGCTTCGGCGACTA
>MEIE01000129.1 GCA_001750625.1 Candidatus Amphirhobacter heronislandensis
CGGGCGCCGCCCCGGCCCGGCCGCCGGCGAGCAGCCGCCAGCAGGCGTAGATCAGCAGGGCGAGGAACAGGCCGATCAACAGCGCCGGCGGCACCAAAAGCGCGACCTGCGCCGCGGCCGCCGCCCCGAGCAGCGTCGCCGGCGCGAGCCACGCCAGCAGCCGCCAGTCCACCGCGCCGTGCAGGGCGTGCACCGTCGTGCTCGCGGCCGAGGTGAAAAAGATCGCGGCGAGGTTGGTCGCGATCGCGGCGAGCGCCGCGGCCGCCGGGTCGTAGCCGAGATGCTCGAAGACGAACAGCATCAAGGGCGTCATGATCAGGCCGCCGCCGATGCCGAGCAGGCCGGCGAAGACGCCGCCGGCGCAGCCGATCGCCGCGACCGCGGCGTAGACGATCCAGTCCAGGTTACCAGCCCGGCAAAGGTGCCCGGGCGGCGGGGCGGCAGCCAACCATTGAACCGCTGAGGTTAATGGCGGCGGCCTTCCGGGCGCATCAGGATCGTCCCGTGGGACGTTCGCAACAGCGCCGCTGTCGTTGGCCGCCTAAGGTTGCTAAAGTCGATTCAAAATGCCTGTGGCTGCCGAACTCCCCGTCGCCGGACATGGAAAACAATGCGCGCGCCGGCCATCTAGGCGGCGCCGGCCTCGGCCGTCGCCAGCGCGTCGTCGATCGCGGCGGCGAGCTCCGCGAGCCCGTCCGCCGAAGGGCCCGCCGCCGCCGCGGCTCCGGCGGCCGCCGGCGCGCAGGCGATCTGCACCGCCGCCATGATCGCGGCGCGCTCGCCGTCGACCACCTTGTTGGCTTCCTTGACGTGCAGGATGGCCTGGTTGACCTGCCGCGCCGCCTCGAGCATCGCGACCTTGTCCTCCTCGGGGACCGCGACGGTCAGGCTGTGCGCGCCGATCTTGAGCTGCAGCTTGGGCACGGTCCTAGCCCGGCAGCTGGCTGGCGAGGCGCTCGAGCCGGGCGCGGGCCTTGCGGCGCAGCTCGTCCTGCTCGGCGACGCGGCGCTTGAGGTCGGCGATGGCGGCGTCGCGGGCGCCGAGCTCGTGCCGCAGCTCGCGGTTGCGCGCCTGCAGCTCGGCGCAGGCCTTCTTGATGCGGCGGACCTTGGCGAGCAGCGCCCCGAGGTCGGCGTCCGCGTCCGGCGCTGTCTTCGCTGCTTCCATGGCCTGGCTTCGTTCCTTAAGCGGCATTTTACTCTTTCGGCCGCCGCTCAGCGGTCGAAGACCAGCCGGCGGTCCTCCGCCCACAGGCCGGCGAGCGGGCCGCCGAAGCAGCAGCCGCAGTCGATCATCGCCACGTCCGGCCGCAGCGTCAGGCCCAGCGACGACCAGTGGCCGCAGACCACGAACAGGTCGCGGTGGCGCCGCAGCGGATAGTCGAACCACGCGCAGGCGCCCGCCGGCAGGTCCTCGCCGGGCTCGCCGCGGTAGGCCCAGCACACGCCGCCGTCGCCGTTGCAGCAGCGCATCCGCGTCAGGATGTTGACCGCCGCCTGCAGCCGCCGGCCGCCTTTGAGGTTCTCCGCCCACGCCGACTCGTTGTCGCCGTACAGCTGCTCGAGCGCCTCCTGCCAGGCCGGGCCGCGCAGCGCCTCTTCGACCGCCGCCGCCGCCGCCAGCGCCGCCTCCCTGTCCCAGGCATGCCACAGGCCGGCGTGGCAGGCGAGGCCGCCGGCTTCATCAAGCGGCAGCGCCAGCCGCCGGGCCCGCAGCCAGGCGGCGCGCTCGTCGCTTTTTGCATCCGCCAGCAGTTCGGCGAGCTCGGGCTCGGCGGCTTCGCCGCGGGCGTGGGCGCGCAGCAGGTGCAGGTCGTGGTTGCCGAGGACCACTTCGCAGTCGGGCAGGTCCATCGCGGCGTCGAGCACGGCGCCGCTCGCCGGGCCGCGGCCGACGAGGTCGCCGACGAAGACCACCCGGTCGCGGCCCGGCCGCGGCTTCGCGCGTTTCAATAAAGCACGCAGGGCCTCGTATTCGCCGTGGACGTCGGCGACGACGAGGGTGGCCATGCCCGGCCCGGGCGGCGGCTACTCGCCGCGGTAGTAGATCCGGCCCGCCGGCGCGGTCGCGGCGGCGCTCGCCTCCTCGCTGAGGTTCGGATAGCCGTTCGCCAGGCTGTCGACCAGGCGCGCGCCGAGGATGATGATCACGACGCAGACCAGAAAGGCGATGACCGACAGGGTCACGATCTGCCAGAAGCCCGCTTTCTTCGCCGCCATGATGCGGCTTATTTTACGCTGGCGGGGCGCGCCTGGCAGGATTTGAACCTGCGACCCCTGGCTTCGGAGGCCAGTGCTCTATCCCCTGAGCTACAGGCGCGGGGTGCGTCCGCTTAATTAAAATAACGGCGGCGGACGCGCGTCGCGCCGGGCCGGCGCCGCATAAGTATAAGCCGTCCCGTCCCGCGCCGCCGCCCTGCTCGCAATCATGGACCTGGACCTCGACCCGGCGCTGCGGCGCGATCCGCAGGCGGCGGCCGCCGCGCGCGAGATCGAAAAATGCGTCCACTGCGGCTTCTGCCTGCCGGCCTGCCCGACCTACGCGCTCGAGCACAACGAGCTCGACAGCCCGCGCGGCCGCATCTTCTTAGTCAAGCGCCTGCTCGAGGGCGGCGGCGGCGCCCGCCTCGTCCAGCGCCACCTCGACGCCTGCCTCAGCTGCCGCAGCTGCGAGACCGTCTGCCCCTCGAACGTCGGCTACGCCACCATCGCCCACGCGGGCCGGGCGCTCGCCGGCCGCCTGCGGCCCCCCGGCCCCGCGGCCCGGCTGCGGCGCTTCGTCCTCGGCGAGGCGGTGCGCAGC
>MEIE01000013.1 GCA_001750625.1 Candidatus Amphirhobacter heronislandensis
ACGTGGTCCGCCGGCCAGGTCGCGAGCTCCGAGCCCAGGTCCGGCCCGACCTGGAAGCGCACCGGACAGCTGCCCGGGATCTCCACCGGGCGCGCGATCCACAGGTTGGCGCCGACCGCGTCGAACAGCGCGCCGCGGCCGTAGATCGCGTCGCAGAGGATGCCGTAGCCCGGCCGGTCCTGCGACACCGCCCGCGCCGCCCGCAGGCACAGGCGCTTGAAGGCCGGAATCCGGTCATGCGGCGCGCCGGCTTGTTCCGCGATCGCCTCGAGCTGGACGCGGTGGTCGAAAGCCAGGGTGCGGACCTGTTCCAGCGGCCGCCGCCGGTTGGTCGCCCAGTGGACGTGCTCGAGCAGGGCGTCCTTGCGCAGCGCCCGCTCCTTGGAGCCGCGCTCAAGGAACCACTGCAGCTCCTCCCAGCTCGGATACGCCGGCGCGCAGCCGTGCCGCGACACCGCCAGCGCCCCGCAGGCGTTCGCCCAGCGCAGCGAGGTCTGCCAGTCCTCGCCCTTGAGCCAGCCCCGCAGCAGCCCCGCCATGAAGCCGTCGCCGGCGCCCAGGACGTTGTAGACCTCCACGTCCAGGCCCGGGACCACGAGGCCGTCCTCCAGCCGCGCCGGGATCTCGCCGGTGTAAAAGGCGACTCCGTGCTCCCCGCGCTTGCAGGCTAGGGCCGCCGCCGGCGCCAGGGAACGGACCACCCGCAGCGCCTCCAGCGTGTCCGTCGTCCCGCCGGCGATGTGCATCTCCTCCTCGGTGCCCACAATCAGGTCCATCAGGGGCAGAAACGGCGCCAGCACGGCGGTGACCCGCTCGGAGGCGACGAAGCGCGACTCGCCCTCCGCCAGCGACACCAGGCCCCACACCGACGGCCGGTAATCGATGTCCATGATGAGCTTCGCGCCCGTTTTTTTGGCGATTTCTACCGCCTTCATGCAGGCGGCCGCGGTCGCCGGCGTGCTCAGATGCGTCCCCGTGAGCAGCACCGCGCCCGCGCTCTTGACGTAGTCCTCGTCGATTTCATCGACGGTCAGGGCCAGATCCGCGCAGTTCTTGCGGTAGAACAGCAGCGGGAAGTCGTCCTCGCCTCGACGCTCACGCCGGCCACGTCGACGCCGTAGCGCCGCAGCTGCTCGATGATGAAGCGGCCGAACTGCTCTTCGCCGACCCTCGTGATCAGGCCCGCGCGCAGCCCCAGCTTCGCCGCGCCGGCGGCGATGTTGGTCGGCGAGCCGCCGATGTACTTGGCGAAGCCCAGCGCGTCCTCTAGCCGGGTGCCGACCTGGCCGGCGTACAGATCGACCGAGCTGCGGCCGATGGCGATGAGGTCGAGGATGGCTCCGGTCTGAGCGGGCGGCCCCGGCCGGCGCTAGCCCTGCTGCGGCTCCTGGGCGGGGGCTTCAGCGGCGGGCGCGGCGCCCTCGGCGGCCGTGGCCCCGGACTGGGCGGCCTGCTGGCCGAGATACTCCTTGGCCTTGCGGATGCGGTTGAGGTTGCGCATCTCAGTCTTGGCGTCCTTGACGGTGATGGGCTTGACCACCAGCTTCGTCCACATGCGCCAGTCCTTGCACTTGCTCAGCGGCGTCATCATCTGCTCGCGGTTGATGGTGCCCCCGCACTCGGCCTTCTGGTAGACCTCGTACTCGATCTCGAGGTTCTCGTTGATCGGCCGGCGGTCATAGGAGCGCCAGTGGTCGCAGGTCGCGCAGACCCGCGACTTCTTGCTTACTTTTTCGTAGCCAGGCATAGGGCTATTTTACACCGACGCCGCGCCTCAGCGCAGCCCGCCCTTGACCAGCTTGGCCGGATCCAGCAGCTTGGCGAGCTGGGCGCGCGGCATGCCGGTCATCCGCGCCGCGACTTCGACGATCGGCCGGCGCTCGCGGTAGGCCGCCTTGGCGACCTTGGCGGCCGCCTGGTAGCCGATGTAGGGGTTGAGGGCGGTCACCAGGATGGGGTTGAGGTCCAGCGCCGCGCGCATCTTGCGGCGGTCCGGCCTGAAATCGGCCACCGCGTCCCGCATCAGCGGCAGCACCCCGGCCAGCAGCTTGACGCTCTCGAGCAGGCTGCTGGCGATCACCGGCAGCATGACGTTGAGCTGGAAATTGCCCGCCTTGCCGGCCGCCGCGATGGTGCAGTCGTTGCCCTCGACCCGGGCGCAGGCCATCGCGCAGGCCTCCGGGATCACCGGGTTGACCTTGCCCGGCATGATCGACGAGCCCGGCTGCAGGGCCTTGAGCTGGATCTCGCCCAGGCCCGCCAGCGGCCCCGAGTTCATCCAGCGCAGGTCGTTGGCGATCTTGGTCAGCGCCCCCGCCAGCGCCCGCAGCTGGCCGGAGACCTCCACCGCGGTGTCCTGCGAGGCCATGCGGGCGAAGAAGTTGGCGCTGGGCCGAAAGCGCAGGCCGCTGAGGGAACTCAGCTCCCGCGCGAACAGCCCGGCGAAGCGCGGATGGGTGTTGACGCCGGTCCCGACCGCGGTCCCGCCCTGCGCCAGCTCCCGCAGGCGCCGCGCCGAGACCGCGAGGCGGTCGTGGCCCTCGCGCAGCTGCGCCGCCCAGCAGGCCAGCTCCTGCTCCAGGGTGACCGGCATCGCGTCCATCAGGTGGGTCCGGCCGGTGGTGACGCAGTCGCGCAGCGTCCGGCTCTTGGTCAGGATGCCGCGCTCGGCGCGCCGCAGCGCCGGCAGCAGCTCGTAGTCGATCTCCATAGCGGCCGCGACGTGGATCGCGGTCGGAATCACGTCGTTGCTGCTTTGGCCCATGTTGACGTCGTCGTTCGGGCTGACCTCCTCGCCCAGCTCCTTGGACGCCAGCGCCGCGAGCACCTCGTTCATGTTCATGTTGGTGCTGGTGCCCGAGCCGGTCTGGTAGACGTCCACCGGGAACTGGTCCAGGTGTTCCCCGTTGTAGACGTCGACCGCGGCGTTCGCGATCGCCCGCGCCCGGTGCAGCGGCAGCAGCCGCAGGCGGCCGTTGGCCTCGGCGGCGGCGGCCTTGATCAGCGCCAAGGCGGTGATGAACTCGGCCGGCATGCGCTGGCCCGAGATCGGGAAGTTCTCGACCGCGCGCTGGGTGGTCGCGCCGTACAGCGCGCTGCGCGGGACCTGCACCGGCCCCATCGAATCGCGCATGGTCTTGGTCGCCGGCGCCTTGGCCGGCTTGCTTGCTTTGGGCATCTTGTCTTCCCTCCTTAGGTTGCGGACGAATCGCTCAGCCGGCGCGCCTTGCGACGGCGCGCAGGACGTGGCGGTCGATGTTGCGCAGGCTGCGGCCGCGGATCACCGCGTCCGCGTGCGGCCTGACCTCCCGGCGGTCGACCACGCCGGCGTACTGGACGAAGAGCATGCCGCTGGCCTTGGCCTCGGCGTCGCTGGCGCCGTCGCCGACGACCACGCCGATCTCTTTCGGCCCGACCCGCGCGCCGCAGGCGCTGGCCTTGCCGCCGGGCCGCAGCACCTCGCTGCGGCGGTCGAAGCCCTTGTAGGCGCCCGCCGCGTCCAGCTTCAGCCCCACCGCGACCACGTCCGCGGCCGCGATGCCCAGCCGCGCCGCGCAGGGCAGGATGGCCTCGCGGGGGCCGCCGGAGACGATGCGCGGCCGCATCCCCTGCTCCCGCAGCCGCGCGACCCCGGCCGCCGCGCCCGCGACCATGTTGCGGACGTACAGCCGCGCCAGTTCGGCGAGCATCGCCGCGTCCGGCCGGATCAGCTCGAGGCGGTCGCGCAGGGCGGCGATGAAGTCCACCTTGCCCGCCATCGCCCGGCGGGTGACCGCGCTGACCGCCCGGTAGGCGCCGCGCATGCGGGCGAGCTCGTCGTAGCCCTCGAGCGCGGTGAGCGTGCTGTCGAAATCGAGGAAGACCCGGACGCGCTGCTGCGCCGCGCTCACGCCCCGAACTCCATGCTCACCGCCGACTTGACGTGGCGCAGCTTGCCCACCTGCGCGACGAAGCGCTCCGGCAGCGGCCGCGCCAGCCGGATGCAGGCCGCCGCCCGCTTGCCGGCCGAGCCGACGTGCATGTGGGTGATGTTGATCTTCAGCTCCGCCAGCAGCGCGGTGATCTCGGCGATGACGCCGGGCCGGTCGTGGTGCGTCGTCAGCAGGATCGGGCCGGTCAGCGGCGCCTCGAGCTCGATGCCGTCGAAATAGGCGATGCGGGGCTGGTCGCCGCCAAGCAGGGTGCCGGCCACCTCGACCTCCTCGCGGCCGCAGCGCAGCCGCAGCCGCAGCATGGTCGCGAACTCGGGGGCCGCGGCGCTTTTTTCCACCGCCAGCTTCAGGCCCTGGCGCTCGGCGACCGCGGCGGCGTTGACCTGGTTGACCGGGAAGGACAGGCGGCCGCCCAGCAGGCCGCTGACCGCCTCGGCGAGCACCACGCTCTCGGGCAGTTCGGCCGCCTCGCCCTGCAGCGCCAGGGTCAGCTCGCGGGGGCTGAGGCTGCAGGCCGCCGCCAGCAGCTGGCCGAGGTTCTTCGCCAGCGGGATGTAAGGCCGGGTGACGTCCAGCACGTCGCCGGGGACCCGCGGCAGGTTGACCGCGTTGACGGCCTCGCCGCTGCGGAAGTACTGCCCCAGCTGCTCGGCGATCGCGAGCCCGGTCGCCCGCTGCGCCTCCTTGGTCGAGGCGCCCAGATGCGGGGTGAAGCTGATGTTGCGCGCGCCGCGCAGCACGTGGCTGGCCGGCAGCGGCTCGGCGGTGAAGACGTCGACGGCGGCGCCGGCGATGCTGCCCTTGTTCAGGGCCAGCGCCAGGTCCTCCTCGACGACGATGCCGCCGCGGGCGCACTGGATCAGATAGGCGGTGGACTTCATCGCGGCGAGTTCGCGGCGGCCGATCAGGCCCTCGGTGGCCTTGCCGCCCGGCGTGTGGATGGTGACGAAGTCGCTGCCGGCGAGCAGCTTCTTCAAGGTGGCGGCCTCGCAGCCGTCCTCCTCGACCACGCCGGCGGGGACGAAGGGATCGTGGACCATGACCTTGAGGCCCAGGCCGCGGCAGCGCTGCGCGACGATGCGGCCGATGGTGCCGTAGCCGATGACGCCGGCGGTCTTGCCGGCGATCTCGGTGCCGGTGTACTTGGCGCGGTCCCACTCGCCAGCCCGCACCGAGGCGTCGGCGGCCGCCAGGTGCCGCGCGCAGCCGAAGATGTGGGCGATCGCCAATTCGGCGGTGGTGGTCGCGTTCGCGTCCGGCGTGTTGAGGACCACCAGGCCCAGCTCGGTCGCCTTGGCGACGTCGATGTTGTCGACGCCGATGCCGGCGCGGCCGATGACCTTGAGCTTGGATTTGCCGGCCGGCAGGACCTTGGCGGTGAGCTTGGTCGCGCTGCGGACGACGACGCCGTCGACCTTCGCGAGCCGCGCCTTGAGCTTGGCGTCGGACAGGCCGATCTCGACCGCCGGCTCGATGCCGTTGGCCTGCAGGCAGGCGACGCCCTCGTCCGAAAGGCGGTCGGCGACGAGAACGACGGGTTTGGGGCGGCGGGCGGCGGCGGGACTCATGGGCTAATCACTCCTGGGGAAGGTGAACTCGGCGCCGTGGCCGCGGCCGGCGGGCCAGCGCGTGGTCACGGTCTTGAGGCGGGTGTAGAAGGCGACCCCCTCGGGGCCGTAGATGGCGTGGGCGCCGAACAGGGACTGCTTCCAGCCGCCGAAGCTGTGGAAGCCCACCGGCACCGGAATCGGGACGTTGACCCCGACCATGCCGGCCTCGGCCTGCTCGCAGAAGCCGCGGGCGGCCTGGCCGTCGCGGGTGAAGATCGCCGCGCCGTTGCCGTACTGGTGGCGGTTGACCAGCTTGAGCGCGTCGGCCGCGGTCCGGACCCGCACCACCGCCAGCACCGGGCCGAAGATCTCCTCCTGGTAGATCGACATCTCCGGCGTCACCTCGTCGAACAGCGAGCAGCCGAGGAAAAAGCCCTTGGCCGTGCCGCCCTTGGTCCGCGGCGCCCGGCGGCCGTCGACCGCGAGGACCGCGCCCTCGGCGACGCCGGTGTCGATGTGGTGCGCGACCTTCGAGCGGTGCTCGGCGGTGATCAGCGGGCCCATGTCCACGCCCTTGGCGCCGCCGGCGCCGATGGTGATGTCGCGGATCCGCTTTTTGAGCGCCGCGACCAGCGCGTCGGCGGTGTCCTCCCCCACCGGGACCGCCACCGAGACCGCCATGCAGCGCTCGCCCGCCGAGCCGTAGGCCGCCCCGGCCAGCGCGTCGGCCGCCAGGCCGATGTCGGCGTCGGGCAGGACCACCATGTGGTTCTTGGCGCCGCCGAGCGCCTGGACCCGCTTGCCGGCCGCCGCCGCCGCGGCGTAGATGCGCTTGGCGATCGGCGTCGAGCCGACGAAGCTGACCGCCTTGACGTCCGGATGCTCCAAGATGGCGTCCACCGCCTCCTTGCCACCGTGGACGACGTTGAAGACCCCCGGCGGCAGGCCGGCCTCGGCGAACAGCTCGGCGCAGCGGACCGCCGCCGCCGGATCCTTCTCCGAGGGCTTGAGCACGAAGGCGTTGCCGCAGGCGATCGCCGGGACGAACATCCACATCGGCACCATCACCGGGAAGTTGAACGGCGTGATGCCGGCCGCCACCCCCAGCGGCATGCGCACGTCGTGGACGTCGATGCCGGTCGCCGCCGCCCGCGAGTACGCGCCCTTGAGCAGCTCGGGCAGGCCGGTGCAGTAGTCGACGACCTCGAGGCCCCGCGCCACCTCGCCGGCCGCGTCCGGGACGGTCTTGCCGTGCTCGCGGCTGACGATCTTCGCCAGCTCGTCCGCGTGCGCGGCCAGCAGCGCCCGGTAGCGGTGCAGCACCTCGGCGCGGCGCGGCGCCGGGGTCGCGCCCCAGGCCACGGCGGCCTTGCGGGCGGCCGCGACCGCCTTGGCGACCTCGCCGGCGCCGCTCATGCAGACCTTGCCCTGCCGGACGCCGCGCGCGGGGTCGAAAACCGGGCCCCAGGAGGCCTTGGGCGGCGCGACGGCCTTGCCGTTGACGTAGTTGACCACTTCGTATGCCATGTGCTGATTCAAGCAGGCCACCGCCTCCTGCTTAGCCTGCGTGGGCGGAATATTTTACTAGCAGGGGCGGGCGGCCGCCGGCTGGGCCGGCCTGGTTGGATATAATCTGCGAAAAGCCATGCCCGACGCCCCCGCCACGCCCGACCTGCAGGCCTTTTGGATGCCGTTCAGCAGCAGCCAGGACTTCAAGTCCCGGCCGCGCATGCTCGCCCGCGCCAAGGGCATGCACTTTTTCGACGCCACCGGCCGCGAGATCCTCGACAGCACCGCCGGCCTGTGGTGCTGCCACTGCGGCCACAGCCACCCTGAGATCGTCGCCGCCATCCAGGCGCAGGCCGCCGAGCTCGACTTCGCGCCGACCTTCCAGATGGGCCACCCCAAGGTCTTCGAGCTCGCCTCCGTCCTCGCCCGCGACGTCTTCCCCGCCGGCCTCGACCGCATCTTCTTCGCCAATCCGAAGCGGTGGATTCGGCCCTCAAGATCGCGCTGGGCTACCACCAGCACCGCGGCGAGACCGAGCGCACCCTGTTCGTCGGCCGCAGCCGCGCCTACCACGGCGTCAACTTCGGCGGCGTCTCGGTCGGCGGCATCCCGAACGTCAAGAAATGGTACCCGAACCAGCTGCGGACCGCCCACATCCGCGACACCCACGACCTCGAGCGCAACGCCTTCAGCCGCGGCCAGCCCGCCCACGGCGCCGAGTTCGCCGACGGGCTGCTCGACGTGATCAAGGAGCACGGCGCCGAGAGCATCGCCGCGGTCATCGTCGAGCCCGTCGCCGGCTCGACCGGCGTCCTCGTCCCGCCGCAGGGCTACCTCGAGCGCCTGCGCGCGATCTGCAGCGAGCACGGCATCCTGCTGATCTTCGACGAGGTCATCACCGCCTTTGGCCGCGTCGGGACCGGCAGCGCTGCGGAGCGCTTCGGCATCACGCCCGACATGATCACCTTCGCCAAGGGCGTCAACAGCGCCTCGGTGCCGCTTGGCGGCGTCGCGGTCAGCGGCGCGATCTGCGACCTGTTCTATGAAAAGGCGCCGGACAAGGCCATCGACTTCTTCCACGGCTACACCTACAGCGGCCACCCGCTGGCCATGGCCGCCGGCCTCGCCGCCCAGCGGGTCTACAAGGAGGAGAAGCTCTTTTCCAAGGCCATCGAGCTTGAGGACGCCTTCGCCGACGCCCTGCACTCTTTGCGGGACGCGCCGCACGTCATCGACGTCCGCAACTACGGCTTGATGGGCGCGGTCGAGCTGCGGCCCCGCGACGGCGTCCCGCCCGGCACCCGGGCCTACGACGCCTTAGGCTCCGCTTTCCACGACCACGACATGCTCATCCGCGTCACCGGCGACATCATCGCGGTCTCGCCGCCGCTTATCGTCGCGGCCGAGCAGATCGCCGAGATCGCCGCGCGGCTGCGCAAGGTCCTGCAGGACCTGGACTGAAAAGCTACTTGTCCTTGATGCGCGGATAGGGCACCAGCCCCCAGCGCTCGCTGGCGGGGTCCTCTTCCATCGACCGCAGCATGATCGAGATGATCGGCGGCATCAGCTGGCGCAGGATGTTGTAGCCGCTGACGATCTGGGCGGACTTCTCGCTGTCGTCGTGGCCCTTGTAGGTCGCGTTGCCGTGGAACAGCTGGTTGCGCACCAGGTACATCCGCAGGAACACCTCCCGGATGATCGCGTCGTACTGCTTGGGGTCCTTGAGCTTGCTCTGCGTGCAGGGCCGGGGCTTTTCCGCCGCGAAGGGATTGTGCCTGCCGCCGGCGCGCGGCACTTTCTTGCTGTAGTAGCTGTACCAGGCCGCGGTGCTGATGTACGGATTGGCGAAGGCGGCGCGGATGTCGTCGATGATCGTAATCGTCGCCTCCACCAGCTGGACCCGGCCCATCTCGGTGGCCTTGAGCTCGTCGAAGAACTTCTCGATCTCCTTGGCGGTGGTGACCTTGCCGTGCTTGCTGTACTGGCTGTTCTCCTCGCGGCCGTACAGCGACTCGAAGGCGATCCAGTGCAGGATGAAGCCGATGTCCTTGTCGACCTCGTCCTCGGCGTAGCGCCGCAGCCAGCTCAGCGCCCGCTGCATGCGGATCATGTTGCTCTTTTCGGCGGTGAACTCCTCGTGCGGCAGGATGGCGTAGTCGCCGACGCTGCTGAAGACCTTGCGGCGCAGCTCGTCGAGCGCCTCGATCTCCTCGAGGTACGGCCGGTTGCCGCCGGCCGCCTGCATCGCCGCCGCTTCGCCCATCGCCTACTTGTCGTGGCCCGGCACGTACTTGCGCCAGTTGTGCTCTTCTTTGAAGCCGAGCACCTCCCGCGCCTTGCGGTTGGACAGCAGGCCCTCGTGCTCGCCGATCTCGCCGCGCAGCGGCGTCTTCGGGAAGAACTGCTTGGCCAGCTCCGCGCTGGACTGGGTCGCCGAGCTGTGGTCGTTGCAGGCGTTGAAGACCTCGTAGCCCAGGCCGTCCTTCTCGATGCACAGATGGACGAGCTGCGCCAGGTCGCGGGTGTCGATGTAGCTCCAGCAGATGCGCTTGCGGATCGCCGGGTCCTCGAAGAAGCCGGGGAAGTTCTCGTACTCGTGCGGCTCGATGACGTTGCCGATGCGCAGGGCGTAGATGTCGGCGCCCGAGCGCAGCTGGAAGGCCTTCGCGGTCTGCTCGTTGAGGACCTTCGACAGCGCGTAGCTGTCCATCGGCTCGGTCGGGTGCTCCTCGTCCAGCGGCAGGTACTGGTACTCGCGGTGGCCCTTGGCGAAGACGACGCCGTAGGTGGTCTCGCTGCTCGCGATGATGACCTTGCGGATGCCGCGCGCCAGCGCCGCCTCGATGACGTTGTAGGTGCCGACCGTGTTGATGTGGAACAGCGTGCTGTCGGGCGTGAACAGGATCGCCGGGATCGCGGCGAAGTGCACCACCGCCTCGAAGCCCTGCTCTCCCGTCTCCAGCTCGTCGAACTTGCCGTAGGTCTCCATGACGTTGTGCATCTCGCCGGCGCTGGTGATGTCGGCGACGATGTTGTGGACGTGCTCGACGCCGCGCAGCGGCACCTTGTCGACGTTGAGGACGTTGTAGCCCTTCGCCGCCAGCCACGGCAGCATGTGCTTGCCGGCCTTGCCGCTGCCGCCGGTGAAGATGATGTTTTTGCGCTTGTCACTCATCCTTGTGGCTCCTTTCATTGCCCGGGACGGGCTTTTCCTTGAACAGCGCGGCCGCCTCCTCCGTCCCGAGGGGCGCGGGCCGCTCACAGCTGGTCTCCATCTCGACGAACTTGCCGGCCGCGGCGCCGTCGAGGATGCCGGCCATCACCTCGAGGATGTGCAGGGCGCGGCTGAACGAGCAGCGCGGCTCGCGGCCGGCCGCGACCGCGGCGGCCATCTCGGCCAGGCCCACGGCGCGCCAGTTCGCCAGCTTGCCCATGTGCTCGTGCGTCTCGTTGGTGACGTACAGCGGATGGTCGCCCGCCGGCAGGGTCGCGGCCTTGCCGTCGCGGCCGACCTTGACCACCTCGCCGTCGAAGAAGTTAGGATCGGGGACGTACAGGCTGCCCTCGGTGCCGTACAGCTCCATGTTCTCGTGCCGGTGCGCCCAGACGTCCCAGCTCGCCGTCAGCGTCACCTTCGCGCCGGAGGCGAACTCCAGCAGCGCCATCAGGGTGGTCGCGACGTCCACTTTGACCTTCTCCCCGGAACGCGGCTCGCTGGTGATCGTCCGCTCCTCCCAGGCCTTGTTCTCCATCGCCGCCAGCCGCTTGACCGGCCCGAGCAGGTTGACCAGGTTGGAGATGTAGTACGGCCCCAGGTCGAGGACCGGGCCGCCGCCGCGCTGGAAGAAGAAATCGGGGTTGGGATGCCACATCTCCATGCCCGGGCTCATCACGTGGCAGCTGCCGCTCGTCACCCGGCCGATGGCGCCGTCGTCGATCGCCGCCCGCGCCAGCTGGTGGGCGCCGCCGAGGTAGGTGTCCGGCGCCGAGCACACCTGCTTGCCGGCCGCCTTCGCCGCGGCCTCGATCCTGCGGCCCTCGGCCATGTCCAGGCCCAGGGGCTTTTCCGAGTAGACGTGCTTGCCGGCCTCGAGGATGCGGCAGGTCACCTCGCAGTGCGCCGCCGGGATGGTGATGTTGACGACCGCGTCGATGGACTCGTCCTTGAGCAGCTCGTCGACGCTCAGCGCCTTGACGCCCCACTGCTCCGCCGCCCGCTGCGCCGCCTCATGGTTGATGTCGGCGCAGGCGCCGACCTCCATGTCCTTGAACAGCGGGACGTTCTTGAAATAGGTCGCGCTGATGTTGCCGCAGCCGATCAGGCCGATCCTCATCCGCCTAGGCCTCCAGCGAACGCAGGAACTCGGCCGAGCGCCGGGCGAAGCGCTCGTCGTCGCTGGGCTTGTCGTGCTCGGCGATGTAGTGCTTGACCGGCGCGTCCTTGAGCGCGGCGATCAGGCCTTTCCAGTCCATGGTGCCGTGGCCGACGTCGGCCCAGCCGTCCTCGTCGGCGCATTCGCCGGCCGGCGCGATGTCCTTGACGTGCACCGAGGTGATCCGCTCCTTGTACTTGTTGAGCTCCGCCAGCGGGTCGGCGCCGCCGCGGACCACCCAGGCCAGGTCGGCCTCCCACTGCATCGTGTCGGAGGCGGTCAGCAGCAGCTCCAGCGGCGTCGCGCCGTCGGCCAGCTTGACCAGCTCGAAGTCGTGGTTGTGCCAGCCGAAGCCGTAGCCGGCGTCGTTGACCTTCTTGCCGATCTCGGCCAGCCGCGCGCCCAGCGCCTGCCAGCCCGCCGCGTCCGCCGGCCGGTCGTCCGGCATCAGGTACGGCGCGTAGATCGACTCCAGGCCGAAGGCCTTCGCGATCGCCATGCAGCGGTCCCAGTCGCCCTCGAGGTTCTCGATGCCGAAGTGCGCGGCGCGCATCTCGAGGCCGGCCGCCTGCAGGACCGCGAGCTTGCTCTCGTAGTCCTCGAAGAAGTGGGCGAAGCCCTGGACCGCGGCGTAGCCGTTGGCCGCGAGCATCTTGGCGGTCGCCTCCAGCGGCGGGTGGTTGCGGGACGAGTAAAGCTGGTAGGTGAGTTTCATGGTGTTCTCCTTGTCGGATGGGGTGAAATGTTCGAAGCGTTCCTCAGAGGCGCCGCTGGCTTTCGTCGTCGCCGAAGACCGAGGCGTTGGCGATGTTGCCGCGGACGGTGACCTCCTGGCCCTTGCGCAGGCTGGTGTCGCCTTCCTGGCGGCTGGAGACGCTGATCTCGTCGCCGAGGTTGACCCAGACCAGGCTGTCCGAGCCCATCGGCTCGATGATGTCGATCACGCCCTTGCCGACCTCGGCCAGGCCGTCGGCGGGCTCGCCGCCGAGGATGACGTGCTCGGGCCGCAGGCCCAGCAGCGCCTCTTCGCCGGCGTGCGAAGCGAGGCCGCCGCCCTCCTCGGCGCTGTAGGCCTTGAGGTCCACCGTGCCGGCGCCGGCGATCATGAAGGACGGGACCGCGCCGTCGCCGAGCCGGCCCTTGATGAAGTTCATCCCCGGCGAGCCGATGAAGCTCGCGACGTACAGGTTCTTCGGCCGGTGGTAGATGGTGTGCGGGTCCGCGAGCTGCTGGATGAGGCCGCTGCGCATCACCGCGATGCGGTCGGCCAGCGTCAGCGCCTCGATCTGGTCGTGGGTGACGTAGACCATGGTGTTGCTCTCGAGCTTGTCGTGCAGCCGCTTGATCTCCACCCGCAGCTCGGCCCGCAGCTTGGCGTCGAGGTTGCTCAAAGGCTCGTCGAACAAGAAGACGTCGACGTCGCGCACCAGCGCCCGGCCGATCGCCACCCGCTGGCGCTGGCCGCCGGACAGCGCCGCCGGCTTGCGCTCGAGCAGCTCTTCGATGTGCAGCAGCTTCGCGGTCCGCGCCACCCGCCGGTCGACCTCTTCTTTCGGCAGGCCGGCGTTGCGGATGCCGAAGGACAGGTTGCCGCGGACGGTCATCTGCGGGTACAGCGCGTAGGACTGGAACACCATGCCGATGCCGCGGTCCTTGGGCTCGAGCCAGGTCACGTTGCGGTCCTTGATCAGGATCTGGCCGGCGTTGATGTCGAGCAGGCCGGCGATGCAGTTGAGCAGCGTCGACTTGCCGCAGCCCGACGGTCCCAGCAGCACGATGAACTCGCCGGTCTCGACCTCCAGGTCGAGGTCCTCGAGCACCTTGACGGGGCCGTAGTTCACGCCCAGCTTGCGGATTGATATCGAAGCCATAAACCCTTACCCCTTGACCGCCCCGGCGGCCATGCCGCGCACGAACAGCTTGCCTGAGACGAAATAGACCACCAGCGGCACCAGCCCGGTGAGGATGGTCGCCGCCATGTTGACGTTGTACTCCTTGACGCCCTGCGTCGAGTTGACGATGTTGTTCAGCTGCACCGTCATCGGGAAGTTCTTGGTGCCGGCGTAGATCACCCCGAACAGGAAATCGTTCCAGATGCCGGTGACCTGGATGATGGTCGCGACCACGAAGATCGGCAGCGACATCGGCACCATGATCTTGAGGAAGATGCCCCAGAACGCCGCGCCGTCGACCCGCGCCGCCTTGAACAGCTCGACCGGGATCGAGGCGAAGTAGTTGCGGAACAGCAGGGTCAGGATCGGCATCCCGAAGATCGTGTGCACCAGGGTGATGCCCGGCAGGCTGCCGAACATGCCCAGCTCGCGCAGCAGGATCACGATCGGGTAGATCAGCACCTGGTAGGGGATGAAGGCGCCGAACAGCAGGATGGTGAAGAAGACCTCCGAGCCGCGGAAGCGCCAGTACGACAGCGCGTAGCCGCTGACCGAGGCGATCGCGATCGAGATGATCACCCCCGGCACCAGGATCTTCACCGAGTTCCAGAAGCCGACCTTCAGGCCCTCGCAGTACAGCCCGGTGCAGGCCGAGTCCCAGGCCTTGACCCAGGGCGCGAAGGTGATCTCCAGCGGCGGCGCGAAGATGTTGCCCAGCCGGATCTCCGGCATGCCCTTGAGCGAGGTCGCGACCATCACGTACAGCGGCATGAGGTAGTACAGCGCCGCGACGACCAGCACGCCGTACAGCATGATGGTCTTGGGCGCGAACGGCCGCTTCGGCCGCGGCCCGAGCGGCCCCGGCGCGAAACCCGCCAGCGCGCCCTCAGCCATGCTTCTGCTGCCTGCGGCTGCCGAACTCAAGGTACATCCACGGAATCAGGACCACCAGCACCGAAAGCAGCATCACCGTCGACGCCGCCAGGCCCTGGCCGAGGTTGCCGCGCGCGAACAGATAGTCGTAGACGTACTTCGCCGGCACCTCCGAGGCGATGCCCGGCCCGCCCGCGGTCTGCGCCACCACCAGGTCGAAGACCTTGACGATGCCCGCCGCGATCAGCACCAGCGTCGTCACGAACACCGGCCGCATCATCGGAATCACGATGATCAGGTAGGTCTTCCAGGCCGGGATGCCGTCCACCCGCGCCGCCTTCCAGATGTCCTCCTCGATGCCGCGCAGGCCGGCGAGCATCAGCACCATCACCAGCCCCGAGCCCTGCCACAGGCCCGCGATCAGCACGCCGTAGATGACGATCTCGGGGTCGCGCAGCGGATTGAAGACGAACTCCTCGAAGCCGAAGCTGCGGACCACCTGCTGGATGCCGAACTCCGGGTTGAGGATCCACTGCCAGACCAGCCCGGTGATGATGAAGCTCAGCGCGAAGGGATACAGGAAGATCGTCCGGAAGGTGTTCTCGAAGCGGATCTTCTGGTCCAGCAGCGCGGCGAGCAAAAAGCCGATGACCAGCGAAAAGACCAGGCTGCAGATGCCGAAGATCGCGATGTTCTCAAGCGAGACGATCCAGCGCTTGGTGTTGAACAGCCGCTCGTACTGGGCGAAGCCGACGAATTTCTCGACCGGCAGCGACTTGGACTTGGTGAAGGAGTAGAAAATCGACCACAGAGTGCCGCCGAGGAACACCACCAGCGCGGTGAAGACCATCGGCAGGGTGGCGATCTTCGCCACCAGGTTGCGGCGCAGCCCCCACCACTGCCGCCCCAGCCAGTCCGGGGGCGGGCCGCCCGGCGCTGCCGGGACGGCTTTGTCTGCGATGTTCGACTCCATGTGCCTGCTGGGAAAGATTCCCAGACGGTGGCACCGGACCTAGGACCCTCGCGGTCCTCCTATGAAAAAGAGGACCCCCTGCGTGGCCAAAGCCGCGCAGGGGACCCTAGGCTCGGCCCTGCCGCCTATTCGGCGGAGGCGAGGATGTCGGCCCAGCGCTCCTGCGCTTCGGCGGGCGTGATGCTCGTGTCTTCCCAGAACTCGGCGATGAGGTCGCCCATCTGGCCAAGCGTGTCCTGCGTCAGCAGCTGGTCGCCGGACGGGATCACGTTGTCGAGGTTGTCGAGGATCTTCAGGCCCTTCTTCATGCAGAGGTTGGCCGCCGACAGGTCGACGTCGCCGCGGATCGGCAGGGAGCCTTTCGCCAGGTTGAAGCCAACCTGGACGTCCTTGGAGACCATCATCGAAGCCATCTTCTTCTGGGCCCGGACCAGGTCCGCGTCCCCCGTCGCCGGGAAGTAGAAGGCGTCGCCGCCGGTGCTCAGGACCTCGTTGATACCCAGGCCAGGCAGGCAGTCGTATTCGTTGCCGGCCGTGTAGCCCGCGACGCTGAACTCGCCCTGCGCCCAGTCGCCCATGATCTGGGCGCCGGCCTTGTGGGTGATGACCAGGTTCGTCGCTTCGTTCCACTCGGAGACGTTGCTGCCGACGCTCAGTTCACGGGCGTCGCCGAAGGCCTGCCAGACCTCGCGCATCTTCGAGCCGCGGGCGAAGTCCGCGTCGCGGTCGATGTTGATGCGCTTCCAGGTGTCGATGCCGCCAAGGCCGACCAGCAGGACGTCGAACATGCCGCCGTACTGCCAGCTTTGGTTGCCCAGCGCCAGCGGCACGATGCCGGCATTGCGCAGCGCGGGGGCCGCGGCGACGAACTCATGCCAGTCCTTCGGCGCGGGCACGCCGGCTTTTTGGAAAGCGGGCAGGCTGATCCACATCCACTGCCAGGAGTGGATGTTGACCGGGACGCAGAAGATCTTGCCGTCGTAGTCGCAGGAGTCGTACAGGCCCGAGGGACGGACGAAACCCTTCCAGTTTTCGCGCTGGGCGACGTCGGTCAGCTCGAGCATCAGGCCGGCTTCGATGAAGTCCTCCGCCTGCCGCCCGTGGTTGAGCTGGGTGGCGCCCATCGGGTCGCCGCCGGTGATCCGGCTGGCGATGATCGGCCGGGCCACGCCGCCGCTGCCGGCGATCGCGCCGTCGATCCAGCGGTCGCCGCCGCCGAGGGCGTTGAACGAGTCCGCGAAGACCTTCACCGCGGCCGCTTCGCCGCCGGAGGTCCACCAGTGGGTGACCTCGACGTCTGCGGCCTGGGCGGCCCCGCCAAACGCCATGGCCGAAGCGACCAAGGCGGTGATTTGTTTCTTGTTGATCATGTTGTCCTCCTTACTCTAAAAGAGTTCTCCGCTGCAAATTATACTATACGAAAGCATGCGCATCGCCATCCTCGCCCTTGCGGCGGCCGCCGCCGGCCTCGCCGTCCAGGCCCGGTTCGGCTTTCTGGACCTGCCCTTCGCCTTGGTCTACTTCTTGCAGGGGGTCACCGCCGTCAACCTCGGCCTGGCCGTCAGCGCCGTCGTCCTGCGGGAGCGCGGGACCAGCTTCGGGCCCCGGCTGGCCGCGGTCTGCCGCCTTTTGGAGGAGAACGCCTTCGTCCTCGGCGCCGGCTGCGCCGCCACCCTCGTCTGCGTGGCCTTCTACGAGGCTTTTCCGCCCGCCCTGCCGGTGGGGATGGCCTGCTTCCAGTGCCTGTGGCTGGCCGCCCTGCCCGCGGTCAGGCCGCGCCGGCGTCCCCCGCCCCCGCGAGGATAGCCCGCACCGGCGCGAACGTGGTCCGGTGCGCCGGGCAGGGGCCGTGGCGCCTGAGCGCCGCGACGTGCTCGGGGGTGCCGTAGCCCTTGTGGCGGGCGAAGCCGTACTCGGGGTGTTCCTTGTCGAGCTCGAGCATCATCGCGTCGCGGTGCTGCTTGGCGATGATCGAGGCCGCCATGATCTCGGGGATCTTGGCGTCGCCCTTGACCACCGCCCGCACCGGATACGGCAGGTCCGGGCAGCGGTCGCCGTCGACGAGGACCTCGTCGGGGACGATGACGATCCCCGAGACCGCCCGCTGCATCGCCGTCAGCGAGGCCTCGAGGACGTTGAGCTGGTCGATCTCCTCGACGCTGGCCTCGCCGTAGGCGTAGGCGATGCACTCCTCGATGACCAGCTCGGCCATCGCCGCGCGCCGCTTCGGGCCGAGCTTTTTCGAATCCGCCAGGCCCTCGATCACCTCGTTGCCCAGCAGCACCGCCGCCGCGACCACCGGCCCGGCCAGGCAGCCGCGCCCGACCTCGTCGACCCCGATCGTGAAGCGCTTCGCCATGCTCAGCCCGCCGCCGCCAGCACCGCTTCGGCCGCCCGCCGGTCCGCGTCCTGCGCCAGCGCCGCCCGGACCTCTTCGTAGCCCGCCAGCGTCGCCTCGCGGCCGGCGCCGGCCATCTGCCGCTCAAGCGCCGCCGCGATCGCGTCCGCCCGCGCCCGGTCCTGCATCAGCTCCGGCGCCAGCTCGCGGCCGAGGATCAGGTTCGGCAGCGCGAAGAAGCGCTCCTCCAGCTTGCCCAGCTTCGGCAGCACCAGCAGGCGGTCCATCCCGGTCAGGCGGTGCGCGACCACCTGCGGGCAGCCGGCGAGCGCCGCCTCGAGGGTCACCGTCCCCGACTTGAGGATCGCCGCGTCCGCCGCCTGCAGCAGCAGCCGCGCGCCCCCCACGTGCACCGGGCCGAGCTCGGCCGCGGCCGCCGACAGCAGGCCGGCCCGCGGCGCCGCCCAGGCGAACGTCCAGGCCTGCTGGCGCGTCCGGCACTGCGCCGCGGCCGCGGCGAACAGCTCCTCGTGCGCCTTGACCTCGCGGCGGCGGCTGCCCGGCAGCAGCGCGACCAGCTTGGCCTCGGGCGCGACGCCCAGCGCCGCGCGCGCCGCCGCCCGCTCGTCCGGCCCGCCGCGCAGCTCGTCGGCGAGGCGGTGGCCGACGAAGCGGGCCTTGATGCCCTGCTCCGCGCACAGCTTCTCCTCGAAGGGCAGCACCGCCAGCACCAGCTTGCACAGCTCTTTAAGCTGCGCGGCGCGGCCGGGCCGCCAGGCCCAGAACGACGGGCAGACGTACTGGATGTACGGCGTCCCGAGCTTCTTGCAGGCCGCCGCCAGCCGCAGGTTGAGGTCGGGCGCGTCGATGCCGACCAGCGCCGCCGGCCGGTCGTCCCGCAGGCGCGCCAGCAGCAGCCGCCGCGCCGCCAGCAGCTGCGGCAGGGTCGCCAGCGCCTCGGCGTAGCCCATGATGCTGAACACCCCGTGGTCCAGCCAGCTGTCGACGCCGGCTTCCCGCATCGCCGGCCCGGTCACGCCGGCGAGCTCGACCCCCGGCCGCAGCTCGCGCAGCCGCCGGGCCAGGCCCGCGCCCAGGCCGTCGCCGGAGGTCTCGCCGCAGACCAGCGCGATCTTCACGCCGCGCCGCCGTAGCGCCGCGGATAGACGATGCCGAAGCGGCTCGGCGCCTCGAGGAACTCCAGCAGCGCGGTCACGCTCGGGCTGTCCTTCGCCAGCAGCCGGATCGCCTTGATCGCGTCCGGCAGCGTCTGCCCCTTGCGGTACAGCTCGACGTAGGCCTTGGTCAGCTGCGGCAGCTCGTCCGCGAGGCCGGCGCGCTCGATGCCGGTCTTGTTGAGCAGCACCGAGACCAGGTTCTGCTTCTCGGCGTACTTGGCGAACGGCGGCAGGTCGTTGCGCAGGCCGCTGTCGCCGCCGACGATCGCGCCGCGGCCGATGCGGCAGAACTGGTGAATCAGCGTCCCGCCGCCGAGGATGGCGCCGTCCTCGACCGTGACGTGGCCGCCGAGCTGGGTGAGGTTGGCGATCACCGTTTTGTCGCCGATGCGGCAGTCGTGGGCGATGTGGCTGTAGGCCATGATCCAGTTGTCCGAGCCCACCAGCGTGCGCTCGCCGCGCGCGCTCGCCCGGCTGATGGTCGCGAACTCGCGCACCAGGTTGCCATCGCCCATCTCCAGGACGCCGTCCTGGCCCTTCTTGTCCTGCGAGTCGCCGCCGATGCTCGCGTGGCCGTAAAAGACGTTGCGGCGGCCGATCTTCGCCGGCCCGGTCAGCAGGCAGGCGGGGCCGACCACCGTGCCCTCGCCGAGCGCGACCTTGCCGCGGATGACCGCGTACGGCCCGACCTCGACGTCGTCGGCGAGCCGCGCGTCGCCGTCGATGACCGCGGTCGGATGGATGCGGCTCATCGCCGCCGCCTAGACGTCCACGACGTTGAGCAGCTCGGCCCGGCAGGCGAGCTCGTCGCCGACCAGCGCCTCGCAGTCGAACTGCGCGCTGATGCGGCGCTGGCCGCCCGCGGTCATCTCCCGCAGGTGGCCGACGCTGGTCTTGAGCGTCAGCACGTCGCCCGGCAGCGCCGGCCGCTTGAAGCGCGCCTTGCTGATCCCCGCCAGGTACATCCGGCTGTCGGGGCCGAGGTCGCCGGCGAGGCTGAGGTTGATCAGGACGCCGCCGGCCTGCGCCAGCGCCTCGATCATCAGCACGCCGGGCATGATCGGGAACTGCGGGAAATGCCCGGGCATGTACGGCTCGTTCACCGTCACGTTCTTGATTGCGGTGATGCTTTTGTCCTTCTCCCAGGCCGTCACCCGGTCCAGCAGCAAAAACGGGTAGCGGTGCAGCAGCAGCTTGCGCAGCTCCACCGCCTCGATGGTTTGGCCGTGCCCTTCGCTCATGCGTCCTCCTTTCCCTGCCGGTACCAGTGTTTCCAGATCCTCTTGAGCTCGGCCTGCGGCAGCTGCGGCAGGACGTTGCCGTAGACCCCGGCCTTGCGGATGTCGCCGATCACGGTGGTCGCCGCCATCAGCATGGTCCCGGCCGCGATCGCGCAGTGGTCTTTGATTCTACTTCCTCCGCCGATCACGCAGCCGGCGCCGATGCGGGCGCTGCCGCCGATCGCGACGCAGCCGCAGACCACGCAGCCGGCGCCCATCTCCACGTTGTGGCCGACCTGGACCAGGTTGTCGATCTTGCTGCCGGCCCCGATCACGGTGTCCTCGAGCAGGCCGCGGTCGACGCAGCTGTTCGCGCCGACCTCGACGCCGTCCTCGAGGACCACCGCGCCGTGGTGCTCGATGCGCTCGGTCCCCGCCGGCCCCGTCACCAGGCCGAAGCCCTCGGCGCCGATCACGCAGCCCTCGTGCAGCAGGCAGTCGCGGCCGACGCGGCAGTTCTCGGCGACCACCGCCCGCGCCAGGATCCGGGTCCCGGCGCCGATGACCGCGCCGGCGCCGACCACCGCGCCGGCGCCGACGTGCACGCCGCGGCCGAGCTTCGCGGTTTTCGCCACCGCCGCGCTCGGCGCCACGCCCGCTTTGAAGCGCCGGCCCTTGCCGGCGGCGTTCATCAGCAGGGCGAAGGCGGTCCGCGCGTCGCCGGCGACCAGGATCATCGCCCCGCGCCGCGCGCCGCGGTGCTCCTCGTTGGCGAGCACCACCCCGGCCTTGGACGCTTTGAGCTTGGGCAGGTAGCGCGCCTGGCCCAAAAAAGCGATGTCGTCCGGGCCGGCGTGCTCGAGGGTCGCGAAGCCCTTGACCACCGCCGCCTTCGCACCGGTCCCGGCCAGGCGGCCGCCGCAGCGCTCCGCGAGCCGCGCCGCCGGCGCCGGCAGGCGCAGGGCCGCGGCCATCGGGGCTACTCGGCCGGCGTTTCCGCCGCCGCCATCTTCTCGTCGAGCAGCTCGATCACGTCGTCGGTGATCTCGAGCCGCGCGTCGGCGAACAGGATCGTCGACAGGTCGAAGACGATGAAGTTCTCGCGGCCGCGCGAGACCTCCTTGATGGTCTCGAGCACCGCCCGCTCAAGCTCGCGCTGCGCCGCGTCGAAGCGCAGCCGCTTGTCGTCCGCCAGGTCGCGGGTCTCGCGCTGGATCTCGACCTCGGAGGCGTTGATGCGGTCGTTCTCCTCTTGGATCTGCGCGTTGGTCAGGGTCAGGCGCTCCTGGTCGAGCGTCTGCCGCGCCACCTGCAGCGCGTCGATCTTGTCGGAGATCGCCTGCTCGCGCGCGGTGAACTCGGCGCTGATCTGCTCGCGGCGCGCCGCGATGTGCTTGGATTCTTTGAAGATCCGCGCCAGGTTGACGAAGGCCAGGCCCTTTTCGACCGGCGGGTTTTCCGGCCGGCGCAGCGCCGGCTGCTCTTCGGCCGCTTCGGCCGCAGGCTCCTGGTCCGCTTCCTGCGCCTGCGCCAGCGGCGCGGCGGCGGCCAGCAGCAAAGCGGCGGCGGCCCAGAACGGGGAGCTTGCGAACATCTGTTTCATGGTCAGAATCCTAGGTTGAACTGGAAACGGCGGAGGGCGTCCTCTTCTTCCTTGACGACCGGGTAGGCGTAGGTGAACGACAGCGGGAACAGCGGCGTGCGGATCTTGAGCACCGCGCCGACCGAGGCGCGCATCTCGTCGGAGTTGTCGATGAAGGCGTCGTAGTCCTCCCACAGGCCGGCCGCGTCCATGAAGGCGCCGGCGCGGACGCCGTCGAGGTCGAACAGCCGCAGGTTGCGCAGCACCTCGACCGAGCCGTGCGCCAGGAAGCGGCCGCCGATCTCCGAGCCGTTCTCGACCGGGCCGAGCCGCGTCGTCCGAAAGCCCCGCAGCTGGCCGCTGGAGATGAAGAAGCGCTTGTAGTACGGGAAGATCGCGTCGCCGATCTCGCCGCCGGCCTTGAAGTCGAACTCGCCGCTGATGATGTTCAGCCGCCGGTCGTCCAGCGGCGCGTAGTAGGTGCCGCGCATCCCGGTGGTGTAGTACTGGCTGTCCGAGCCCGGCAGGCTGTACTCGGCGTTGACGTTGAACAGCAGGCCCTCGGTGGTGTCAAAGGCGGTGTCCCGCGAGTCGTAGCCGATGCCCGAGACCAGCCGCAGCGAGTTCTGCTCGCCCTCGTAGCGCGTGACGAACTCCCGGATCACCGGCAGGGTCGAGGACGACAGCAGGTTCTCGTGGTTGGAGATCCGCGACTGCTCGGCCACCATGCCCGCGTTCCAGGACCATTCGCGGTCGATCGGGATGGTGTAGACCAGCCGGCCGCCGAGGTCGTTGATCGCGCTGCTGCTCGTCAGCTCGCCGTCGCTGTCGCTGATGTACAGGTTCAGCAGCCGGGTGATCCCCGAGTCGGTGATGCCCGGCTCGCGGAAGGTCAGGTCCAGGTCCTGGCCGGAGTCCTTGGTCTCGAACTTGAGCGCGAAGTCGTTGCCCGAGCCGAAGATGTTGTTGCGGGCGAAGTCGAAGGCGAAGGACACCCCGTCGGAGTTCGAGTAGCCGGCGCCCACCACCAGCCGGCCCTGCGCGACCTCGACCACCTCGATGTCGATGTCGACCTGGTCGTCGCCGACCCGCCGCTCGCTGGCCTTGACCTCGCGCAGGTAGCCGCTGCGCCGCAGCCGCGTCAGCGAGTACTCCAGCTTGTCGATGTCGAAGGTCTCGCCCTCGACGATCTCGAGCTGGCGCCGCAGCACCAGGTCCTGGGTCAGGTTGTTGCCGATGAAGTTGATGCTGCGGATCTCCGCCAGCCGGTCGTTGCTCAGCCGGTAGGTGATCGCGACCACCAGCGCGTCGTCGTCGATCGCGGTCTCGTACTCGGCGGTAGCGAAGGCGAAGCCGTCGCGCCGCAGCACCCGCCGCAGGCTGTCGCGGGTCCGGTCCACCAGCCGGTCGGCGAAGACCTGGCCGGGCTCGTAGTCGACCGCGCCCATCGCGCGCTCTTCGGAGATGCTGTCGCCCTCGATCTCGAAGAAGGTCTCGCCGAAGCGGTACTGCGAGCCCTCGTTCAAGAAGACGTCGATGACGATCGCGCCCTCGTCCGGAATCACCTTGACGTCGCGCGACAGCACCTCGAAGCGGATGTAGCCGGCGTTGAGGTACTCGCGGCGGACGCGGTCGAGGTCGCCGGCGAGGACGCTCGGGTCGTAGACGTCGCGGTCGAGCAGCGAGTCGACGAAGCTTTCCTGCTTGAGCTCGAAGAAGCCGCGCAGCTCGTCGACGGTGAAAACCTCGTTGCCGTGGAAGTTGATCTCGCGGATGGTCGCCTGCGGCCCCTCGCTGATCTCGACCACCAGATCGATGCGGCCGTCCTCGAGCGGGACGGTGACCAGCCGCGCCGAGGCTAAAAAGCGGCTTTGCCGGCGGTACAGGCTGCGGATCGCGGATTCGATGAACTCGTTGCTGCCGCGCTTGAAGATGCGCCCGACCGCGATGCCCTGGCCCTTGAGCAGGTCGAGCAGGGTGTCCTCGTTGATGGCGGCGAGGCCCTCGAAGCGGATCGCGCTGATGATCGGGTTTTCGCTGACGTCGATCACCACCACGTTGCCCTCGCGCATCACCTCGACGTCGCGGAACAGGCCGGTCTCGAACAGCCGCGCCACCGTCCCGGCCAGCTCCGCCGGGCTGATCTCGTCGCCGGGGCCGAAGGAAACGAAGGCCAGCACCGTCGATTCCTCGACCTTGTCGAGGCCGGTGATGCGGATCTCGGCCACCGTGAACGGACCCTGCTGGGCCGCGGCGCCGGCGGCCAGCAGGCCGCAGCAGGCGGCGGCGAGCAGGAGCAGCAGGCGTCTCATCTCAGGTCATTGTAGATTACGAACGCGAAGATGGCGACCAGCAAAGCGGCGCCGGCGATCGTGGCAAGAAAGACGATTCTAGCAGGCAGGGGCCGCCGCAGCAGGCCTTCGAGCGCGTAGCGCAGCAGGTGGCCGCCGTCCAGAATCGGGATCGGCAGCAGGTTGACCACCCCCAGGCTGACCGAGATCTGCGCCATGAACAGCAAAAAGACCACGAAGCCCCGGTCGGCCGCCGCGGTCGCGTGCCGCGCGATGCCGACCGGCCCCGAGAGGTTCTTGGCCGAGATCTCGCCGCCGATCAGCCAGCGGAAGAAGCGGCCGGTCGAGGCGATGAAGGTCCAGGTCCGCCGGACCGCCTGCGCCGCCGCGTCCACCGGCCCCGCCCGCTCGGTCGCGAGCAGCGCGGCGCGGCGCTCCTCGTCGATGGCCGGAATCACCCCCAGGCGCCCGTAGGTCGCGCCGCTGTCGCTGGTCGCCGTCTCGGGCGTGGCCAGCGCGACGCCCTCGGCGCCGGCGCGCTCGTAGATCACCGTGATCTCGGCGCCGGCGTTGGCGCGGATCACGTCGACGAAGTCCCTCCACGAGTACATCACCGCGTCGTTGGCCGCGATGACGTAGTCGCCGTCCGCCAGGCCGGCGGCCGCCGCCGGGCCGCCCTCGACCACGGTCGCGAGCTCGAGGGTGATGAAGGACATGTCCGGGATCATGCCGAGGCGGTTGCCCAGCCGCGGGTCGTCCAGCGCCGCCGGCGGCAAGGACGCCAGCTCCAGGGTGAGGTCGCGCTCGGCGCCGGCGGCGCTGACCCTCACGTCGACGTCCTTGACGCCGACCGCCGGTATCAGCTCGCCGAAGACCGTCGACCACAGCAGCACCGGCCGGCCGTCCAGCGCCACGATCTCGTCGCCGGCCGCCACGCCCGCCGCCGCCGCCAGGCTGTCCTCCTCGACCTCGAAGACCTTCGCCCGCAGGCCGGTCTCGCCGGCGAGCCCGACGCAGAACATCAGCACCAGCGCGAGCAGGAAGTTCGCAGGAAGTTCGCCAGCGGCCCGGCGAAGATGATCCACGCCCGCTTCGGCCGGCTGACGCCCTCCAGCGATTCGTGCGCGGGCAGGCCGCGGGCCTTGGCCTCTTCGGGATCCATGACCATCAGCACGTAGCCGCCGAGCGGGATCGGGCACAGGCACCATTCGGTGCCGCGGCGGTCGAAGCGCGACAGCAGCGGCTTGCCGAAGCCGACCGCGAAGCGCAGCACCCGCACCCCGCAGCTGCG
>MEIE01000130.1 GCA_001750625.1 Candidatus Amphirhobacter heronislandensis
GCGGCCTTGGCGTCCTTGGCGCTGTCCACCCGCAGCGGCTCGGGCAGCGTCAGCAGCGTCCGCAGCACGTCCTCGTCCAGGGGGCTCGCGGGGTTGGCCTTCTGGCGCTGGATGACCAGCTCGGCCTTTTGGACCATCTTGTAGTACTGGCCGAAGTCCTTGGCGTCCTGCTTCTTGCCCTGGGCGCGGAAGCTGGCGTTCGCCAGCGTGTACTCGGCGAGGAAGTCCTTGAGCTCGCGGTCGTCCTGCAGGTAGCGCTCCTGCTTGCCGATCCGCGCCTTGTACAGCGGCGGCAGCGCCAGGTAGACCAGCCCCAGCTTGATCAGCTCCGGCAGGCGGCGGAAGAACACCGTCAGCAGCAGCGTCGCGATGTGGGCGCCGTCGACGTCGGCGTCGGTCATGATGATGATGCGGTGGTAGCGCAGCGCCTTGAGGGCCTCGGGCAGGCCGCCGTTCGTCTCTTGCTCGCCGCCGTCCTCGTCGTCGTCGGCCTTGCGGTCGACGACCAGCGGGACGCCCAGCGCCTGGTACAGGTCCTGGATCACCTTGGACTGGACGATCTTGTCCAGCCGCGATTTCTCCACGTTGAGGATCTTGCCCCGCAGCGGCAGCACCGCCTGGAAGCTGCGGTCGCGGCCCTGCTTGGCCGAGCCGCCCGCCGAGTCGCCCTCGACCAGGTAGATCTCCGACTTGGCCGGATCCTTCTCCTGGCAGTCGGCCAGCTTGCCGGGCAGGCCGCCCGAATCAAAAGCGCTCTTGCGCCGCGCCGACTCGCGCGCCTGCCGCGCCGCCTGCCGCGCCGCCGCCGCCGCCTGGATCTTGTCGCAGATCACCTGGGCGTCGCGCGGCCGCTCCTGCAAGAAGATGCCCAGCTCCTCGCCGAACAGCTCCTCGACCACGGGGCGGACCTCCGAGGACACCAGCTTGTCCTTGGTCTGCGAGGAGAACTTCGGGTCGGGGACCTTGACCGCGAGCACGCACAAAAGGCCCTCGCGGATGTCCTCGCCGCTGACCTCCGGGCCGGCCTTGCGGGCCTTGGCGGCCTTTTTGGCGAGCTCGGCCATGTAGTTCTTCACCACCCGGGTCAGCGCGGCGCGGAAGCCGGTGAGGTGGGTGCCGCCGTCGCTTTGGGGGATGTTGTTGGTGTAGCAGCGGATGTTCTCGGCGTAGCCGGCGCCCCACTGCATCGCGACCTCGAGCACGATGCCGCCGCGCTCCTTGTGGCAGTAGAACATCTTCTCGTGCACCGCCTGGTACTCGCGGTGGGCGTGGGCGCGCTGGGCGACGAACTCGCGCAGGCCGCCCTCGTAGTGGTAGCTCTCGCGCCGCGCCGGCTCCTCGCGCTCGTCGACCAGGTCGATGCGCAGGTTGCTGTTGAGGAAGGCGAGCTCCTGCAGCCTTTTGGCCAGGGTCTCGAAGCGGAAGTCGGTCCCTTCGAAGATCTCGCCGTCGGGCCAGAAGCTGATGGTGGTGCCGGTCTCCTTGGTCTTGGCGCCCTTGGCGAGCTTTTTCGTCACCGCGCCGCGGGCGAACTCCATCGTGTGCTCGAAGCCGTCGCGGCGTATCAGCAGCTCCAGCCTGCTCGACAGCGCGTTGACGCAGGAGACGCCGACGCCGTGCAGGCCGCCGGAGACCTTGTAGGAGTCGTTGCTGAACTTGCCGCCGGCGTGCAGGATGGTCATCACCACCTCCGGCGTCGGCCGCTTCTCGGTCTGGTGCATCTTGACCGGGATGCCACGGCCGTTGTCGGCGACCGTGCAGCCGCCGTCGGCGCGCAGCGTCACCGTCACCTGGTCGCAGTGGCCCTCGAGCGCCTCGTCGACCGAGTTGTCGACCACCTCCTGGACCATGTGGTGCAGGCCGGTGCCGTCGGAGGTGTCGCCGATGTACATGCCGGGGCGCTTGCGCACCGGCTCGAGGCCCTTGAGGACCGTGATCTGCTCGGCGTCGTAGGACGCGGGCTTTTTCCTGGCGGCTTTTTTCTTCGGCGCGGGCATGGGCGGTCAGGCGGCGGGAGGCCGGAGGCGGGGGGCGGAATGGCGGTTCATGTCAATTGGCGGCGCGGGCCGGCGGACGGCCGGGAGCCGGGGCGGCGCCCCTAGCGCACTGGCATTACGACGTACTTGAGGGTCGAGCTGCTGCCCTTGGGGCTGAACAGCAGCTTCTCCTTGCCGTTCTTGAAGGCCATGTCGATGTTGTCGAAGCCCTCGAAGGCGGTGAGCATGTCCTGGACGTAGGTGCTGTTGAGCTTGCAGTGGATGGCGTCGGCCTTGGCCTCGAGGCCGACGTCGAGCTCGGCGCTGTCCTCCTCGGCGGTGCCCTTGGCGACGATCTCCAGCGAGCTGCCCTTGTCCTTGGCGATGATCTCGATGACGTCGCCGGCCTTGTCGTGGATGGCGCAGGCCTGGCGGACGCTGTTGAGGAACTCGTCGCGCTTGATGGTGATGGTGCTGGAGTTGACCTTGGCGTCGGGGATGACGCGGGCGTAGGCCGGGTACTCGTCGGCGATGAGCTGGGCGGTGAGGGTGCCGGCGCCGAGCTCGAAGGAGGCCTGGCGGAAGGACTCGCCCTGGCGCTCGGCCCGCAGCACGGCCTTTTTCTTGCCGCCGTCGAGCTCGAGCAGCCGGATCAGCTCGCGGACCGCCTTGCGCGGCAGGATGAAGCTGGCCTCCGGCGCGCCGGGGCCTGCGGTGGCCGTCGGTCGCGACCAGCGTCAGCTTGTCCTTGCCGTCGAAGTCGAAGTAGGCGCCGGCGAGGTTGATGCGGTGCGTCAGGCTCGAGATCGCGCTTTCAAGCCTTTTGAGCGTCTGGACGAGCTGCTTGGCGTCGAGCTTGACCTCGAAGTCGGGCTTCTTGGCCGCGTTGAGCTTGGGGTAGGCGGCGCCGTCGCGCAGGCTGAGGCCGTACTTGGTGCGGCCGACCGCGATGCGCGCGAGGTTTTTCTCGAGCTTGAAGGAGATCTCGTCCTTGGGGCCGCTGAGGGAAATGATGCTGCCGAGCTTGACGGCCTTGACCGCGAAGGCCAGCGGCTTGTCCTTGGGCGGGGTCTTGAGCTTGCACTCGGTCGCGACCTCGATCTGGCCGTCGGAGCCGGTCAGCAGCAGGCGGTCGCCGTCGGTCTCGAGCAGGACGCTGTCGAGGATGGAGTTCAGCGGGCTGCTGTCGACCGCCTTGGCCACCCGGCCGAACGCGTCCTTGAAAACGCCGCTGCCAACTTTGATCATCGCTTCGTCCACCTCTTGCCCGCTTGTTAACAGGGCTATTTTAATTTATTTTATCGCTGTTTAGAAGAAGGGCAATCTTAATGGCCCTGTGGACTTGTGCAAAGCCGCATAAAGCCCGCCTGGACGCGGCTTTTGCGGGCGCGGCGGCTGTGGACAGCCCTGTCAGCGGCCGCCGGACAGCCTGTGGATGGAGCCTGGCCGGGCCGCGCCGCGCACCGCCAGCCCACAGGGACCTGTGCAAAGCGCCGGGCCGCGGCCCGCGGGAAAAAGAAGGAGGAGGGGGCCGCCCGCGCCACGGCGGCGGCCGCAAAAAAATCAGGCGGCGACCAGGCTCTCGCGCAGGTCGCGGACGGACTCCGCCAGCTGGACGTCGGCCTTGAGCCGCGCGGCCACCTTGCCGGTCGCGTGCAAAACGCTGGTGTGATGGCAGCCGAACTCCTTGCCGATCGCCGGCAGAGACTCCTGGGTCAGGTCGCGGCACAGGAACATGGCCACGTGGCGGGCGAGCACCAGCTGCGCCTGGCGTTTCTTCGACAGCAGCGCCGCGACGCTGACCTTGAAGTAGTCGGCGCAGGCCTCGATGATGCGCCGCATGCTCAGCCGCGCCGGCAGGGTCGCGATGCCGCGGACGATCTTGCGGGCGAGCTCGACGCCGGGCTTGACCTGGCGGAACTCGGCCTCGAACAAAAGCCGGCGCAGCGCGCCGATCAGCTCGCGGCAGTTGCTGTCCAGCCCCTGCGCCAGCGCCCGCGCCGCCTCCGGCGGCAGGGCGCCCGCGCCCATGCTGCGGGCCTGGCTGCGCAGGATCGCCACCCGGGTCGCGAAGTCCGGCCGCGCCACCGGCACCGCGAGCCCGGCGGCCAGCCGCGAGCGCAGCGCCCGGCTGAGGTGGCCCTCGAGGCCGGCGAGGTCGCGGTCGGAGGTCACCACCGTCGGCAGGCCGTGCTCGTCGCGGTAGCTCAGCAGGGAGGCGAGCTGGGTCGCGGTCTGCTTGGATTCCTTGCGCAGGTGCTGGACGTCGTCGATGATCAGCAGGCCGTAGCGGCGGTAGCGGCGGCCGTCGCCGGTGAAGGCCTGCTGGACCTCGCGCATGAACTGCTCGGCCGAGACGCAGCGCACCTGCTCGGCCGGCCGGGACGCCAGGTGCAGGTTGCCGATCGCGTGGGCGAGATGGGTCTTGCCGACCCCGACCGGCCCATGGATCACCAGCGGGCTGGCCGCGGCGACGCCGCCGGCGGCGAGCTTGCGGCCGGCCGCGACCGCGAGCTCGTTGCCCGGCCCGGCGCAGTACGAATCAAAGGTGTAGCGCCGCGACAGGCCGGTGCGCTTTTGGACCGCCGCCGCGTCCTCGTCGTTGGCGGCCGCCGGCGCCGCGTCCGGCGCGGCTTCGGCCTCGGCGGCGGGCTCCTCCTCGACCAGGAACAGGCTGGGCTGGCTGTTGATCTCGTAGACCACCGCGCCGCCGCCGGGCAGGCCGGCCGCCGCCAGCGCCTCGATGCGGCCGCGCAGCTGCGAGGCCAGCCAGTCGCGGCCGCCGCCGCTGGGGCACAGCAGCACCAGCGCGCCCTCGCGCACCGAGCGCTCGCCGTCGACGTCGACCGGCAGCACGTAGCGCCTGAACAGATGGTCGCTGGTCTCGGCCGCGAGGCGGCGCTGCACGTCCAGCCACAGCCGGACGGGGTCGAAGCCGTCGCGCGGCGCGGCCGTCATCCGCGCAGGTCCAAGGTCGCGTCCTCGGTGACGACCACGTCCACGCCG
>MEIE01000131.1 GCA_001750625.1 Candidatus Amphirhobacter heronislandensis
CCCTCGAGGGCTTCGACGACGACCCGGAGGCCTCGAACGAGCGGCGGCTGGAGGCGATCCTGACCGCCTGGCTGGAGGAACTGGACTAGGCCGCCTCCGCCGGCCGCCGGCAAGGCGGGCGCGGCTGCTTCCTGCGGGATATGGAGACCTTGCTGCCGGCCCTGGCGTTCGGCGTCCTGGGCTGCATCGTGGGCAGCATGCTCAACGTGCTCATCTACCGGCTGCCGTCGGTGGCGGTGGCGGCGATCCGGCCCAACGCGACCCAGAGCATCTTCTATCTGGCCTGGCCGCTGTCCTTCTGCCCGGCCTGCTCGCAGCCGATCAAGCCCTGGCACAACGTCCCGGTGCTGAGCTTTCTGCTGCTGCAGGGCAAGAGCGCCTGCTGCGGCAAGGCGATCCCCTGGCGCTACCTGCTGGTCGAGCTCGCGGGCGGCCTGGTCGCGGTGGTGTGCTTCATGCGCTTCGGCCTCAGCGCCCAGGCCTTCTTCGCCTGCGTCTTCGGCTGGACGCTGCTGGTGGCCTGCGCGATCGACCTGCGCAGCTACGTCCTGCCCGACATCCTCGTCCAGCCGCTGCTGTGGCTGGGGCTGCTGGTCAACATGGCCGGGCTGTACGTGCCGCTGCCGGACGCGGTGCTCGGGGCGGCGGGGGGCTTTTTGGCGCTGTTCGCGCTGAGCGAGGGCAGCGCGATCTTCCTGCGCAAGCGGATGATGGGCGCCGGCGATTCCAAGCTGCTGGCGGCGCTGGGCGCCTGGCTGGGCTGGCAGGAGCTGCTCGGCGTGCTGCTGCTGGCGGCGGCGACGGCGGCGGTCGCCGGGGTCGCGGCGCGGCTGCTGCGGCGCGGCTCGAGCATCATCGCCTTCGGGCCGTACCTGGGGCTGGCGGGCTTCGCGGTGCTGGTCTACGACTTCTTCTTCGACCGGATCTGGCCATGGGCATGATCCCCTTCGTCGGCCTGACCGGCGGCATCGCGAGCGGCAAGTCGGTCGCCGCAGCCCATTTCGCGAGCCAGGGCGTGACGGTGATCGACGCCGACGACGTCGGCCACAGCCTGTACGAGGCGGGCGGGCAGGCGGTGCCCTACATCCAGCGTGAGTTCGGGCCGGACTACGTCACCGAGGCGGGCGCGGTGGACCGCGGCGCGCTGCGCGGGGCGGTGTTCAAGGACCCGCTGCTGCTCAAGCGGCTCGAGGCGGTGACCCACCCCCTGATCCGCAAGGCCTGCCTGCGGCAGATGAACGCCGCGCAGGGCATCTACGGCCTGCTGGTGGCGCCGCTGCTGTTCGAGTCGGAGTTCATCACCGAGACCATGAGCCGCTTCTTGGTCATCGACTGCGAGGAGGAGGTCCAGCTGCGGCACGCCAAGGAGCGCGGCGGCTTCACCGCCGAGCAGGTGGAAAAGGCGATGAAGGCGCAGATGCGGCGGGACGAGCGCCTCAAGCGGGCCGACGAAACGACGGCGACCTGGCCAGCCTCAAGCGCGCGGTGACGCGCATGCACCAGGCCTATCTGGACCGGTTCGCCCGGTCCAAAGAGGGAAATTAGCTAGCGGAGGGGACCGCGGCCTCGGCCGCGAGCAGGCCTTCGTCGACCAGGTCGGCCCACAGGCCGGGGGGAATCTCCTGGCCGCGCCAGCGCAGCGACTCCTCGCTTTCCTTGCGGCTGCGGGCGCCGACGACGACCGCGCCGGCCGCCGGGTGGGCGAGGGCGAACTGGATGGCGGCGGCGGGCAGGGGGACGCCGTGCCGCGCGCAGATCTCCTTGAGCTGCAAAGCGCGCTTGACCTGCTCGGGCGGCGCGGGCTGGTAGTTCCAGGTCGCGTTCGGGATGTCGTCGGAGACCAGCAGGCCGGAGTTGAAGACGCCGCCGAGGATGAGCTTGACGCCGCGCTCGACGCACAGCGGCATCAAGGAGGCGGCGGCGTGCTGCTCGAGCAGGGTGTAGCGGCCGGCGAGCAGGCAGGTGTCGAGGTCGGCCTCCTTGATCGCCCGCTCGGCGACCTCCCATTCGTTGGTGCCGACGCCGACGGCGCTGATGACGCCCTGCTCGCGCAGCTCGACCATCGCCTTGGCGGCGCCGTCGATGGCGACGCGGAAGACCTCGGGCTGGCGGTCGCCGTGCTCGGCGACGCCGGGGTCGTGGATGAGCATGATGTCGAAGCGGTCGAGCCCGGTGCGCTGCAGCGAGTCCTCGAAGGAGCGCATCGCCCCGTCGTAGCTGTAGTCGTAGACGGGGTTGAAGGGCATGGTGCTGAGGAAGAAGGTGTCGGTGGGCGGGGCGTCGCGGCGCGGCACCAGCATGCGGCCGACCTTGTTCGAGATGATGAAATCCTCCCGCGGCTTGGTGCGCAGGAAGTCGCCGAGGCGGCGCTCGGCGAGGCCGTAGCCGTAGAAGGGCGCGGTGTCGAAGAGGCGGACGCCGCCGTCCCAGGCGGCCCGCAGGCAGTCGGCCACGTCGAACTCGTTGATGGGCCGGAACATGTTGCCGAGGGTGGCGGTGCCTATGCCGAAGCGGGAGGCGGGAAAGAAGGACATGTGCTTGCCGAAGGGGAAATGATTGCCTGCCTGATTCTAGCAACTGGCGGGCGGCTTGGATAGAATGCCCGCATGCAAGCGGAGGAGCGGCTGCGCGCCCTGTACGCCGCCGCGGTCGACGCGGCGCGCCCGGCCGGCCGCATCGAGGTCCCGGCCGCCCTCGCGCCCAAGGGCCGGCTGATCGTCCTCGGCGCGGGCAAGGCGGCCGGCAGCATGGCGGCGGCCTTCGAGGAGGCCTGCGAGCAGCCCATCGCCGCCGGCCTCGTGGTGACCAGCTACGGCAACGCGGCGCCGACGCGCGCCATCGAGGTCGTCGAGGCCAGCCATCCGGTCCCGGACGCCAACGGCCTGCGGGCCGCCGAGCGGATCATGGCGCTGGCCAAGGAGGCGGGCCCGGACGACGCGGTGGTGTTCTTAGGCTCGGGCGGCGGCTCGGCGCTGCTGGCGCTGCCGGCGCCGGGGCTGGAGCTCGCCGACAAGCAGGCGATCACCAAGGCGCTGCTCGCTTCGGGGGCGCCGATCACCGAGATCAACAACGTCCGCAAGTCGCTGTCGGCGGTCAAGGGCGGCCGCCTCGCGCAGGCGGCCGCGCCGGCGCGGGTGCTGAGCTACCTGATCTCGGACATGCCGGGGGACGACGCGGCCCTGATCGCCTCGGGGCCGACCCTGGCGTCGCCGCAGGGCTTCGAGCCGCTGGCGGTGCTGGAGAAGCATGGCGTGGAAGTGGACGAGCGGGTGCGCGAAGCGATCGCGGCCAACCCGGCGCCGGCGGCGCTGGCGGGGGCGGAGTACAAGGTCATCGCGAAGGCGGCCGACAGCCTGGCGGCGGCGGCGGCGCTGGCGGACAGCTGGGGCTGGGAGGCGCGGATCCTCGGCGACGCCATCGAGGGCGAGGCGCGGGCGGTGGCGCGGACGATGGCGGCCGAGGCGCGGGCGCTGCAGTCGGGGCTGGCGCGGCCAGTGGCGCTGCTCAGCGGCGGCGAGACGACGGTGGAGGTGCGCGGCGAGGGCAAAGGCGGCCGCAATCAGGAGTTCTGCCTGGCGCTGGCGCTGGCGCTGGACGGCCAGGCGGGCATCCATGCGATCGCGGCCGACACCGACGGCATCGACGGCGCCACCGTCCACGCCGGCGCGGTGGTGGCGCCGGACAGCCTGGCGCGGATGCAAGAGCAGGGCGTCGACCCGCAGGCCTGCCTCGAGGCCAACGACGCGCAGCGCGCCTTCGAAGCGGCCGGCGGGCTGGTCACCACCGGGCCGAGCCTCACCAACGTCAACGACTTTAGGGCGGTGCTGGTCGAGCCGGCGGCCGCCTAGGCCGGTCCCGCCATCCGCCGCAGGCGGTCGCGCAGGGCGTCCCAGGCGGCGTCCGGCGGCAGCTCGTTGACGGCGATGATCCGCACCGGCAGATGCTCGAGCGCGCGGACGTCCTGGTAGAAGCGGCGGGCCGCCGCGACCGGGTCCGCCGGCATCGCCAGCCAGAGTTTTGCAGCGACCGCGGGCGGATCATTGCCGCAGCTGCGGTATTTGGCCTCGGAGAGGACGCGCACCTCCTGCCGCGGCCGGTAATGGCGCTCCTTGGCGCCGGGGCTGGGATGGCGGGAGGCTGGCGCCAGCGGACGGCCGAGGACCTCTGCGATGGCGCTGGCGGGGATGGCGCCGGTGCGGGCGAGCTGCGGCTCCTCGGCCGGCATGACGCTGACGATGGTCGACTCGATGCCGTGGTCGGCG
>MEIE01000132.1 GCA_001750625.1 Candidatus Amphirhobacter heronislandensis
CCCGTCCACGCCGGCCCCTACGCCCTGGTCGACCTCGAGAACGAGGACGAGGTGGTGTACCGCGCCGGGACGATGAACTACTACGCGCTGACGCGCTACAACCGCAGCAACAAGTACGCGATGACGGTGTACGACCTCGCGCGGGAGATCAAGGAACGCCTGTAGGCGGGACGGCCGGGCGATGGCCAAGCAGCAGCCCAAAACCGAGAGCTTCGAAGGCGGCCTCGCCGGCCTGCTGGACTACCACCACGCCCTCCACCGCCTCGTGTGCTGCCTGCTGGCGCCGCCGCTGGCGGCGGCCAGCATTCATGCCCTATGGCGCCTGCCGGGCACGGGGCCGCTTTCCTTGATGGCGTTCCTTCTGCTGCTGACCGCCTTCGCGATGATGTTTCTTTCCAGCTCCTACGCTGCAGCGAGCATGAGCAATGCGGTCGTTTACGCCAGCGACGGCGGTCCGACGGCAAAAAGCGCCCGCCTCCGTTCGCTGTGGTGGCGCGTGTTCAAAATCGATTTCGCATGCTGCGCCGGCATCGCGACGCTGATGGCGCTGCTCCACGCCCTTGCCGGTGGCCTGGAGCCAGACCTGAGCTTGCAGACCTTCCAGGCCTCTCTGTTGATGGCGGCCGCCATCTATCCCCTCAGGGGCGGCCTGCTCGCCGATAGGCACGGCCTGGGCAGCAGATGGTGGGTGCTTATTGGCTTTGCGTATGTTCTTGTCTGGCGTCATCTGCAGGGGCTGGGCGGGCCGCTCGCCCTGCTGCCCCACATGCTGGGCGCGGCGCTCCTGCTGCTCGGACTGTCGATTCAACAGCAGCCCCTGCGCAGCTATCTTCTCGCCAACGCTTTCGAAATCATTTTCGCAGCTACCTACATCATTTGGATCGCCGTCATAGCGGAAACAACAATTCTGGGGATTGGCTGGCAGGGCGCCGCCATCATGGCGGTCGCCAGCGCCGGCGCGACCTTGGCGCATCATGAAAGGATCCGCCGCGGGCTGTTCACCACCGATCCCGAAATCATCAGACGCAAATCTTTCGCGGCGGATAAGAAATCTGTGGCGCGGATGATCAATCCCTTGACGAGGACGCCCCGCTACTGGAAATGGGCGCGGCTGGTCCTGCGATTTGCGCCCCGCGCCTGGCTCGTGGCCTTGGCCTCAAGCATCGTGGCCGTGACGGCCAGCCTGGCAAGCCTTTGATTCCCAAGTACCCAACGCCGGTCTAAATGGGCATTTGGCTTTGCTGAAGATTGATTCCCGATGCAAAAAACACTTAAAATTGCAATCAGCGGCACGCCAAAGTAATGGAGCAGAAAGAACAGAAAACTGAACGTTTCGAAGGCGGCGTCGAAGGCCTGATTCGCTACCATCGCACCCTCCATCTGCTGGTTAGCTGCCTAGCGGTGCCGCTGGTCGCCGGCTTGGCTGTCCACACGCTCTGGCAATCCCCAGGAACAGATTCAATCTCTCTGGCTTTAATCACAGCCCTCTATGCCATAGTTTTTGCCTGGCTTTACTCCGGCATATATACTTCGTCCGAGATGGTCAAGCTGATCATTTACGCCACTGACGGCAGTCCGGCGGAAAAAAGCGATCGCTGGCGCTCCGCCCTCTGGCGCAAAATCAGAAGCGACCTGGGGTGCTACGCCGGCGTCGCCGCTTTGCTGGCGCTGCTGCACTTGCTTGCCGGAGACCTGGAGCCGACTCGCGAAGAACTGCCAATCGCGCAGAGCGGACTGGCTCTCTTGCTCTTCTTTTTACCATTCACGTGGACACTTTTGGTCGATAGGCACGGCATAGGGACAAAATGGCTGATGCTGGGCTTCTTTGCTTACTTGGTTTTCTGCTATCAGACGGCGCTGCTGGAAAGCCCTTTCGCGCTGCTGCCGCACGCGCTTGGCTTCGTGCTTGTGCTGTCAGGCCTGGCTGTCCGTCATCAGTCCCTTCGCAGTCATCTGCTGGTCAACGGCCTCGAGATTCTTTGCCTTTCCGCCGGGTTCATTTACGTGGTCGTGCTGTTCACAAGAGACTGGCTGGTTTTTGACTGGGAAGAGGCGCTTGTTCTTGCATCAGTCGCAGCAATCGCTTCTTTTGCGCTGCATGAAAGAATACGGCGCGGCCTTTTCGTCACCACTGACATCGACGCCGTTGCCAGAACAAAACTGTTCGACTTACAGGCAAAACAGATCACGAGCGTTCTCAATCCGCTGGAGGGAGCGTCCAGTTACTGGCAATGGGTCCGGCTGGTCCTGCGGCTCGCACCCTACGCCTGGCTCGTCGCCTTGACCTCAAGCATCGTGGCCGTGACGGCCAGCCTGGCCAGCCTTTGAAGTTCAGGGCTGCATCGAGCCCAATTCGGGGATGCCCGCGCTTTTAAGGTAGGCGTAGGTCCCGTCGTAGTAGTCGGCGCTGCGCGTCGGATCGGCGGCCGCGCCCTCGGGGACGCAGATCACCATGCCCTGCCGCGCCCGGGTCAGCAGCACGCGGTAGGCGTTGCGCTGGTAGGCCTGCCCCGCCTCGGAGTTGATGCGCTGCCACTTGTTGCCGCGGAAGGAATGGTTGCTCCAGTCGCCGCCGATGTGGCGGAAGTCGCCGTCCCAGCACACGCAGGCCCAGTCCAGCTCCAGGCCCTGGACGTGGAACTGCGTCGCGACGTCCTCGAGGTAGT
>MEIE01000133.1 GCA_001750625.1 Candidatus Amphirhobacter heronislandensis
GAGCCGACCGCGGCCGCGCTGGCCTTCGGCCTCGACAAGAAGAACAGCACCAAGAGCGGCGAGAAGATCGCCGTCTACGACCTCGGCGGCGGCACCTTCGACATCTCGATCATCGAGATCGACATCGTCGACGGCGAGCACCTGTTCGAGGTCATGTCGACCAACGGCAACACCTTCTTGGGCGGCGAGGACTTCGACCAGCGCATCATCGACTACATCATCGACGATTTCAAGAAGGAGAAGGGCATCGACCTGTCCAAGGACGAGCTGGCGCTGCAGCGGCTCAAGGAGAGCGCCGAAAAAGCCAAGATCGAGCTGTCCTCGACCACCCAGACCGACATCAACCTGCCCTACATCACCGCCGACAGCTCCGGCCCGCAGCACCTGGCGATGAAGCTCACCCGCGCCAAGCTCGAAAGCCTGGTCAAGGACCTGGTCGAGCAGACCGTCGCGCCCTGCGAGACCGCGATCAAGGACGCCGGCATCAGCGCCAGCGACATCAGCCACGTCATCCTGGTCGGCGGCATGACCCGCATGCCGATGGTCCAGGAGCAGGCCAAGAAGGTCTTCGGCTCCGAGCCGCGCAAGGACGTCAACCCGGACGAGGCGGTCGCCGTCGGCGCCGCGATCCAGGCGGCGGTGCTCCAGGGCGACGTCACCGACATGCAGCTGTTCGACGTGACCCCGCTGTCGCTCGGCCTCGAGACCGAAGGCGGCGTCATGACCACGCTGATCGAGAAAAACACCACCATCCCGGTGGCCGAATCCAAGATCTTCTCGACCGCCGCGGACAACCAAAGCGCGGTGACCGTCCACGTCCTCCAGGGCGAGCGCAAGCGCGCCTCGGAGAACAAGTCGCTGGGCAACTTCAACCTCGGCGGCATCCAGCCCGCGCCGCGCGGCATCCCGCAGATCGAAGTGAAGTTCGACATTGACGCGAACGGCATCCTGCACGTCACCGCCATCGACAAAAAGACCAACAAGGACGCGAAGATCACCATCACCGCCGACTCCGGCCTGACCGAAGACGAGATCGAGCGCATGATCGCGGACGCCAAGGACAACGAGGAGGATGACAAGAAGTTCGCCGAGCTGAGCAAGGCGCGCAACGCCGCCGACACCCTGTCGTCAAGCGTGCGCGACCAGCTGCGCGAGGTCGGCTCCAAGCTGCCGGACGAGAAGCAAAAAGAGATCCGCGGCCACTGCGACCGGCTCGAGGAGGCGGCCAAGGGCAACGACCTCGACGCGATCAAGAACGCGACCGAGTCCCTGTCCAAGGTCATCGGCCCCCTGTACGAGGCGGCTTCCAACGAGGAGGAGCAGGAGAAGTCAGAAGAGAAGGTCAAAGGCACGCCCCCGCAGGCCGGCAAGAAGGAAGACGACCCGGTCGAGGTCGAGGTCGTCGACGACCCCAAGGACGGCAAGTAACGGCCGGACCGCGGCCGCCTCTCCCCCGTTTCAGCAAGCTCGCCGGCGATGAGCAAGGACCTCTACGAGATCCTTGGCGTCGATCGCGGCGCCGCTGAAGGCGACATCAAAAAGGCCTATCGCCGCCTGGCGATGAAGTACCACCCCGACCGCAACAAGGAGGCCGGGGCGGAGACCAAGTTCAAGGAAATCCAAGGGGCCTACGCCATCCTGTCCGACGCCGGCAAGAAGCAGCAGTACGACCGCTTCGGCACCGTCGATTTCGGCGGCGCCGGCGGCGGCCCCAACCCCTTCGAGGGCTTCGCTGGCGGCGGCTTCGGCGACATCTTCAACGAGCTGTTCGGCGGCGCCGGCGGCAATCCCTTCGGCGGCGGCGAGGCCGGCGACCCCAACGCCCCGCGCCGCGGCCGCGACATCCAAGTTTCGATTCCTCTGGAGCTTGAAGAGGCGGTCAATGGCTGCGTCAAGAAGGTCAGCATCGCCGCGACAGGCGAATGCGACGACTGCGGCGGCAGCGGCCGCACTGCGTCCTCCCGGACTGTCACCTGCCGCAACTGCGACGGTGCCGGCGCCGTGCGCAAGCAGGTCGCCTTTATAAGCATCCAAGAGACCTGCCGTTTCTGCCAGGGCCAGGGCACCATGATCAAGAACCCCTGTCCCGCCTGCAAAGGCCAAGGACGCGTGCGCAAGCGCTCTACCCATGAAATCAAGATTCCCCCAGGCGTCGGCCACGGCGACGAAGTTCCCTCTGGCAGATCCGGTGAACCCGGCCTCAACGGCGGCCCTCCCGGCCGCATGTTCGTCCAGGTGAACATCAAGCCTCACGAAATCTTCGAGCGTCATCAGGGCGACCTCTACTGCCAGATCACCATCCCCTTCACCACCGCCGCTCTCGGCGGCGTCATCAAGGTCCCGACGCTCGAGGGCAGCGCCAGCGCGAAAATCCCGCCCAGCTTCCAGCCCGGGCAGCACATCCGCCTCAAAGGCAAGGGCGTCCTCGACTACCGTTCGCGCAATAAGGGCGACCTGATCTGCAAGGTGGCCATCGAGACCCCGCGCAGCCTCAACGCCCGGCAAAAAGAGCTGCTGCAGGAGCTCGACGAAAGCTTCGCCGCCAACTCCGCCAAGAACACGCCCGCCGCCGCCGACTGGCTCAAGAAGGCGAAGAAATTCTTCGCGCCCTAGAGCAGGCGCAACTTCGGCTTTTCCTCGGCCCTCTTTTTCGCCGCTTT
>MEIE01000134.1 GCA_001750625.1 Candidatus Amphirhobacter heronislandensis
CTGCTGCTGCTGGGGAACGAGAACATGCGCAAAGCGCTGTCTGGTTTCAAGCGGTCGCGGCAAAAGGGCAAGGGAAAGGCGGGGGATCGCTCCGCCCGTTAGGAGGCGGCCGCGCTGGCCTTGCGGCTGGGCCGTGGACGGATGCGGGGAAATGCTAGAATCCATTTTGCATGCAAGGACGGGATAATAAAGATAGCTGCGAGGATGTCATCGGAGAGTACATCCTCAGCGCGGCCACCCTCGGGATTTCTTCCGTGATAGGAATCTGGATGGACATGCGCAGGCAGCAGGAGCTCGAGCGGTCCCAGGCGGACCGGCCCGCCGCGCCGCCGTCGGCCCAGCGTCCGCAAGGAGAAAAGGACGGGTAGGCGTCCGCGCCCAAGCCATTCGCATGCACCGCGGCAACGCATAAGGAGGGAGATATGCCTAGACACAAAACGCGCCGGCTCACCATGGCCCAGGCCTTGGTCGCCAGCCTGGACGCCCAGCACATCGACATGGGCCGCGGCCGCAGCGAAAAGCTCTGCGGCGGGGTCTTCGCGATCTTCGGCCACGGCAACGTCACCTGCCTGGGCGAGGCCCTGCACGCCCACCGGCGCACGCTGCCGACCTACCGCGGCCAGAACGAGCAGGGCATGGGCCTGGCCTGCGTCGGCTACGCCCGCGCCCGCCGCCGCCGCGGCTTCATGGCGGCGACCAGCTCGATCGGGCCGGGCGCGACCAACATGGTCACCGCGGCGGCGGTCGCCCACGCCAACCGCCTGCCGGCGCTGTTCATCGCCGGCGACACCTTCGCCAACCGCCTGCCCGACCCGGTGCTGCAGCAGGTCGAGAACCGCGGCGACCCCTCGCTCACCGTCAACGACGCCTTCCGGCCGGTGGTGCAGTACTGGGACCGCGTGGTCCATCCGGCGCAGCTGGTCGCGACCATGCCGCAGCTGTACGCCTCGCTGCTCGACCCCGGCGGCTGCGGGCCGGCTTTTTTGGCCCTGCCGCAGGACGTCCAGGAGGTCGCCTACCCCTATCCGGAGAGTTTCTTCGCCGAGACGGTCCACGGCATCCCGCGGCCGCGCGCCGACCGCGCCAGCCTGCAGAAAGCCGCGGCGCTGATCGCCGGCGCGAAAAGGCCGCTGCTGGTCGCCGGCGGCGGCGCCCGCTATTCGCTGGCCGAGCAGACGCTGGCGGACTTCGCCCGCCGGCGCGGCATCCCGGTGGTCGAGACCCTGGCCGGCCGCTCGACGCTGGCCGGCGACCACGAATGCAACGCCGGCCCGCTGGGGGTGACCGGCTCGTCCTCGGCGAACGCCGTCGCGCCGCTGGCGGACGTGGTCATCGCGGTGGGCACCCGCCTGCAGGACTTCACCACCGCCTCGGGCTCGCTGTTCTGGCAGGAGGGGGTCGAGATCGTCGCCCTCAACGCCTCGCCGCCGGACGCGGTCAAGCGCGGCGCCCACGCGGTGGTCGGCGACGCCAAGGCCAGCCTCGAGGAGCTCGATTCCATGCTGGGCCGCCGCAAGGCGCCGCCGGGGTGGCTGGCGAAGGCCCAGCGCGCCTACCGCCAGTGGGACCGCTACCTGGCGCGGGTCACCAAGCCGACGAAGACCGGCACGCCGACCTACGGCCAGGTCATGGGCGCGGTCAACCGCCTGGCGCGCAAGGGCGACCGGACCGTGTCGGCCGCCGGCGGCATGCCGGGCGAGCACAACAAGATCTGGAAGAGCCGGGAGCCCGGCGACTTCGACTGCGAGTTCGGCTTCTCGTGCATGGGCTACGAGACCTCCGGCGCCTACGGCTTCAAGATGGGCTGCGGCCCGCGCGGCGAGGTCATCTCCTTGATGGGCGACGGCTCGTACCTGATGATGAACTCCGACATCCTGTCGTCGGTGATGACCGGCCACAAGGTGATCTTCGTCGTCTGCGACAACGGCGGCTTCGCGGTCATCAACCGCCTGCAGACCGGCAAGGGCGGCGCCGAGTTCAACAACCTGTTCCGCCACTGTACCGGCAAGGAGGTCGCGGTCGACTTCGTCGCCCATGCCCGCAGCATGGGCGCCGGCGGCGAATGGGCGGGCTCGCTCGCCGAGTTCGAGGAGGCTTTCGACCGGGCGCGGCGCTCCAAGCGCAGCTACGTGATCGCGATCAAGGTGGCCGCCTACGAGTGGACCGGCGGCGACGCCTGGTGGGACACCGGCGTCCCCGAGGTCAGCCGCCGGCCGCAGGTCAAGAAGGCCCGCAAGGCCCAGGTCAAGGGCCGGGCCGCCCGCCAGGGCGGCCAGTGAGCGCCGCCCCGGGCGCCGTCCGGCTTGCGGTCGCGCCGATCGCTTGGCGCAACGACGACATCGAGGAGATCAGCGAGCTGTACAGCGTCGCCGACTGCCTGCGCGAGAGCGTCGAGGCCGGCTACGTGGGCACCGAGGCCGGCCGCTCCTACCCGCGCGACCCGGCGCAGCTCAAGGAGCTGCTGGACGCCGCGGGGATCGTGATGGCCTCGGGCTGGTGGTCGGGGATGCTGCGCACCGGGACGGTCGAGGACGAGATCGCGCGCATCGACGCCGAATTGCGGCTGTACGAGGGGGTCGGCGCCGACATCATGTTCTACGGCGAGATCGACGGCTCGGTCCAGGCGGCCAGCGAGCCCCTGAGCAGGCGGCCGC
>MEIE01000135.1 GCA_001750625.1 Candidatus Amphirhobacter heronislandensis
GGATTGTTGACAGGAGTCAACGATGCCGAATCGATGAAACGCTTGCGCCCTCGCTTCGAGATCGCATCCTCGATGGCCGAGAGAGCCGTGGAAACAAGGTGATCGCCATGCCCGCAGAGCCCCAAGCGATACAAAAGATCGTCAGCGATACCCTGAGTCCGGTGATGTTCGGTGCGATTTGGACCAACAACTACCACAGGGTTTTTCCGGTGGCGATGCAGGATTTCGATCTCTCGACGATGCTGCCTGCGATCTTCTATCTCTTTCGTTATGGCGAGCGTCGAGGGACCGGAAGGTTTTTCAAGTCATTTCCTTTGGATGCCAATGCCGCCGGACAAGGCGTTGGGAAAACGACGATCGATCGAGTCGGCGAAGTACTATCGCAAAAAGACGACTTCAAGAGTTTCGGCGAAGAAACTGAAAAGGCGATCTTGGGCGATATGCTGCTGAGTTCGTGCTTGGGGAATAAATTGCGTGAGTCGGGCCATGATAAAAAGGTTCAGAGAGTCTATCCGACGCATTATCTATCAAGTTGGATAGACATTCCCGATAAACCGGCCAATTTGCGCAATGTGCCGGAAATGATGGTTTCTATCTTGGCAGATGACCAAGGGGAGTTCGTCAAAACCGGTAGACTTGATTCCGAGGAGGACAAGCCGGAGAATCCCTTTCCTGTCGGTTTCGGATACGAGAACAATCTTTTGATTCGGGCCTTCAATCAAGGGGTGATAAGAAGAGAAAACGCCCCGATCGACGATAGAGCCTCGGATCGCTTCGACGAAAACGAGTCATCGATCGGTTTGGAACAACTGATGATGATTCGCTTGGCCCAAACCATCGGCAAGGCCCCCGATCCATCGAGAGATAAGGAAGGGGTGAGAAGTACCGTGCATCGTGTATCCGGAGCGAAGATTCCCAATCAACGTCCGATCGCGGAAAAAACGAGTCAGGAATTTTCCGAGGATATTCGTCTTTTTCTGAGAGCATATTCAAGTTCATTACCTCGTTATTGTTTGATTGAAATGCTCGAGTCGTGCATGGCGATCGGTCTTGTCTCGATGTTGACCGCGGCTACCAAGACGATATCATATTGGGCGGAAGAGGGTCGGATCCACAAGAAAGCGGATCAGAATCCGGCGGATTTTTTCGTTGACTGCTCGCTCGGGGTGGATAGAAATATCCGAGATATGGCCGAGCGCTCGATGGATGAGCAGTTGCGCAGGATGAGGGATTTCCCCGTGATTTTGATGGCTCTTCGCGTTCTCGATTTTCAAGCATCGAAAGACACGGATTTGCCGGCTCGCCCTTACTCGACGCGATGGTTGAATTTTTTAGGGGATATGCTCTATCAACGCACAGAAGAGGCCAAAAAAATTCATGGTAGGGTTGAAGAAAAAGTGGAAATACTGTCGAGAGAGCTGATAAAAAACTATCCGCAAGAAAATGAATACGCCGAAGCCAAGAGTCTGTTGTCGGGAGAATCGCCGAAGACGATGAATCATGCCAATGCGATCTTTCGCTTGGCCAGAGGATTGACGAGCTTGATGGGAACATCCTATACCTACGGGAAATTCACGAGCATGATGGATTCGTGTTTCCATATCAATCGCCCCAATGGTATCGCTGCCAAAAGAAAGAGGACTCGGGACGGTAAGAGAGGGGAAGCGAGATCGATGATATTGAGTGACTCGGCTTTGGGTTATCTCGTTCACTTGCATGCCCTGCCGAAGGGAAAGGAGAGCAAGCGTTCGGAAATTTCTCTCAGAGATTTTATCGATCTGATCCGCAAAAGATACGGTTTTTATATCGATCGCTCTCCGCCAGGGATGGATATCTCGAAAACCCTGTTGCAAAGAAATCGATCGACCTTGGAGCGGCGTTTGCGCGATCTCGGATTATTGATCGGGGTCAACGACGCCGAATCGATGAAACGCTTGCGTCCCCGCTTCGAAAGAGCCGCAGAGATAAGGTGATTCCCATGTCCGCCTCCGAGCCCCAAGCGATACAAAAGATCGTCAGCGGTTCCCTGACTCAGACGATGTTCGATGCGATTTGGACCAACAACTACTACAAGGTCTTTCCGGTATCGATGCAGGATTTCGATCTTTCGACGATGCTGCCTGCGATTTTCTACCTCTTTCGTTATGGCGAGCGTCGCGGAGATAGTGCCTTTTTCAAATCCTTCGCATCGGATGTCAAGACTGCCAGACAAAACGATGGAAAGACGACGATCGATAGAGTCGGCGAGGTCTTGGCGCAAAAAAATGACTTCGAAGGCATCGGCGGTGATCCCGAAAAGGCGATTTTCGGCGATCTCCTGTTGAGTTCATGCTTGGGGAATCGATCGCATGGGTCGGGGCGAGATAAAAAAATCCAGAGGGTCTATCCGACGCACTATCTATCGAGTTGGATCTGCCTTCCCGACCGAGCGGCCCATTTGCGCAACGTCCCGGAAATGATGGTTTCCATCTTGGCCGATGATCAAGGGGAGTTCGTCAAAACCGGCCGATCCGACTCCACAAAAGACAAAAAAGGCAAGTCGAAGAATCCCTTTCCCGTCGGTCTCGGATACGAGGACAACCTCTTGATTCGGGCCTTCAATCAAGGGGTGACAAGAAGCGAGGGAGCCCTAGTCGACGATAGAGCATCG
>MEIE01000136.1 GCA_001750625.1 Candidatus Amphirhobacter heronislandensis
GAGCGCGCCGGCCCGCGCCGCCGCCAGCGCCAACCCCAGCCTGACCCGGACGCTGCTCAGCAGCGCGCCGGCGCCGGCCGCAAGTTCCGCGCCCGCCCCAGCGGCCGCCAATGAAGCAATCCCGGCCCGGGCGCCGCAGCCAGTCAGCGAGGCGCAGGCGAACAGGGAAGCCGAGGCCAAGGAAGCGGCCGCCGCGGCCGCCGCCGCGGCGAAGTCCAAGGCCGCCGAGATCAGGGCGGCGAAGGAAAAGGCGGAGGCAGAGGAGAAGGCGCAGGCCGAAGCCGAGGACCGCGCCCGGATCGAAGCCGAGGAGCGGCTCGCCCAGGCCAAGGCGAAGGCGGCCGCCGCGGCGCAGGCGGAAAAAGAGCGCGCCAAGGCCGAGGCCGAAGCGGCCAAGCAGGCCAAGGCGGCGGCGAAGGAAAAGACCAAGGCGGCGAAAAAAGCGGCGAAGAAAGCCAAGACGGATGCCAAGGCCGCCGAGCGCAAGGCCAAGGAAGAGGCCAAGGCCGCCGCGGCCGAAGAGAAACGTGCGGCCGAAGCCGCGGCCAAGGCCGAAGAGGAGCGCCGGCTAGCGGAAGAGGCGAAGGCCGCCGAGCAGGCGGCCGCCGCAGCCGCCGCCGCCGAGCAGGCACGGACCGAAGAAGAAGCGAAGGCGGCGCAGGCCCATGCCGAGGCCGAGGCAGCCGAAGCCGCCGCGGCCGAGCAGGCCGCCGCCGAAGCCAAGGCGCGGGCCGAAGAAGAAGCGAAGGCGGCGCAGGCCGCCGCCGAGGAGCAGGAACAGGCCCAGGCCGCCGAGGCGGCGACGGGCAACGGCCAAGCGCTGGAGCTCGAGCCGTCCTTTGATGAAGTCGTCGTCAGCAACGGCGGCATGCCGCTCGAGACCGTGCACAAGTCCTTCAAGTCGCGGATGGACAAGGCCGCGGAGTACTTCGGCCGCTTCAGCCAGACCAGGTCGCGGGCGGAGAAAAAAGAATGGCTGCAGGCCGCGGCCGAGGAGTTCGCGCAGGCGGCCAAGTACAAGTACAGCCACCGCATGGTCCAGCTGTGGGGCTCGACCCTGATGGAGATGGGATCGTTCGACAGCGGCAGCCTCACCGAGCACGCGCTCGCGGCCGCCGAGGTCTACCAGCAGGGCAACAAGCACTTCGGCAATTCCTTCTGCAGCGAGCTGGCGCTGTGCTACGCGCTGGCGGGCAAGGAGGACGAGTGCCGCCAGGCGCTCGAGGAAGGCAGCAACGGCAGCGGCCTCAACGCCGACATCGTCACCCAGATGGAAGGCTTCGACAAGTACAAGCACCGGCCCTGGTTCCAGGACATCGCCGCGAAGCTCGGAAGCTAGGGCTTGGGGCAGCAAGCGCCGCTGCGGATCTGCCTGGCCCAGCTCGAGCTGGCGGTCGGCGACTTCAAGGGCAACCAGCGGCGGATCATCGCCGCGCTCGACGCGGCGCCGGACGCCGACGTGGTGCTGACGCCGGAGTTCTCGGCCTGCGGCTATCCGCCCGAGGACCTGGTCGCATACCCGGAGTTCATCGCGGCCGGGGAACGGGTGCTGGACGCGGTCGCGGCGCATCTGCGCGGCCGGCCGGGGCAGCACGCGGTTATCGGCCTGCCGCGGGCGCATGAGGGCAGGCTGTACAACGTCGCGGCGGTGGTCAACGGCGACGGCGTGGTCTGCGAGCACCGCAAGAACCACCTGCCGAACTACGGGGTCTTCGATGAAAAGCGCTATTTTGCCGACGGCGAGGGCGTGGGGACCTTCGAGCTGCGCGGCCACGGGGTCGCGCTGGCGGTCTGCCACGACGTCTGGGTGGAGGAGTTCGCTGAGCTCGTCGCCGCGCGCAAGCCGGCGTGGCTGCTGGCGCTCAACGCCTCGCCCTTCCATCTGGGCGTCCAGGCCGAGCGCGAGGCCATCACCCGCCGCCTGAGCAAGCTGGGCTGCGACGTCGCCTACGTCAACAAGGTCGGCGGCCAGGACGAGCACGTCTTCGACGGCGGCAGCCATGTCGCCCGCGCCGGGGAAATCGCCGCGCGGCTGCCGCTGTTCGCGCCTGAGGTCGCGGTCTTCGATCCGCAGGCCGCGACGGTGCATGAGCCGCCGTCCGCGACCGAGCAGATCGCCGCGGCCCTGCAGCTGGGCGTCCGCGGCTACGTCGAGGCGGCGGGCGCGGCCAAGGCCTTCGTCGGCGTCTCCGGCGGCATCGATTCGGCGGTGGCGCTCGCGCTCGCGGCGCGCGCCCTCGGGCCCGAAAAGGTGGTGGCGGTGCTGCTGCCGGCGGCGGTCACCGCGGCGATGAGCGTCGAGGACGGCGCGAAGCTCGCGGCGAACCTTGGCGTCGAATGCTTGCGGATTCCGATCGCCGGCGCCGTCAAGGCCTTCGAGGAGCGGCTGGCGGAAGCCCTGGGGAGGGCGCCGGCGGCGGCCGCGGCGGAGAACCTGCAGGCGCGGGCGCGCGGCGTGATGCTGATGGCGCTGGCGAACGACGCCGGCGGCCTGGTGCTGACGACCGGCAACAAGTCCGAGATGGCGACGGGCTTCGCGACCCTCTACGGCGACATGGCCGGCGCCTTCGACGTGCTCAAGGACATCGCCAAGGGCCAGGTCTACGAGCTGGCGGCCTGGCTCAACCGCGAACAAGAAGTGATTCCGGC
>MEIE01000137.1 GCA_001750625.1 Candidatus Amphirhobacter heronislandensis
TCCGACGCCGTGCTCAAGGGCGACAAGCGGACCTACCAGATGGACAGCGCCAACAGCGCCGAGGCCCTCAAGGAGGTCCTGCTGGACATCGAGGAGGGCGCCGACATGGTGATGGTCAAGCCGGGCATGCCCTATCTCGACGTGATCGGCATGCTGGCGGGGCAGGTGAAGGTGCCGCTGTTCGCCTACCAGGTGTCAGGCGAGTACAGCATGCTGGCCGGCGCCTGCGCGCAGGGCTGGCTCAAGCGGGAGGACGCGGTGCTTGAATCGCTGCTGGCCTTCAAGCGCGCTGGCTGCAGCGGGGTGCTGAGCTACTTCGCGCTTGAAGCCTGCGGGCTGCTGGCTAGTAGCGATTGAGTTGCGTTTTTAACTATCAGAGCAAGTCTCCCTCAGTCTCAGATGGGCCGAGAGTTACTGGCAAAACATATTCCTCACCGTCTCGAATCAGCTTGACCGGAATTTCAGTTCCTTCCAGTACGCAGCTGAAATATCCATCTATAAACGGCTCCTCGTTGTATTCGATTATCAAGTCGCCTGGAACAATGCCAGCCGCTTCAGCGCCTGAGCCTTTATTAACCTGAAACACCATGAAGCCTTCTTCATCGTAGCTCGTGTCATCTAGTCCACCGTAAACTCCCAAGATTCCCCAAGGAACATAGCCCTCGTCAAGCAGCTTTTCTTGGATGAACATAGCTACGTTGATTGGAACTGCAAAGTTAAGGCCGCTATCATCCACGCCCCAGGCATCACTCCAGCTAATAATTCCAACAACTTCACCGGAGTCATTCAACAAGGGTCCGCCAGAGTTCCCGCCATTAATCACTGCGTCAGTCTGAATCCAAGGAAGTGAGCAGGCCGCTGCAGTCACATCAGCGAGAGGGCCGGGCGAGATACGTACAGGGGCGGAAATGACGCCTGTGCTCAAGGAATAGTAATAATCTCCGGGATGCCCGATAGCGAGGACCGCTTCTCCAGTCCGTAACTCGCTTGAATCTCCAATCTTAGCTACGGCCAAAGGTGCTTCAGCTTCAATCTTGAGCAATGCTATGTCCGAATCGAGATCATAGCCAATGATTTCCGCTTCCGCGACATTTCCGTCGTGTAAGAGCACAAAATTATTGCCGATTTCTCCATAATCACCATCGTAAATAACGTGGGCGTTTGTTAGGATATGTCCGTCAGGAGAAATGATTACGCCGCTTCCGGAGAAGGCGTCATTCTCAATGTAGACGACTGACTGGCTGGCTTCCTCGTACAGCGCGACATAGTCTGCAGGGCCATGAGCTGCGGCAGGCAGGCCGCAGAGAATTAGAAGCAGAACCGCTAGCAGGCGGCTCCTGTTATGGTAGGGGGGGGGTAGCAGGCTTCATAACTCGCTCCTTTTAGCGAGCCTATATTTTAGCGCATCCTATCGCAGGAGCATCAAATTAATTGAGGGCAGCCACGCGGCCGCCATCCTCAATAGCGCCAAGAGTTACGGTCAAATCAAGCTCTTGCCCCTCGCGAATCACTTTGACTGGAACCTTTTTTCCGGCCATCAAGCATGGGAAATCATTCAAATTCCCGACCTCCATGTAGTTGTACTCGACAATTACATCTCCGGGCTCTATTCCTGCAGCTTCAGCGCCTGAGCCCTCACTGATCTTATTGACAAGCAAGCCGCCGTCATACCCATGCTCGAGATACACTCCTAGCATGCCCCAGCGAGACTTGCCTGATTCCCGCAGCTCTTGTTCAACCTCCATTGCCAAATTTATTGGCACGGCAAAGTTCAAGCCAGCATCGTCTCCATAATTGGATGCCGCGCTAATGATGCCAATCAGCTCTCCTGAATCATTAAGCAGCGGCCCGCCCGAATTGCCTTCGTTTATCGCTGCATCAGTCTGGATAAAAGGCACAGTACACTCAAGTGCATCATAGGTAGGAGCTTGCTGAAATCGATCCAAGTAAGACACCACTCCTGAGGAGAGCGAATAATCATAGTATTCCGGGTGTCCAATTGCCAAGACCGAATTGCCGACCCTTAGCCTGTCTGAGTTACCAATCTGCACTGCAGGCAAATCTTCGTCGAACTCTATTTTCAACAAGGCAATGTCCGTGTGCTGATCGTAGCCAATGATTTGAGCTCTTGCTTCTCGTTTATCCTGCAAAGAAACTAGCGATTCAATCACCTCATCATTCCGATAATCGTAGATGACGTGGGCATTGGTGAGGATGTACCCGTCTGGCGAAATAATCACTCCCGTGCCGCCTCCGTAGCCTTCAGCATCATGAATGTCAACCACTGACTTGCTGACTTTTTCGTACAGCTCTGAGTAGTCCACAGGGCCGTGACCGACGGCCGGAAACATTGTGAGAACAAAAAGCAGGAAGCCCAGCAGAAGCGCGGGCTTGTGGGTTTGTTCTTTCATAGCGTCTCTTTGCTGAATGACAACACCTTGGCGGAGATATCAGGTGTTCAGCGAAATCGTGATGAAGAACGGCCGCCGGCTGTTGCCGCGGATGATCCGGAAGCCGATCGTGTCGGTGTTCAGGCTTCTGAGCACCTCCCGCAGGGCATCGGCGTTCTCGACCACCGTCAGTTTGCCTTCGATGATCACCCCGATGATGATGTCGCC
>MEIE01000138.1 GCA_001750625.1 Candidatus Amphirhobacter heronislandensis
CCGTGCTCGCAGGCCAGCGTCCCGCCCGGCGCGAGGCACCTCCAGGCGTGCGGGATGAGCCCGCCGAAGCACGCCAGACCGTCCGGCCCGCCGTCGAGCGCCAGCAGCGGATCGGCCAGCGCGCCGGTCTCCCGCAGCCGCGCGCTCAGCGCCGAGGTCACGTAGGGCGGGTTGGAGACGATCAAATCGTACGGCCCCGCGCAGGCCAGCCAGTCGCCCTCGCGGACCTCCACGTTCGCCAGGCCCAGCCGCCGCAGGTTGCGCCGGGCGGTCGCGCATGCCGCCGCGCTGAGGTCGCAGGCCTCGATGCGCGCGGCGGGCAGCTTCGCCGCCAGCGCCAGCGCCAGCGCGCCCGAGCCACAGCCCCAGTCGGCGATGCGCTTGCAGCCGTCCCGCGCCGCGATCGCGATGGCCTGCTCGGCGAGGATCTCGGTCTCGCCGCGCGGCCGCAGCACCTCCGGCCCGGCCTCGAGCTCGAAGTCCAGGAAGGCGGCCGCGGCCGTCATTCGCCGCCCTCGATCTGCGCGGCGCGCTCCGCCTGCCGCAGGGTTTGGTGGATGGCGTGCAGGTCGCCGTCGAGGATTTCTTTAAGCCGGCGCACGGTCAGGCCGACCCGGTGGTCGGTCACCCGGCCCTGCGGATAGTTGTAGGTGCGGATCTTCTCGTTGCGCTCGCCGCTGCCGACCATCTTGCGGCGCGAATCCTCGATCTCGGCGTCCTTGATGCGGCGGAAATGGTCGTTAACCCGCGCCGCGAGCATCGCCATCGCGCGCTCGCGGTTGCGGTGCTGCGAGCGGTCGTTCTGGCTCTCGGCGACGATGCCGGTCGGCAGGTGGGTGATGCGCACCGCCGAGTCGGTGGTGTTGACGTGCTGGCCGCCGGCGCCCGAGGAGCGGTAGGTGTCGACGCGCAGCTCAGAAGGGTTGATGCCGATCTCGGCGGTCTCGACCTCGGGCATCACCGCGACCGTGCACACCGAGGTGTGGATGCGGCCCTGGGATTCGGTCTCGGGGACGCGCTGGACCCGGTGGGCGCCCGCCTCGTGCTTGAGCAGGGCGGTCGCCTGCTTGCCTTCGATCTTGGCGATGATCTCCTTGAAGCCGCCGGCCTCGCCCTCGGAGGAGGACAGCACCTCGTGCTTGAGGCGGTTGACCTCGCACCAGCGCGCGTACATCCGCAGCAGGTCGCCGGCGAAGATGCACGACTCCTGGCCGCCGGCGCCGGCGCGGATCTCCAAAAAGCAGTTCTTGTCGTCGTCGGGATCCTTGGGCTGCAGCTCGAGCAGCAGCTCCTGCTCGGCGGCGGCGAGGGCGGCCGTAGCCTTCTCGACCTCCTCGGCCGCCATTTCCTTGAGCTCCTCGTCGGCGAGCAGCTCCTCGGCCTCGCGCAGCTCGCGCTGCGCGTCCTGCCACTTGCCGTACAGCTCGACCGCCGGCGCGAGCTCGCTGTGCTCCTTGTACAGCTCCTTGAGCCGGCGGCTGTCCTTCGCGGTCTGGGCGTCCGCGAGCAGGGCGCTGATCTCCTCGAGCCGCCGCTGGGCCTTCGCCAGCCGCTCGCTGACCTTGGCGTTGACGCCGCTAGCCATCGTCGCCCTGGCGGTACCAGTCCCTGATCGCCTCGACGGTCTCCGGCGCGCTGCGGCCGCTGCCGAGCGCGCTGACCGAATCGTGGCTGAGCTTGCGCGTCAGGCGCCGCGCCAGCTCCCGGATCGCCGCGTCCGGATCCTTGCCGGCGGCGATCTCCTTCAGCGTCCGGGCGGCCTCGGCCTCCTCGATGCCGCGCAGCCGTTCGCGCAGCGTCTCGATCGCCGGCGCGCGGCCGTTGGCCGCGAGCCGCGCCACCAGCTCCTCGGCCGCCTGCGCGATGTGGCGCTCGGCCTCGTTCATCGCCTGGCGCCGCTTGTCCAGGTTGACGTTCGCCAGCGCGCCGATGTCGTCGATGCTGTACAGGTAGACGTCCTCGAGCTCGGCGGCCGCCGGCTCGACGTCGCGTGGCACCGCCAAGTCGAAGACCGCCATCGGCCGGCGCCGGCGGCGCTCGCAGGCCTGCTCGAGGTCGCGGCGGCCGATAACCGGGCGCGGCGCCGCGGTCGCGGCGAAGACGATGTCGAATTCATGCAGGCGCGCGGCGAGCTCGCCGAAGGGCACCGTCGCCGCGCCGCTGCGCGCCGCGAGCTCCTCGGCCCGCGCGCCGGTGCGGTTCGCGATCGCCACGCCGCCGATGCCGCCGCCGCTGAAGTGGCCTAGCGCGGTCTCGATGATCGCGCCGCCGCCGACGCACAGGACTTCGCAGCCGTCCAGGCCGTCGAAGATGTCGCGCGCGAGCTTCGCGCACAGCGCCGCCGCCGACACCGACTCCCGCGCGATCGAGGTCTCGGAGCGGACGGTCTTCGCGACGCGGAAGGCCCGCTCGAACAGCAGGCTCATGCTCGGGCCGGCGAAGCCCGCGGCCCGCGCCTCGGCGTAGGCCTTCTTCATCTGGCCGAGGATCTCGGGCTCGCCGAGGATCATCGAATCCAGGCCGCAGGCGACCGCGAACAGATGCTTGATCAGCTCGCGGCCCTGCTTGCGGTAGAACAGCTCCGCCT
>MEIE01000139.1 GCA_001750625.1 Candidatus Amphirhobacter heronislandensis
TCGGTCACCCGGGTCTCGAAAAAGTTCTTCTCTTTCTTGAGGTCGAGCTGCTCGGACATCCACGGGAAGGTGTTCTTCGCCACCTTGCGGTCGTAGATCTCCGGCAGGCCGATCTGGCCGAGCCGCCGGTTGCAGATGTAGCGCAGGTACTCCTTGAACATGCTGGCGTTGAGGCCGATGATGCCGCGCGGCATCGTCTCCTCGGCGTAGCGGTACTCGAGCTCGCAGGCCTGCTCGAACAGGCCGATGATCTCCTTCTCGAAGCCGTCGTCCCAGATCTTCGGGTTCTCGGCGTGGATCTGGTTGATCACGTCGATGCCGAAGTTCAGGTGGATGGACTCGTCCCGCAGGATGTACTGCACCTGCTCGGCGGTGCCCGGCATCTTGTTCTGCCGCCCCATCGCGAGGACCTGGATGAAGCCGACGTAGAAGAACATGCCCTCCATGATCATCGCGAAGACGATCAGGGCCTTGAGCAGGTCGCGGTCGGTCGCCGGCGTCCCGGTCTTGAAGGACGGGTTGGTCAGCGTGTCGATGAACTCCAGGCAGAAGGCGTCCTTGGCGCCGATGCAGGAGATCTCGTTGTACATGTTGAAGATCTCCTGCTCGTCCAGGCCCAGCGACTCGACGATGTACTGGTAGGCGTGGACGTGCACCGCCTCCTCGAAGGCCTGCCGCAGCAGGTACTGCCGGCACTCGGGGTTGGTGATCAGGCGGTAGGTGCCCAGGACGATGTTGTTGCCGGCCAGCGACTCGGCGGTCGCGAAGTAGCCGAAGTTGCGCTTGAGCATCAGCCGCTCGTCCGGGGTCAGGACATCGGCGGCCTTCCACTGCTCGATGTCGCGCTGCATGCTGACCTCGGTCGGCATCCAGTTGTTCGCGCAGCCCGCCATGTAGGACTCCCAGGCCCACTTGTACTTGATCGGCACCAGCTGGTTGAGGTCCGCGCGGCAGTTGATCATCCGCTTGTCGTCGATCTCGACCCGGCGGCCGCCTTTCGGCATGCCTTCGAATTCAGGCTGGCTCATTGGCAGGCCTCGCAGTCGTCCGGATTGTCGATGGCGCACTGGGCCGCCGCTTTGCTTTTGTCCTCATCTGCATGCTCCTTGGCGGCCACCGCCACCTTGTTGTTCTCGCCGGTGCCTTCGGTGGTGTACTTCTCGGTCTTCGACGCCGCCTGCGTCCGGCAGTAGTAGGTGGTCTTGAGGCCGCGGCGCCAGGCGTGGAAGTAGACGTCCGAGATCTCGCCGCCGCGCAGCCCGCGCATGAACAGGTTGAGCGACTGCGACTGGTCGATCCACTTCTGCCGCCGCGACGCCGCCTCGATCAGCCAGCGCTGGTCCAGCTGGAAGCAGGTCTTGTAGCGGGCGCGGATCTCAGCGGGAATCCCCTCGATCTCGTCGATCTCGCCGTCCGCCGCCTTGACCTGCGACAGCATCTGCCCGTTCCACAGGCCGGCCTCGATCATGTCGTCCATGAAGAACTTGTTGACGATGGTGAACTCGCCGGACAGGTTGGACTTGACGAAAAGGATCTTGTAATCGGGCTCGATGCAGGGCGAGGCGCCCATGATGTTGCCGATCGTAGCGGTCGGCGCGATCGCGACGCAGTTGGAGTTGCGCATGCCCTGTTCGGCGATCTTCTTGCGCAGCGCGTCCCAGTCCAGCCGGGACTCGACGTTGACCTCGAGGTCGGGGCTCCGCAGCCAGCCGTCCTTTTCTTCAATCTTGCCGCCGTCCGCCAGCCGCTCCTCGGCCAGCAGCCGCAGCGAGTCCAGCGGCATGATGCCCTGCGACCACAGGCTGCCCTCGTAGCTTTGGTAGCGGCCGCGCTCGGCCGCCAGGTCGCTCGAGGCCTCGTAGGCGTAGTAGCAGACCATCTCGGTCGCCGCGTCGGCGAACTCCACCGCCTCTTCGGAATCAAAGGCCACGCCCATGCGGTGCAGGCAGTCCTGGTAGCCGACCTGGCCCAGGCCCACCGGCCGGTGCTTTTCGTTCGAGGCCCTCGCCTTGCCCACCGCGTAGTAGTTGATGTCGATGACGTTGTCGAGCATCCGCATCGCGGTCCGGACCGACTTGCGCAGCAGTTCGGCGTCCAGCGTCCCGTCGTCCTTGAGGTGCCGCGCCAGGTTGACCGAGCCCAGGTTGCAGACCGCGATCTCGCCGTCGTTCGTCTCTTCCATCTTGCCGGTCTTCGGGTCGCGCTTCTTGCCGGACTTGGTGTTGAGCGTGATCTCGGTGCACAGGTTGGACGAGTGCACCACGCCGTCGTGCCGCTGCGGCGAGCGGACGTTGCAGGGGTCCTTGAAGGTGATCCACGGGTGGCCGGTCTCGTACAGCATCGAGATCATGTCGCGCCAAAGGTCGAAGGCCTCGACTCGCTTGCCGGGCAGCTCGTCCGCCGCGTGCAGCGCCTCGTATTCCTTGTAGCGGCGCTCGAACGCCTTGCCGTAGAGGTCGTGCAGGTCGGGGGTGTCGCTCGGCGAAAACAGCGTCCAGCCTTCCCGCGCCCGGACCCGCTGCATGAACAGGTCGGGGACCCAGTTCGCGGTGTTCATGTCGTGGGTGCGGCGGCGCTCGTC